>NZ_JBEXNN010000020.1:0-116002 GCF_040611115.1 Streptomyces sp. NPDC003038
GTCGCAATCCACACCGAACCCGGAAGGCCCTCACCCGTTCAAGACGCCTCAGCCGAGACCTCCATCACCCGTCCACAACCTCCCGGGGCAATACACCTAGGCCCTGCGCGGGCTAGAGGGCCAGGCCCCGGACCAGCAGGTCGGCGAGCGCGAAGACGAACAGGCAGATCCCGATCGCGCCGTTGACCGTGAAGAAGGCGCGGTTCAGCCGGGACAGGTCGTGCGGCTTCACGATCGTGTGCTCGTAGAGGAAGGCTCCGGCGACGACCGCCAGACCCGACCAGAAGAGCGCGCCCGCGTCCGTGGCCAGGGCGTACCAGGCCAGCAGGCCCGTGGTCACCACGTGCGCGGCGCGGGCGCCCCACAGGGCGGCCGGGATGCCGAAGCGGGCCGGGACCGACTTGACGCCCTCCGCGCGGTCGGCGGCGACGTCCTGGCAGGCGAAGATCAGGTCGAAACCGCCGATCCACACGCCCACCGCGAGGCCGAGGATCACGGCGTCCCAGGACCACGCGCCGGTGACCGCCAGCCAGGCCCCGACCGGGCCGATCGCCTGGGCGAGGCCCAGGATGGCGTGCGGGAAGTTCGTGAAGCGCTTGCCGTACGGGTACACCACCATCGGGATCACCGCGACGGGCGCCAGCATCAGGCAGAGCGGGTTCAGCAGCGCCGCCGAGCCGAGGAAGACGGCGAGCGCGATCCCGGCCCCGGTCCAGGCCGAGCGGACCGACACGGCGCCGGTGACCAGCTCGCGTCCGGCCGTACGCGGGTTCCTGGCGTCGATCTCGCGGTCGATGATCCGGTTGGCGGCCATCGCGAAGGTCCGCAGCCCCACCATGCAGACGGTGACGAGCAGCAGCTCGGCCCAGTGCACGGTCCGGTCGAGCTGGAACATGGCGGTGAGAGCGGCGATGTAGGCGAAGGGCAGCGCGAAGACCGAGTGCTCGATCATCACGAGCCGCAGGAAGGCCTTGACCCTGCCGGTGGCCTGCGGCGCGGGGCCGGGGCCAGGGCCGGGACCGGGGCCCATCACGCCGTCGGCGGTGGTCATCATGCGAGGCTCCGGCGGAATTCCCCGAGGTCGGCCACCAGCTCCGCGGTGGGCACGGGCCCGGTCCGCAGGGACAAAGGCTCCTGCGTCCCCGAGTCACCCGGCGGTGTGATGTGGGCCGTGAACACGTAGGCGTCCGCGCCCGCCGGGCGGGCGTCCAGGCGCAGCACCTCGCCCGCCTCGACCGTGAACGGCCCGTCGGTGGCGAGCGCGGCCAGCAGCCGCTCCGCGAAGTCTTCCGCCTCGATGTCCCGCATGCCGGGCAGCTCGAAGCCGTCGCCCTCGCCGTCCTCCTGGTCCCACACCAGCGCCCAGACGTCGCCGGGACCCACGAACTCCTCGGGCGAGACGCCCGCCTGTTCGGCGGCCAGTCGGATACCGGGGTCCGCCGGGTCGAGCCGCGGGCGCTCAAGGGACACGTACGCCGTGTGGCTGCCGAGGAGGAGGGCCGGGCCACTCACTGCGGGGCTCACAGGCCGTACTCCTTCCAGCGCCGGTCCACCAGGGCCGCGGTCGCCGGGTCGGACTCGACCATGTCGGGCCAGCCGCCGTCGCGGGTGTAACCCTCCTCCGGCAGCTTCTTCGTGGCGTCGATGCCCGCCTTGCCGCCCCAGAACTGCTGGTACGAGGCGTGGTCCAGGTGGTCCACCGGGCCCTCGACGACCGTGAGGTCGCGGGAGTAGTCCGTATTGCCCAGGGCCCGCCAGGACACCTCGTGCAGGTCGTGGACGTCGCAGTCGGAGTCCACCACGATGATCAGCTTGGTCAGCGACATCATGTGCGCGCCCCAGATGGCGTGCATGACCTTCTGCGCGTGCTTCGGGTACTTCTTGTCGATCGAGACGATCGCGCAGTTGTGGAAGCCGCCCGACTCCGGCAGGTGGTAGTCCACGATGTCCGGCACGATGATCTTGAGGAGCGGCAGGAAGAAGCGCTCCGTCGCCCGGCCCAGCGGGCCGTCCTCCGTCGGCGGCCGACCGACCACGATCGACTGGAGCAGCGGGCGCTTGCGCATCGTCACGCAGTCGATCGTCAGCGCGGGGAACGGCTCCTGTGGCGTGTAGAAGCCCGTGTGGTCGCCGAAGGGGCCCTCCGGCAGCATCTCGCCCGGCTCCAGCCAGCCCTCGATCACGACCTCCGCGTGGGCCGGGACCTGGAGCGGCACGGTCTTGCAGTCGACCATCTCGATCCGCTTGCCCGCGACGAAGCCGGCGAAGAGGTACTCGTCGATGTCACCCGGGAGCGGCGCGGTGGACGCGTACGTCACGGCGGGCGGGCAGCCGAAGGCGATCGCGACCGGCAGCCGCTCGCCGCGCTTGGCGGCGACCGCGTAGTGGTTGCGGCTGTCCTTGTGGATCTGCCAGTGCATGCCGATGGTGCGCTTGTCGTGGCGCTGGAGGCGGTAGAGGCCGAGGTTGCGGACGCCGGTCTCGGGGTGCTTGGTGTGCGTCAGGCCGAGGTTGAAGAAGGAGCCGCCGTCCTTGGGCCAGGTGAAGAGGGCCGGCAGCCGGTCGAGGTCGACGTCGTCGCCGGTGAGGACGACCTCGTGGACCGGGGCATCGCCCTTGATCTTCTTCGGCGGCACGTGGACCATCGAGCCGAGCTTGCCGAAGGCCTCGCGGACGCCGACGAAGCCCTGCGGCAGCTCCGGCTTCAGCAGGCCGCCGATCTTCTCGCTGATCTCGCCGTACGACTTCAGGCCGAGGGCCTTCAGGAGGCGGCGGTCGGTCCCGAAGACGTTCATGGCCAGCGGCATCGCCGAGCCCTTGACGTTCTCGAAGAGGAGCGCGGGCCCGCCCGCCTTGTTCACTCTGTCGACGATCTCCCCGATCTCCAGGTACGGGTCGACTTCGGCCTTGATGCGCTTGAGGTCGCCCTCCCGCTCCAGAGCCCGGAGCAGCGAGCGGAGATCGTCGTAAGCCATAGGGGTCAGTATCCGTCACCAACTACCCTGGAAGCGTCACCGGGGCCCCACGCGGGCCCGCCGCCACTGCCTGGGAGTCGGTCTCGCACCGTGCTGCGCTATCTGCCCATCCTGCTGATCTTCGCGCTGACCATCTACTCCGCCATCGACTGCCTGAACACGCCTGAGGAAGAGGTCAAGCACCTCCCCAAGGCCGCCTGGGTGCTCCTGATCCTGCTCTTCTCGATCGTCGGGCCGCTGGTCTGGCTGTTCGCGGGCAAGAAGCGGACCGCGGTCGAGGGCGCCGAGGGGCAAGCCGGGGGCGGCTTCGGCGGTTTCGGCGGTTTCGGCGGCGGCCGGGCGCGCCGGACGCAGTGGGTGGCGCCCGACGACAACCCGGAGTTCCTGAAGTCCCTGCGGGACGAGCAGGAGCGGAACGGCAAGGACCACACGGACGACAAGGACGGGAAGAACGACCCGGACCCGGGCAAGGACGCTGGGAAGGACCCGGGCAAGGGCGACACGCCCTGAGGGACCCGGCCTAGGGGGAAGCGGTGCCCGCCGCCTGGAGCGCCGCGCGCGCGAAGGCCCGTACCGCCCCCGAGTTGTCGGCCGCGCGCCGGACCAGGCCGTAGCCGACCGGCTCCGCGTCCGCGAAGGGGACGTAGGCGACGCCCGGACGGGCGTAGTGGGGGCGATGGCCGGACGCGGGCCGGGGCCGGTGGTCGCCTACGCCCTGGAGAGGGACGCGTACGAGGCGCGCAGCTCGGCCCGGTGGGTGTCCGTCCAGGCGGCCCAGTGCGCCGGACGCCCGCCCATCGCGGACTCCAGCAGCTCGAAGTGTTCGTGCCAGGCGGCCAGGTGTTCGAGGAGCTGGGCCTGGGCCCCGCCGCTCTCGTCGAAAGTGCGCTCGTTCACGAAGCGGATCACCGTCGAGTCGGTCCCGACCGCTTCCAGGTGGAAGCGCATCCGCCCGTACTCGGTCACCGTGTACTCCACGATCCGCTCGATGTCCCACGCGGTGACGTGCCCCGTCACCACCGTCCCGCTGTCCGGCAGGCGCAGCCTGACCGCCCCGCCGAGCCTGCGCTCCAGGACCTCCGCCTCGGCCAGCCAGCGACGCAGCCCGTCCGGCGTGGTCAGGGCGGGCCAGAGGGCCTCGTAGGCGTAGGGCAGGTGTGGTTCGAAATGCAAGCGCCAGCGGCCGTCGCCGCGGCTCTCGCTGGTGCCATGGCTCACAGGAGACATGACACCAGCGTCCCACTCCTGCCGGTCAGACGCCCGAGTAGGAGTGCAGGCCGTTGAGGACCATGTTCACGCCGTAGTAGTTCCAGATCCAGCAGGCGAAGGCGAAGAGCGCGAGATACGCGGCCTTGCGGCCCTTCCAGCCGGCCGTGGCACGGGCGTGCAGGTAGCAGGCGTACGCCACCCAGGTCACGAAGGACCAGACCTCCTTGGGGTCCCAGCCCCAGTAGCGGCCCCAGGCATCGCCCGCCCAGATCGCGCCCGCGATGATCGTGAAGGTCCACAGCGGGAAGACGGCCGCGTTGATCCGGTAGGCGAACTTGTCCAGCGAGGCGGCCGAGGGCAGCCGCTCCATCACGGAGGTGCGGAACCGGCCCGGCTGCCGGCCGGCCTCGACGTGGCTCTCGTAGGCGTCCCGGAACAGGTAGAGGACCGTGCCGGCCGCGCCGATGTAGAAGACCGCACCGCAGAAGATCGCGGTGGAGACGTGGATGTACAGCCAGTACGAGTCCAGCGCGGGGACCAGCTGGTCACTGGCGGTGTAGAGCACCTTGACCGCGATGCCGAGGTCGAGCAGGACACTCGTGACCAGGATCAGGCCGAGCCAGCGGACGTTCTTCTTCAGGAGCAGCAGCACCAGGTACGCGCCGACGGCCACCGTGGAGAAGGTGATCGAGAACTCGTACATGTTGCCCCAGGGGGCCCGCTTCACCGACATCGCGCGGGCGACGACGCCGGCCGCCTCGACGAGGAAGCCGAGGGCGGTCAGCGAGATCGCGATCCGCCCGTACATGTCGCCCCGCACGGTGCCGCCTGCCGCGCCCGGGCCGTCCGGGACGTCGCGGGTGCCGGTGGCGGAGCGGGTCACGACCCGCGGCTTGTCGAGGACGGCGGTGCTCCCGGCCCGGGCGCCCTCGGCGCCCTCGGCGCCTTGGACCCGCACCCGCACGGCGGGGCCGCCGGCCGCGGCGGCGGTCGCGGTCAGCGCGGCGGCCGTACGGCCCACCTTGCTGCGGCTTCCGAAGACCCACTCGGCGATGTGCGCGAGGAAGGCGAGCGTGTAGACCGCCATCGACGAATAGATCAGGTAGTTGCTGATCTCAGCCAGATTCTCGTTGGCTGCGGCTGCGAGCGGCGTCATCCGCGCTCTCCTTCTTCGACTTCGACAGGTTCAGACGCCGGGGGTGCCGAAGGCGCCTGCTCGTGCAACGTGGCGGCGAGCACCGCCAGCTCTTCCGGGAGCCGGGCGGACTCGCTGCGGCCGAGGCCCGCCATCTCGACGACGGTCACGCCGTCCTTGCCGGTCACCGCGCGGACCCAGATGCGGCGGCGCTGGATGAACAGCGACGCGGCCAGGCCGACGATGGCGGTGATCGCGCCCGTGAGCGCGAGGCCGTTCCCGGGCTGCTGGGACACCTGGAAGGTGGCCCACCGCTCGATGCCCTCGAACTTCACCGTGCCCGCACCGTCCGGCAGCGTCATCGTCTCGCCGGGCAGCATCTTCTGCTTGAAGAGCGCGCCGTCGGCGTCCTTGAACTCCTGCATCTTGGAGGTGTTCAGCTGGTACACGTTCTGCGGGAGACCCGAGTCCACGCCCAGGCTGCCGTGGTAGGCGCTGAGCGCGAGGACCGGGAAGTCCAGCGCCGGGAACTGCGAGAGCATCGTGCCCTTGCCCTCGCCGGCGAAGGTCGGAACGAACATGGCGTTGAAGCCGAGCTGCTCCTTGTCGCCGTTCTTGTTCCGGTAGCCGTCCGGCACCTTGACGGCGCCCGACGAGCTGAGGTTGGAGTCGAAGGGAAGCATCGGCACGGCGTCCTTGTAGACCACCTTGCCGGTGGGATCGGTCACCGAGATGACCGGCGCGTAGCCGTGGCCGAGCAGGTAGATCTTGGAGCCGTCGACTTCGAGGGGCTCGTTGACCTCGATCTCGGCCCGCTTGGGTGCGCCGTGCGCGCCCTCGCTGTAGGTGACGTACGCCTTGAACTCGCGCGGGGTGCCCTTCTGCGGGCCCGTCTTCTCGTACGTCGCGTCGAACTTGTCGAGCGTGAACGAGAAGGGCGGCAGGTCGTCGGAGTCGAAGAGGCTGCCGGACTTGAAGTCGTCGTACTGGGTGAGGGTGTTCGAGAAGCCCTTGCCGCGCAGGACGAGTTTGCCGCCCTCGGACTTGAAGAGCTGGCCGGTGGCGAAGGCCACCAGCAGCACGATCAGGGCGATGTGGAAGGCCAGGTTCCCGGCCTCGCGCAGATAGCCCTTCTCGGCGGCGACGGCGCCCCCGCTCGCGCTCTTGCCCTGGCCCGTGCCCGCGCCCGCCTCCGTACGGAAGCGGCGCCCGGCGAGGAGCGTCTTCGCGTACGAGAGCACCTCCTCGGGGGACTTCTCCGTACGCCACGTCGTGTACGCGGGCAGCCGGTCCAGCCGCTTCGGGGCGCCGGGCGGGCGGCCGGTGAGCTGGCCGATGAACTGCCAGGTGCGCGGCACGATGCAGCCGATCAGCGAGACGAACAGGAGGATGTAGATCGCGGAGAACCACACCGAGCTGTAGACGTCGAAGAGCTGGAGCTTCTCGGCGGCCGGGACCCAGAAGGTGTGGGTCCGCTTCCACTCCTCGACCTTCATCGCGTCGACCTGGGTCTGCGGGATGAGGGAGCCGGGGATGGAGCCCAGGGACAGCAGGAAGAGCAGGATCAGCGCCACCCGCATGGAGGTGAGCTGCCGCCAGAACCAGCGGACCCAGCCGGTCACGCCGATACCGACGGCCGGCCCGGTGGGGCTGTCCTCAAGGGGGGCGGTGGAGAGCTGGGCGCCGGCCGCGCCGAGCGCGGGCTCGGACTCGGACGTGGACGTGGACGTGGACGCCTGCTCGTGCTCGCGCTCGTGCTCGCGCTCGTGCTCGGCGGAATCCTGGGACGGGTGCGACGCCTCGGTGGGCGCCTTGTCGGTCGTACTCATGTGCGTTAAGTCCTCAGATCCCCACCGTGACGCCTTGGGTCCAGCTCTGCATGTCGCTGACGATGCTGTCCCACGTTCCTGTGACGAGCAGCAGACCGGTGAGGATCAGCATGCCGCCACCGATGCGCATCACCCATGCATAGTGCTTCTTCACCCAGCCGAATGCGCCGAGCGCCTTGCGGAAGGCGATCGCCGCAAGGATGAAGGGCAGGCCCAGACCGAGGCAGTACGCGACGGTCAGCAGCGCCCCCCGGCCCGCGCTCGCCTGGTCGAGGGAGAGCGTGTTGACGGCGGCGAGGGTCGGGCCCATGCAAGGGGTCCAGCCGACGCCGAAGAGCGCGCCGAGCACGGGCGCGCCGAGCAGTCCCGCCGTGGGCTTCTTGTGGAAGCGGAACTCCCGCATCGTCAGCCCCGGGATCACGCCCATGAAGAAGAGACCCAGGACGATCACCACTCCGCCCAGGACCCGGGAGATGATCGCCCGGTTCTCCTGGAGGCTCTCGCCGAAGTACCCGAAGAGCGCGCCGGTGGAGACGAAGACCGCCGTGAAGCCGGCGATGAACAGGCTCGCGCCGGCCAGCATCCGGCCGCGCCGCGCCTCGGCGAGGTCGGCGCCGCTGACGCCGGTCACGTAGGAGAGGTAGCCGGGGACCAGCGGGAGCACGCAGGGCGAGAAGAAGGAGACCAGCCCGGCGAGCACGGAGATGGGCAGGGCCAGCAGCAGCGCGCCGCTCAGCACGGTCGTGTTCACGCCGGTCGGCTCGGCGGCGAGGGTGAGGAGCGCGGGGACGGCCGTGGCCGAGGTGACCACGGGGTCACTTCTCCGCGAGGAGCGGGTCGATCATCGAGCGCAGCTGTTCCTCGTTGATCGCGACCAGGGTGCGGGCGGCGATCCTGCCCTCCTTGTCGAGGACGATCGTGGAGGGGATCGCCTGCGGGTTGAGCGTTCCCTGGGGGAAGCGGAGCATCAGCTTGCCGTCGGGGTCGTAGAGGCTCGGGTAGGTGATCCCGAAGCTCTCCTCGAAGGCGGTCGCGTTCTGCTTGCTGTTGTCGCGGGTGTTGATCCCGACGAAGGCGACCGGCTGGCCGGCGGCCTCCAGCTCCTTGGAGACCTTGGCGAAGTGCGGGGCCTCGGCGCGGCACGGCGGGCACCAGGAGCCCCACACGTTGAGGACGACGACCTTGCCCTTGAGGGTGGTGGTGTCGAGGGTCCGGCCGTCGACGGTCTCGCCGTCGAGCTTCGGGGCCTCGGCGCGCTCGCCCTGGGCGACGGTCGAAATGCCGCCCGGTCCCCTGACGTAGTTGCCGCCGGCGCTGCCGGAGGGCTTGCCGCCGTCGTCGGAACCGAGGCAGGAGGTCAGGGTCATGACCCCCGCAACGGTCACCGCGGTCAGCAAGGTGGCGCGGCCGCTGGTCGAGCGGCGGCGACGGGGGGCGCGGCTAAGGCTCATGTGAAAAGTTTCGCATGGGCTATTTGTGGATCTACCGCACCCCCCGGCGGGGTGCTGAGGCGCTGGTTCCCGGACCCGGAACCCGACCCGGAACCGGACCCGGAACCGGACCCGGAACCGGACCCGGAACCCGACGCGGGCCCGGACCCGATCAGGCGCCGAAAGCCTTGGACTTGCCCTTCACCGGCTTCGCCCCCGCCAGCAGGTGCACCGGGACCAGGTCCCGGGCCGGCTCGCTGTAGCCGACCGACACCAGCTTGTCGCCCTGGTAGGTGAAGGACGTCATCGAGGCCAGCGTGCACTGACGGCGGCGCGGGTCGTGCCACAGCCGGCGCTTCTCCGCGAAACTGCGCACGATCCAGATCGGCAGCTGATGGCTGACCGCCACCGCCTCGTGGCCGCGCGCCGCGTCGCGTGCGGCCTCCAGCGCGCTCATCATCCGGACGACCTGCTCGACGTACGGCTCGCCCCAGGACGGCTTGAACGGGTTCGTCAGGTGCTTCCAGTTGCCCGGCCTGCGCAGCGCGCCGTCACCGACGCCGAAGGTCTTGCCCTCGAAGACGTTCTGCGCCTCCAGCAGCCGCGCGTCGGTGGCCACGTCCAGGCCGTGGCTCTTGGCGATCGGCGCCGCCGTCTCCTGCGCCCGCTCCAGCGGGGAGGAGACGACGTAGGTGACGTCCCGGCTCTCCAGGTGTTCGGCGACCCGGTCGGCCATCTGCCGGCCCAGCTCGGACAGGTGGTAGCCCTCGCGGCGGCCGTACAGGACGCCGTCCGGGTTGTGCACCTCGCCGTGGCGCACCAGGTGCACGACGGTGATGTCGGGCGTGGCGGCGGGCGTCAGGTCGGCCTTGGCGTCGGGCGTGCCGACGGGCGTGGCGTCGTTGCTCATGAGGTGGCCTCCGGAGTGGCCTCCGCGGCCGCTCGGGCCGCCGCCGGCAGGGCGGCCGCGATGCGCTCGATCGCCCGCTCGTCGTGGGCGGTGGACACGAACCAGGACTCGAAGGCGGACGGCGGCAGGTAGACGCCCTGCGCCAGCATCGAGTGGAAGAAGCCGTTGAAGCGGAAGCTCTCCTGCTTCTTGGCGTCGTCGTAGGTCCGCACCTCGTCCTCGGTGAAGAAGACGGAGAACATGTTGGACGCGGTCTGGAGGCGGTGCGCGACGCCTTCCTTGCGCAGCGCCTCGGTGACCAGGCCCTGGACCTCGGCCGACACGGCGTCGACCTTCTCGTACGCGGCCTCGTCGAGCAGGTGCAGCTGCGCCAGGCCCGCGGCGGTGGCCACCGGGTTCCCGGAGAGCGTGCCGGCCTGGTAGACGGGCCCGGCGGGGGCCAGGTACCCCATGACGTCCGCGCGGCCGCCGAACGCGGCGGCCGGGAAGCCGCCGCCCATGACCTTGCCGAAGGTCATCAGGTCGGGCTTGACCCCGTCGACGCCGTACCAGCCGGCGCGGCTGGTACGGAATCCGGTCATGACCTCGTCGGAGATGTACAGGGCGCCGTTCTCGCGGCAGACGTCGGCGAGGCCCTGGTTGAAGCCCTCGGCGGGCGTCACCACGCCCATGTTGCCCGGCGCGGCCTCGGTGATCACGCAGGCGATCTCGCCGGGGTGCGCGGCGAAGGCCGCCCGTACCGCTTCGAGGTCGTTGTAGGGCAGGACGATCGTGTCGGCGGCCTGCGCTCCTGTCACGCCGGGGGTGTCCGGCAGCGCGAAGGTCGCGAGCCCGGAGCCGGCGGCGGCCAGCAGCGCGTCCACGTGGCCGTGGTAGCAGCCGGCGAACTTCACCACCTTGGCGCGGCCCGTGAAGCCTCGCGCCAGCCGGATCGCGGACATGGTCGCCTCCGTGCCGGAGGACACCAGGCGCACCTGCTCGACGGGTCCGATGCGCGCGACGATCTCCTCGGCGAGGGCGACCTCGCCCTCGCCGGGCGTGCCGAAGGACGTGCCGCGGGCGACGGCGGCCTGGACGGCCTCGATCACGGCGGGGTGGGAATGGCCGAGGATCATCGGTCCCCACGAGCACACGAGGTCGACGTACTCTCGACCGTCGGCGTCGGTGAGGTACGGACCGGTGCCGGACACCATGAACCGGGGCGTACCGCCCACGGCACGGAAGGCGCGCACCGGAGAGTTCACGCCGCCGGGGGTCACGAGGGAGGCGCGCTCGAAGAGCGTCTGCGAAACTGGGGCTTCATACGGGTACGGGTAGCTCACACCAGCCATGGTCTCAGAGGCCGCGACTGACTTGCGGACGGGCGTTTCGCCACGCCGCCGCGGGGGAGGTCACTGCCATGATGATCAGGCTGCGTGGCGGGGGCCGCGGGGCCGGGGCGGGCAAGACCAGTCGGGTGGAGATATGCAACGCGGTGGTGGAGCGGGCGAGGGTACGGACGGGCTGGACCCGCAGCGCGCCCGCGAGTCCCGCCGCCGGGGCAAGCACCGGCGCCGCGCCGCCGAGGCCGCCGACGCGGTACCGGGTCCGACGCAGCCGCTGGACGGCCTCCTGCCCAAGGGCCGCGGCATGGGAGTGACGTACAAGTACTTCGGCGCCCCGGACGGCGCGACGGCCGCCCGGGTCCCGGTGACGATGCGGCCGGAGGAGCTGGGCGGCGACGAGCTCGGCATGGGCGGCCTGTTCACCAAGATCAAGCCGGAGACGGTGGCCGCGATGGTCCTGACCGGCATCGAGGGCATACCCCTCCACAAGGTGCCACCGCTGGAACTGGTCGTCCTGCACCCCGACTACGCGGTGGTCAAACTCCCCATGACGGTGGTCGACCCGCTCCGCGGAGTGGGCGAGGAGTCGGTCGGCGCGGCCGCCTTCATCTGGTCCACCGTCCCGGACCGCGGCGGCCCCCGCGACGCCTTCAACGTCTACCAGCTGCTCCACGAGTGGCAGGATTTCAGCCACCGGCTCCACGAGGCGGGCCACCAGCCGTACTGCCTGGTCTGGCCCTGACCGGTCGTACGGCGCCGACGGCGATGCCGTCGCCACCCGTTCCCCTCCTCGGTCCCGCCCTCGGCGAGGGCGGGCCCTGCCGGACGCAGCCCTGTGGGCCCCGGCCGTGGCCGGGGCCCACAAGGTTAGAGCTGGACCGTCGCGCGGGCGGAGGTCAGGACTTTCACGTCGGCGCATGTTACTTCCAGGGCCACTCTGACCTGGCGGTTCGCCAGTTTGGCCTGGACCGTGCCGCGGACTTCGAGGGTGGCGCCGGATCCGTCGTCGGGGACGGGCACCGGCCTGGTGAAGCGGACGGAGAAGTCGGTCAGCGCCGCCGGGTCACCGGTCCAGTCGGTGATCAGCTCGGCCGCCTTCGCCATGGTCAGCATCCCGTGTGCGATCACCGTGGGGAAGCCCGCCTCCCGGGCCGAGCGGTCGCTGAAGTGGATCGGGTTGAAGTCCCCGGCCGCGCCCGCATAGCGGACGAGGCCGACCCGGGTGAGGGAGTACGTGCGGGGCTCCAGCTCGGCGCCCACCGTGAGCGTGTCGTAGTCCGGTGCGGCCGCCCGACCGGTGGGCGCGGGCGGGGGTGTGGTCGTCGTCACGGCTTCCTCTCCTCCGGCATTCCGGCCATGACCGTCATGTGGGCGTCGGCCACATGGCCGCCGTCCGCGTCCCGTACTTCTCCGCGCATCCGCAGGACGTCCTTGCCCCCGAGCCGCGTGACCGAGTCCAGGTGCAAGGTGACCGCCAGCCGGTCCCCCGCCCGCACCGGCCTGTTCTGGGTGATCCGCTGGTCGAGATGGATGAGGTGGGCAGCTTCCAAGCCCCACTCCGGGCCCTTCAGCAGGCGGTCACTCGCCCGGTGCGTGACCAGGAACGGAAAGGTCGGCGGGGCGATCACGTCGGCGTGGCCCAGCGCCCGGGCGGCCTCCGGGTCCGTGTGTACGGGGCTGTGCGCGCCGACCGCCTCGGCGAACTCTCGGATCTTCAGGCGGCTGACCTCGTATATCTCCGTCGGCGGGTACGAGGTGCCCGCGAGCGCGCCGTCCACCGCCATCAGCGGGGGCCCCTGGAGCCGGTGGCCGACACCGGCCTGGGCACGGGCGTGGCGGCAGCCTCCCAGGCAGCCCGCCACTCCCCCGCCCGGCAGGCCGGACCGGCGGCCGGTGCCCCCGCTCCCACCCAGCCGGTGACCGGGCGGATGCCGTGCAGGGCGTTGACGAACCACACCTCGCGACCAGCCAGTTCGGCCGGTCCACAGCGGCGGTGACGGACGGCGACGCCCAGCTCCGCCGCCCGGGCCAGCACCCAGTCCCGGGTGACCCCGGGCAGCGTGGGCAGCCCCGGGTCCACCGTGCACAGCGTGTCGCCCTCCCACCACAGCACGCTGGAGGCGGCCCCTTCGAGCAGCAACCCGTCAGCGGAGGTCAGCAGGGCTTCGGAGGCGCCCGCCGCGACCGCCTCCGCACGCAGCCCGGCCAGGACGACCAGGTCGGGCCCCTTGCGCCGGGGGGTCCGCCTGGGGTCGGGCCGCCCCGGCACCCAGACGCGTACGTCCGCGGCACGCTCCGGCGCGGGACGGACCCGCACCCGTAGCCGGAGCTCACCGGCGGAGTCCGCCAGCTCTACTCGCGGGAACCAGTCCCCGACACCGGGCACCCGGGCCATCGCCTCCTCCCAGAAGATCCCCACCGCCGGGCCGCCCACCTCGGCGACAGCCGCCTCGAAACGCTCCCGGTGACGCCTCGGTTCCCGTACTCGGCCGTCCTCCACCAGCCAGGAGTCAGCTGCCAAGGGGGCGACCCCCGGCGCGGGCGGCAGCTCGACGAGCCCGCCGCCCACACCCATCCCGAACAGTCGTTCCGTCATCGGGCGGACCCGGCCGGCGAGACCCGCTCCGGGAACTCCGCGCCCAGCAGGCGCAGCAGCGGGGTTGCCTTCACGGCGGTCTCCTCGTATTCCTCGGACCGGTCGGACAAGGCGGTGATGGCGCCGCCGACGCCGTACCGCACCCGGTCGGCGGTGACCACCGCGGTCCGGATGGCGATGCTCAGATCGGTGGCTCCGGAGAGCGAGAAGTAGCCGATGGCGCCGGAGTAGATGCCGCGCGGCCCGGCCTCCAGCCGGTCGATGATCTGCATCGTGCGAATCTTGGGCGCGCCCGTCATCGACCCGCCCGGGAAGGCGGCCCGTACGCAGTCGACGGCGCTCCTGCCCGGACGCAGCCGGGCCCGTACGGTGCTGACCAGCTGGTGGACGGTCGCGTACGTCTCCACGTCGAAGATCTTGTGCACGGTGACCGAACCGGGCTCCGCACACCGCGCGAGGTCGTTGCGGACCAGGTCGACGATCATCAGGTTCTCGGCGCGGTCCTTCTCGCTGCTCCGCAGGTCCTCGATGAGCCGCCGGTCCTCCGCCGGGGTGGCGCCCCGCGGCCGGGTGCCCTTGATCGGCTTCGATTCGGCCACTCCCTCCCGGTCGACCCGCAGGAAACGCTCGGGCGAGGTGCTCAGCACGGACAGCCCGTCGAAGCGCAGCAGCGCGCCGAAGGGGGCGGGGCTGGTGCGGCGCAGGAAGCGGTAGGCGGCCCAGGGGTCGACCGAACCCCCGGCCTCGATCATGTTGGTGAGGCACACCTCGTACGTCTCGCCGGCGCGGATGGCGTCCAGGCAGGCGCCGATGAGCTCCAGGTACTGGTCGTGACCGTGCCGCAAGGCGACCGGGAGCTCGGCGCCCAGCGTCAGCGGCTCCTGCTCGCCGTCCCGGCCGCTCCCCCAGCGGTTCTCCCTCCCGCTCTCCTCGGCGGCCAGTTCCGCGAGCCGTGCGGCCGTCTCGTCGAGCCAGGAACGCGCCCCGGACGGGTCGTCATCGGGCGCCAGTGCCAGCAGGTACGTGGTGGAGGCCGCATGGTCGAACACCACCACGCGATCCGCGAAGATCAGTGCCGCATCGGGGTCCGGGGAGGGGCGGGCCGCCTCCGCGCCGCACTCGGCCTTCAGCTCGTAGCCGAGGTAGCCGACCCATCCCAGCGCGAAGTCGAAGGGCAGGTCCGGGACCTCGGTCTCGGTGCGGCGCAGGTCCTGGTCCAGCCAGTCGAGGAAAGGCGAGTCGTGGACCTCGGTGGTGCCCCCCGCGTGCTCCACCGTGACCGTGCACCGCTGGACGTCGGCGAGGGCGACCCGGGCGAGCGGACCGCCGGCGTCGCCCATCATGGAGAACCGGCCGAGCTGCTCGTCGGGCCGGCTGCTGTCCAGCCAGAACGCATACGGAGTACCCCGGAACAGCTCATCGAAGACGAGCTCCGGATCGCATCGGGTGGCCAGCTGCTCCCGGTGTACGCGCAGTCGCCGGACGGGCTGCGCCACGGGCGGACCGGCGGGAACCGTCCCGGGGCGGCCGGCGGGCCGCCCCGGAGCGCCGTTGTGCCGCTCCGCGAGGCGGAAGAAGTTGGCCAGCAGGTCGTGACCGTGCTCGGTGCATATCGACTCGGGATGGAACTGCACCCCCCACAGCGGTCGGTGGCGGTGCCTCAGACCCATCAGCACGCCGTCGGAGGTCCAGGCGGTCGCCTCGAAGTCCTCGCTGAGCGCGGAGACGGCCAGCGAGTGGTAGCGGACGACCTCCAAGGGGGAAGGCAGCCCGGCGAACAGGCCGGTGTCCATGTGGTGGACCGGCGACAACCGGCCGTGCCGCTGCTGCGGCGCGAGGGCGACGCGGCCGCCGTGGACGTGGGCGAGGGCCTCGTGGCCGAGGCAGACACCGAGCAGCGGAACGGCGCCGTGGCGCATGATCTCGGCGCCGATGCCGAGGTCCGATGCGCGCTCCGGGGTGCCGGGCCCGGGCGAGATGATGACATTGTCGAAGTCGGCGAGGTGCTTTAACCGCCAGACCGGGTCATCGTTGTAAATGACGGTCGGTTCGTCACCGGTGACTTCGGCTACGTAGTGCGCCAGGTTATAGGTGAAGGAATCATAGTTGTCCACGATCAACGTGCGCATGAGATGAGCCTGCTCTCCAAGGAATGGGCCCGCGCGGAAACGCCCTCAGGCACGGCGGATTTCGGCGCGGAAATTCAGGCGGTTTTCCGTCAGTGGAGTCGGAGGTCGAGGCGGTGGCGGTTCCGGTGAGATACCTGGAACGTCGGAAGCCCTCGCAGTGCGCGCTTCCAGGCATGACCGACCTCGGAACGGCCTCGACGGTAACAGCGTGAACAGGCCGCCGGGTATGCCTCTTTGGTGACATCCGATTTCGTTGAATGCGCTTCTCCATGGCGCTTAATGTGGATCAATGCCGAACGATCCGAGCCATTCGTGGATGGAGCAATGATGTTCACTGGGCAGGCAGACATACACCTGGGCGCGGCCCGGGACGACCGGTCCCCCGGGGCGGACCGGTCGACCTGGGCCGCCCGCGCCGCGTGGGTCGACGAGACGCTGCTGCGCGGTGACCCGGAAGACGTCTGCCTGGTCCTCGACGCCGAAACCGACCGGCGGGCCCTGCGCGCCGCCGTGGCCGAACGGCAGGAGCGGCTGAGCGAGGCCGGACTACTGCCCGGCGGCACCGTGGCGCTACAGCTGCCCCCTTCCTTCGAATACGTGGCTCAGCTCCTCGCCGTCTGGCGGCTCGGTGCTCAGGTGATCGTGCTCGACCACCGGCTGACGGAGTCCGAGACGGAACGTGCCGTCGCCCACACCAACCCCCAACTCGTCATCTCCACCAGCCGGCCCGTCGGCTCGTTGCGGGGCTTCCACGAGGTGACCCCCGTACTGGCCGTCCGTGCGGACGGCAGCGCCGCCCGCACCGACCACGTCCTGGTCCAGCTGAGCTCCGGCTCGACCGGCCCCTCGAAGGTCATCGGCCGGACCGCACCCGACCTCGTGGCCGAGCTCCGCCGGTACGCGCGCGTCGAGGGCATGCCCCGGGCCGGCGAGCAACTGGTCATCCTCGGGTCGCTCTCCCACACCTGGGGGCTGATCGGCGGTCTGCTCAACGCGCTGCACGCCGGCGTCCGCGTCGTCCTGCCCGCGAAGACCTCCGTACGGGGCATTTTCGCCACCGTCGAGAGCGCGCCGGTGCCGACGGCGCTGCTCGGAGTTCCGGCGCAAGTGGCGCTGCTGGCCGCGGTCGCCGAGCCGCCCCGGCTACCGCAGCTGGTGCGGATGATGACGGCGGGCGGCCGCACCCCGGTACCGGTGGCCGAGTCCTTCACGGCGCGGTACGGAGTCCCGCTCAGCCAGATCTACGGCATGACCGAGACCGGCATCATCGCCGCCGATATGTCCGGGCACCACCATCCCTCGGTCGGCGCCCCCGCCCCCGGCGTCCGCGTCCGCGTGGTGAAGGGCGAGCTGCAGGTCGCCCTCGACCGCTCTCCGTACCTGGCCGGCGCCCTCCCGGAGCGCTGGTCGGACGGCTGGCTGCGCACCCATGACGCCGCCGAGATCGACCCGTACACCGGCTGCGTGACCGTGCTGGGGCGGCTCGACTCCCAGATCTCCGTGCGGGGGCTCAAGGTGGACCTCACGGAGGTGGAGGAGTTCTTGACCGGACTCGACACGGTGGCGGAGGCCGTCGTCCTGCACAGCGACGCGATCGACGCCTACGTGACCCCGGCGCCCGGAGCCACCCTGGCGCGGATCCAGGAGCAACTGGGCGGTGACCTCGCCCCGTTCAAACACCCCCGCCGCTGGTATGTGTTGCCCGACTTCCCCCGGACGGCGACGGGCAAACCCCGGCGCGATCCGGAAGCCCTGCGAGCGGCGGTGGCATGAGTACGTCGACCCGCCCCCCGGCCGCCTGCGGCCCGGCCGCGACGGCCAGCACGAAGCCCTCGGGCGCGTCCGGCAGCGCCGTGTAGAACCGCTTACCCGGAACCGGGAGCAGCTCCGTGCCGGGTGCTCCGCCGAGCCGCACCGGTCGGATCATTCCGCCCCCGGACAGTCCGGTGGCCAGGGCCTTGCCCACGGCCTCCTTCTGCGTCCACATCCTCAGGAACTCGGCCGGCCGCTCGCTCTCGGGACGCCCGGCCAGCCAGTCCGCCTCGCTCGCGGCGAACCAGCGCCGGGCGAGGGCCACCGCGGGGACCGCCCGCAGCCGTTCCACATCGACCCCGACCGCACACACCCGGCTGACCGCCACCGCGGACAGCCCCTGGACATGGCTCACGCTCCCATGCAGCCCCCGGGCCGCACCGCCGAGCTTGGGCCGTCCGGACGGTTCCCGCCCGACCACGATCTCGGCCGCGTCCAGCCCGAGCAGCACGGCCGCCGCCGCACGCAGAAGCGGGGCGCCGGCGGGATGCCGCTCGGCCGTCCGGACCAGCCGGACCAGCACGTCAGCACCACCTTCCACTCGTACACCTCTGGCACTTCTGGAGTCGTTCACATGAGCAGCAACACCATAGGAGAGTTCCTCCTGTCCACCCTCCGCGACCTCAACTACGAGGTCGATGAGGTAACCGACAGCACCCCGCTCGGAGACGGCGGTCTGGAGCTGGAGTCCCTCTCGCTGGCCGAGGTCGCGATGCAGGTCGAGCAGCGGTTCGGCGTGCAGATCGATGACGAGGAACTGGAGGAACTGCGCGGGCTCTCCTTCGCCGAGCTGGTCGCCAGGATCGCGCAGCGCTCCGGCGACCCGGCCCTCACCGGGCAGTCCAAGTGACCGTGCCCCGCCCGCTGACCAAGGACGAACTCGTGCGGATCCTTGCCTCGTACGGGGACCGGTCACCCGCCGACGTCCCGGACCGGGTCGACTCGCTGGAGGTGGCCTGGGTCGTCCACACGGTCGAGGAGCGCTTCGGCGTCGAGCTCGACCTGGACGATGCGCAGCTCACGCGGATGGTGACGCTGGACAGCGTGCTCGACGTACTCGGATCAGCCGTGGCCGCTGTGGCCGTTGCGCCCGACCTGCCGGGCCCGTCTGCGCCCTCCAGCCCGTCCGCCCTGGCCGTCCCGGGAGGTGAGCGCGTTGGCGACACCGCGAGCGGCGGCTGACCGCGAGGGCATCGTCGTCACCGGCATGTCGGTGACCACAGCCTTCGGGAGAGGCCCGGACGTACTGCGCGAGGCCCTCACGATCGGACGCCCGGCCTTCGCGCCCGTCACCCGGTTCGACGTGAGTCGCCGGCGCGCCACACACGCCGCGCACCTGCCCGGAGATCCCGACCTGCTTGACGAACTGGTCGACGTGGTGGGCCGGGCCACGGGCCAGGCCAGGATCACGGGCGAGCTCGCGGGGCGCACGCCGCTGCTCTTCGCGCGCCACGCCGACGCGCGTTGGGCCCGCAGTCCGCTCACCGAGCAAGCCCGGCACCACGGCGCCGCCGACGGCGCGGAACTCGCCGCCCGCGCCGGGCTGGGGGCAACGCCCCGTACGTACACCAACGCCTGTGTGGCGGCCAGTACGGCGATCGCCGACGCGGCCGCATTGATCACCGCAGGCCGCGAGGAGCGGATCGTGGCGGCCGGCGGCTACCTCGTCGACACGGACGTCTACGGCCTCTTCGACGCGGGCCGCGCCCTGGCCACCGACAGCCGGCTGCGCCCCTTCAGCGCCGGCCGCAAGGGCTTGCTGCTCGGCGACGGCGTGGCGGCCGTGGTCCTGGAGTCCGCTTCGGCAGCCGACCGCCGCGGGGCGGCGCCGCTCGCCCGGCTGCTCGGCTGGGGGCGCGCGGGTGACGCGTACCACGCCTGCCGCCCGCACCCCGAGGGGCTCGGCATGGCCCGCGCCATCACGGCCGCGCTGGGCCGTGCCGAGCGCACGCCCGAGCAGGTCGACTACATCAACGCGCATGGCACCGGTACCCCCTACAACGACTCGGCGGAGACCGCGGCCATCCACCGGGCCTTCGGCGCGCAGGCACGGAAGGTGCCTGTCAGCTCCACCAAATCACTGACCGGACACACTCTGGAGGCCTCTGGAATCGTGGAGTTCGCGGTCGCGATGCTTGTACTACGGGAAGGACAGCTGCCGGTGAACGCGGGCTACCTCGGCGAGGATCCTCACTGCCGGCTCGACCTGGTGCTGGAGGTTCCCCGACAGGTACGGCCCCGGACGGTCGTCTCGCTCAACGCGGCCTTCGGCGGCGCCAACACGGCCCTGGTTCTGGAGGCGATATGAGCACGGCCGGCACGACCGCGGTGCTGGCGCGGGCCTCCTGGCCCGAGGCCCAGGACGATGTGGAGGCTGGACCGCCCAGGCTGCCTGGCTTCGTGGTGTCTTCCTTCAGCCCGCTGGCGGCCGAGGCGGCGGACCGCTGCCTGCGGCGGCACTACGGCGAGGCCCCGGCTCCGGCACAGGCGCGGGAGCACACCGCCGTGGTGGTCGTCAGCAGGCTTGGTGATTTCGCCACCGACCGCGAGGTGGGCGCTGCCGTGGAGGCCGGACGGCCCATACAGCCGCTGCTGTTCTTCCAGTCGGTGCCCAATGCCGTCGTCGGCTACATCGCCACGAAATGGCAGCTGCGCGGGCCGGTGGTCTGCTTCAGCCCCGAAGGCGATCAGGAACAGGCCGCGCTCGACTACGCCGAGCTGCTCTTCGAGGACGGCGAGGCGGACGCGGCCCTGCTGCTCATGGTCGAACTGTCCCTTCAGGAGGACGCGACCGGGTCGGCGACCGCGCTGCTGGTCTCGTCCGGGCGCGGCGTTCTCGTACGAGAGGCGGAGTCATCATGAGCGCGCAGCCCCGTACGGATCCACTCGTCCCCGCTCCCGCGCAGGTACCGGTGAGCGAGCTGGAAAACGAACTCACCGACGCGCTGCGGCAGTTCTGGTGGCTACACGACGCCCGCTGGTACCAGGGCGTCAAGAAGCGCTTCGGTCAGGACGTCGCCAACGAGATCAACGCCGAGGCGATCTCCTTCGTCAGCCGCCGGGTCGGCTCCTGGTACGAGCAGCGCGAAGGCGCGCCCGATCCGGCCTGTCCGAAGGAACTGGCGGCCGCCGTCGACGGCCTCACCCGCGTCATGACCAACGAGCGGATGCTGCGCTCCCACACGGAGACCGACATCGAGGGCGGCGGGGTGGACACGGTCATCACCGAACACTTCGCGCTGAAGATGCTCAAGGCCGCCCGGTCCCTGGAGGGCTACGACTGCCCCTGTCTGCAGATGCGCGGGGGCTGGTTCCAGGGACTCGGCGTCGAGGTCACCGACACCGCCAAGGAATGCATGCGGACCGGGGGATCCGTATGCCGCTTCCACACCGAGACCACCGGTAGCTAGGAGCTGTCACCAGAAATGTCCGCATCGGCCCAGACACCGGCCCCGACACCGGCCCAGACAGGTGGATCCCCCTCCCCGTCCGGGTCCGCGTCCACCGCTCCGCCCTACACGCGTCCCGGAGCGACCCTGCTCACGGCATGCGGCGCGACCTTCATCGCGTTCCTCGGCGTCTCCGTGGTGTACATCGCCTTCCCGGAACTCCCCAAGAGCTTCCCCGACGCCTCGCTGCCGTCGCTGTCCTGGGTCGTGAGCGGCTACACCGTCGTTTTCGCCGCCGCGCTCGCGCCGGCCGGACGGCTGGCCGACGTCATCGGGCTGCGAAAACTGTTCAACCTGTCCGTGGCCGGCTTCACCCTCGCCTCGCTGCTGTGCGCACTCGCGCCGACTGTGGAGGTGCTCATCGCCTTCTGCGCGCTGCAAGGCCTGTTCGCGGCCGGGATGATCCCGTCCTCGCTCGGGCTGCTGCTCGCGTCGCGCGCCCCGCAGCAACGGGCGAAGGCGATCGGCCTGTGGGGCGCGTCCTCCTCCGCCGCGGCCGCGGTGGGCACCCCGCTCGGCGGATTCCTGGTGCACAGCTTCGGCTGGCCCGCCGTATTCCTGGTCAACGTGCCGCTCGGCGCCGCATTGCTCGCCCTGGCGTGGTGGGTACTGCCCCGTATCCGTGCACAGGCCGCGGCCCTCCCCGACCTGATCGGCACCGTGGCCCTGATGCTGGGGGTGGGCGGGCTGGTCGCCGCCCTCACCAAGGGCAGCGCCTGGGGCTGGGACAGCCCGCAGTTCCTGGCCGTGCTGGCCGGCGGCGCGCTGCTGCTGGCCCTGGCGCTAACCCGCTCGCGGCGGCACCGCGTACCCGCGCTGGAGCTGTCGCTGCTGCGCACGCGCAAGTTCGCCGTGGCCAACGCCTCGTTCCTGCTGTTCGGCGCGGCGATGTACTGCTGGCTGCTGGCCTCGCCGCTGTTCGCCGCCGAGATCTGGCACTACTCGCCGCTCCAGGCGGGCCTGGCGCTGACGCCGGGCGCCCTGGTCTCCGTGGTCGTGTCGGTGCTGGCCGGGCGGATGCCCCGTAGGCACCAGCGGGCCGTGGTGGTCACGGGTGCGCTGCTGTTCGCCGTGCAGTGCGGCATCTGGGCCGTGGGGCTGCGCAGCGAGCCGGACTTCCTGCTGGTGTGGCTGCCCGCCAACGTGATCGGCGGTGTGGGGATCGGAGCCGTGATGACGACCCTGTCCGCAACGGCCGCGGGCTCGCTTCCACCGCACCGGTTCGCGGCCGGCGCCGGAATGGTCATGACGTCACGCCAAGTGGGTGCGGCGATGGGCACCGGCGCCTTCGCCGCCCTGATCGCGGCGCTGAGCGGCCCGGGGGTGAGCGCTTTCCGCACGGTGTTCGCGGTGTGCACCGTGCTCGCCGTACTGGCCGGGGCGATCGCCTTGTGGCTCACGGACCCGGGGACCGGCCCCGCGGACGAAGCCCGACCTGCGGCGCCGTCGGCGCCGTCCAAGCAAACCGTACGAGGAGGAGGACGATGAGCAGTCGGCAGAACAGTGAGCAGAGCAGCCGGCAGGACGAAGCGGCTTCGACCGGGGTGCTGCCCCCCGGACTGCCTGCGCACCGTCCCGACGACGCCGCCGAGACGGCGGTGATCACGCGGCTCGCCGGCAATTGGCACCGCCGCGCTGCCGTGAAGCGCGAGGAACCCGATCTCGACGCGCTGTACGACGTCACTCGGGACGACTACCCGGAGAAGATCCTGCCGTTCCGGGACCACCCCACCTTCCTGGCACTGACCCCCGAGGACCGTTCCCTGCTGCTGAGCTGGGCATGGGTCTCGTACAACCGCACCACGGTGCTCCTGGAGGGGCAGGTCGTCAACCCTGCCTTCCAGCTGGGTCTGGACGGCTACTTCCCTCAGCTGGGCGGCGAGTTGATGCAGCGCAGCCTGGCGCAGGCGATGGTCGACGAGCAATACCACACTCTGATGCACCTCAACGCGAGCGCCGTGACCCGGCGCAAGCGGGGGGAGGCGTTCGCGGACGCATCGCTGCCCAAGCCGCTCATCGTGCGGCGCCACGAGGAGCTGCGCGACTCTTACACGCAAGAGTGGGAACGCTCGCTCACCACGCTCGCCTTCGCGACCGTCGCCGAGATATCCATCAACGCGTACCTGAACCTGATCGCCGAGGACGAGGAGATCCAGCCGGTGAACAGCGCCACGGTCCGGATCCACAACCGCGACGAGTACTGCCACGCCTCGATCTCATCGGTGCTCGCGGAGCGGGTCCACGCCGACCTGGACGCCGGGAAACGGCAGTTCTTCCTGAACTCGTTGGTCTCGGGACTGGAGGCGTTCGTGGGCAACGACTTCACCACCTGGCACCGGATCATGGACGAAACGGGTATACGCGGCGGTCACGAGATGCTCGACGACATCCAGTCCGCGGGCGGCCGCAAGCGGCTGGTCCAGGACTTCACCGGTCTGCACGGCCTCGTCGAGCGGCTGGACGCCCTCGACAAGGTCGATTTCGACTGGTCGCGCAGCATCACCGACTCCGACGCCGCCGCCGCGCCCGCGGCCTGACCAGAAACGGACATACCGAAGCCATGGACCAGGCAGCTGAAGAGAGCCCCAAAGTGACCGGCGCGGGGACCGGCGGACAGAGGGCCCGCACCGTGCTCGTCACCGGCGGCAACCGCGGGATAGGCGCGGCGATCGCCGAGGCCTTCGTCGCCCAGGGCGACCGGGTCGCCGTCACGCACCGCGACGCGCAGGTGCCCGAGGGGACCTTCGGCGTGGAGTGCGATGTCACCGACAGCGCCTCCGTGGACGCCGCCTTCAAGGCGGTGGAGCAGCAGCTCGGCCCGGTCGAGATCCTGGTCGCCAACGCGGGAATGACCGCGGACGGCCTTCTCCTCCGGATGCGCGAAGAGCAGTTCCTGCGGGTACTGGACACCAACCTCGCCGGGGCGTGGCGGTGTTCGCGGCGCGCGATCGCTCCGATGCTGAAGGCCGGCCGGGGCCGGCTCATCCTCATGTCGTCCGTGGCGGGCCTCTACGGCAGCGCGGGCCAGACCAACTACGCCGCGAGCAAAGCCGGTCTGGTCGGGCTCGCCCGCTCCATCACCCGTGAGTACGGCGCGCGCAATGTCGTCGCCAACGTCGTGGCACCCGGTCTCATCGACACGGACATGACGGCCGCCCTGACCGAAGCGGCCCGGCAGGACAAGCTCCGCGACATCCCGATGGCGCGCAGCGCCTCCGCGCAGGAGGTGGCGGGGGCGGTCACCTGGCTCGCCGGTGACCAGGCCGCCTATGTGGCCGGTGCGGTGATCCCGGTGGACGGCGGGCTGTGCATGGGGCACTGACCTTTGTCATGCATTTCATGGACTTCATGCGCCACGCATGTCCATACACGTCACATGTGAAGTTGAAGGGAACGATCTCTTGTACGTCCACCCCGAGCTGGAACCGGTCCTGGCCGCCCTGCCGGAGCGCGACATGTTCGGCAACATCCCCGCATCCCGTGAGGGCATGCGCAAGGCGATGTCGACCCGCGCCCCCTACGAGGACCCGCGGCTGTCGATCGAGGACACCGTCGCCACCCACGCGGACGGCAGCGAGGTCCCGGTCCGGCTGTACCGCCCGGCCCAGGCCGAAGGACCGCTGCCCGCGGTCCTCTTCTTCCACGGCGGCGGCTTCGCCCTCGGTGACCTGGACTCCGGAGACCGCAACTGCGCCCGGATCTGCACGGAGACGGACGCGCTGGTCATCGCGGTCGGCTACCGGCTGGCTCCCGAACACCCCTACCCCGCCGCGCCCGCGGACGCCTGGACGGCGCTGCGCTGGACCGCCGGCAGCGCCACGGAGCTGGGCATCGACGCGGCGCGCATCGCGGTTTCCGGTCACTCGGCGGGCGCATGCCTCGCCGCCGGGCTCACCCTGCGCGCCCGCGACGAGAACGGCCCGGCCATCGCCTTCCAGCACCTCCTGCTGCCCGTGCTCGACGACCGCGGGACGGGCACCTCCCGCAAGGAGGTCGCCGACCCGCGGGTGATCAACGGCTCCTCGGTGGAGACCATGTGGCGGCTCTACCTGGCCGGCGAGGACGGCGCACAGCTGCCTTCGTACGCCGTCCCCGGGCGCGCCGACGACCTGTCGGGGCTGCCGCCCGCCTACGTCCAGGTGGCCGGGTCCGACCCGCTGCGGGACGAGGGGCTCGCGTACGCGCTGCGCCTCGCCGAGCACGGGACGCGCCTGGAGCTGAACTTCGTACCCGGGGCCTTCCACCTCTTCGAGGATTGGGGGGCGCCCACATCCCTGGTCCGGGACACGGTCGGCCACTGGACGCGGGCGCTGCGGGACGCCCTACGGGCTGTGTGAACTGCCCGCCAACCACGGTGAAGGGCGTCGCGGGTACTGACATACTCGCGGCCTCCTCATGCGGTGGGGCAGGAGACATTGCTTCCCTGTTATGTCCGGGCCGCCGCTCTCAGTACGGCAGCCGCCCGAACAGATTGGGGGGGAAGAGATGCCCAAAGGCAGCAGGGCGGCTCAGCCGCCCGACCGGCCGGACAACGGCCGGGAAGGCGATACGACGATCCGCATCGTCGTCGCGGACGACCACAATCTGGTGCGAGAAGCGGTATCCGATCTGCTCTCTCTGCAGCCGGACCTGAAGGTGGTCGCCCAGGCCGCCGACGGGCACTCCGCGGTCGAGGCCGCCGCGAACGGCACCGACGTAGTACTCCTCGACCTGTGGATGCCGGGCCCGGGGCCGAGGCGCACACTCAGGGAGCTGCGGGCCCGGGTACCGCAGGCGAAGGTCATCCTCCTCACCGGGCACAGGCAGGACGAGCTCACACAGGCACTGCTGGACGAAGGAGCCAGCGGATACATCCACAAGAGCGCATCACGCGAGGTCCTGCTCAACGCGGTGCGCGAGGCCGTGCCGACTCCCGCAGGCCGCCCGATCCCCGCACCGGTTTCCGGGCGTGACCTGCTGACCGAGCGCGAGCACGAAGTGCTGCGGTACGTCGCCCAGGCGCTCAGCAACCGCCAGATCGGCACCAAGCTCACCATCACCGAGGGGACGGTCAAGCGGCATCTGCGGAACATCTTCGCCAAGCTCGGTGCCACGTCCCGGATCGATGCGGTGAACAAGGCGCAGGGATCGTGGGGCCCGTCCGGAGACCGGAAAGACGAGACAGATGGAACAGACGCAGAACCTGGAACAGCGACCGTCGCGCGGTGAACTGCTGGTCCAGCGAGCCGAATGGGAAGCCGAAGACGTCCTGGGGCTCGTACTCGTCGATCCGGAGGGCAAGGACCTGCCCGCGTGGGCCCCCGGAGCGCACCTGGACCTGACCCTGCCTTCGGGGACGGTCCGCCAGTACTCCCTGTGCGGGGACCCGGCCGACCGCGGCGCGTACCGGATCGGGGTGCTGCGGGAGCCGCAGGGGCGCGGCGGGTCCGAGGAGGTACACCGGACCCGGCTCGAGGGCACCCGGCTCACCTTCGACGGGCCGCGCAACCTCTTCCCGCTGGTGGCCGCCGAACGCTACCTGTTCGTAGCCGGTGGTATCGGGATCACCCCGATCCTCTCCATGATCCGTGCTCTGGGCGAACCGGGCCGGTCCGCCGACTGGTCTCTCGTCTACGGCGGGCGGTCGCTGCGTTCCATGGCGTACGTGGACGAGGTCGCGGAACTCTCCCGGGGCACCGCGGTCCTCGTGCCGCAGGACCGGCTCGGCCTCCCCGACCTCGACGAACTGCTGGGCGATCTCCCCCAGGGCACCTCCGTGTACTGCTGTGGCCCCGAGGGCTTGCTGCGTGCGGTGGAAGAGCGTTGTGCCCGGCTGCTGCCGCCGGGGTCGCTCCACGTGGAGCGCTTCACGGCGGCGGCTGGGGGCCAGGTGACGGACTCGGGCTTCGAGGTGGAACTGCGCGGCACCGGTGTGACATTGCGCGTCCCACCGGACAAGAGCCTGCTCCAGGTAGTGCGCGAGGCCGTCCCCTCCGTCCTGTACTCGTGCGAGCAGGGCCACTGCGGGACCTGTGAAACCCCCGTCCTGGAGGGGGAACCGCTGCACCGGGACGAGTACCTGACCGACGAGGAGCGTTCGGCGGGCGACACGATGATGATCTGCGTCGGCCGGTCGAAGAGCGCACGCCTGGTGCTCGACCTTTGACACTCCTGTGCGCCCCTCCCGTACGCTCCTCGTCCGCCGTGGTGCGCCTCGGGACGTCCCGGGCCCGGGGGTCAGACGCGGTGGACCGTGTGGAGGCGCTGGGCGTACGTGCCCGGGCCGTCCAGGACCGAGGCACCCGACATGTCTCCCATCGTGGGCCCGTCCGAGCTCTTGCGGCTGGACACGAGGCGGCGCAGGCCGTCGCCGTCCAGCCCGAGGTAGATGCCGACGTGGTCGACCGCGTAGTCGTCCGGGTCGGTCACCGACTCCTCCGCGTCGTTGACGTCGAAGAGGACCAGGTCGCCGGGCTGGAGCAGCGCCGCGGCCGGCGGGTGCACGCCGTCCGCCGTCTGGCCGATCCGCACCCCGGGCGCGGAGTCCACCATGGCACCCGACCTGCGCGGCAGCCCCTTCCTCTCCGGGTCCACGTCACAGAAGAGCGGGACGCCCATGTGGTAGCCGTAGACCATCCGTACGTAGCCGGAGCAGTCGAGCTTCCCCGCCAGGCCCGCCTTCTTCGGCTCCAGCGGCTCGTCCGGGAAGAGGGTCCAGTCCCGGTCCATGTAGTCGTTGAAGTCCGCGCCCACCGGCAGGAGCCCCTGGCTGTCGAACGTCCCGTACCCCGCCTCGCCCAGCACCCGCGCGCCCACCGGCGTCCTGCTGCCGCTGTTCACGGCCGGTGCCCCCGGCAGGAACATCGCCGCGTAGGAGAGCACGTCGGGCGCCACCGACCCGGCCCAGCCCCGGACGGTCGCCTCCAGGGCCGGGGTCCAGTTCCCGTCGAAGGGCGCGTCCAGCACCCGTACCCAGTCCCGGTGGGTGACGACGGGCGGCCTCTCCCACGTCACTTCCTTGACGGCGAAACGCCTGACGGTCAGCGTGACCGGGAAGCTCGTACAGCCCGGGGAGGCGTAGGCCCGCAGTCCCACCCGGCCGCTGCCGTGGTCGGTGTTGGTGAACTCGGCGGTCCAGGCGGCCGGTTCCGCACCGGCCGAACGCCAGGCCTTCACCTGGGACCGGGTCCCTGAGCGGCGTACCCGGATCGTCCAGTCGGTGCCCGCCGCCACCCCGGTGGCGAGGCGCACGACCTGGTCCGGCGTGGTCAGCAGCTGATGGGTGGTGCCCGCCTTCACGCTCTCCAGGCGGAGGTCCACCGCACCCTGGGTGGTGAAGGAGAGCCGCGCCCGGTAGTGGTGGTCGACGTTGTCGAAACCGAAGACGGCGGCGTACGAACAGGCGTCGCCGGCGGGGACCTTGTCGAAGCGGGCCTGGACGTGGAAGTCGACGTCGGCGACCGCGGCGTCGTTCAGCGTGGCGTAGCGGCCGGCCGCCGAGTCGGTCAGGCGGATCGTTCCGGCGCCGGGTGTGACCGCGTAGTCGTAGCCGGCCTGGGCGCTGTGGGCACCGCCGGTCAGGGTCCAGGAGCCGCCGCCCGGCGCGCTGCCCCAGCCGTGGATCCGCTTGGACGGGTCGGCGAGCGCCGGATCGGGGACGGAGCGGGCGAAGTCGTCGGTGAAGGGCTGCTTGTTCTCCGTGAACGTCCGCTCCGGTCCGGTCATCAGCACGGTCCGGGCGCCCTTGGTCAGCAGGGCCACGCGCTCCTGGCCGCACCTGACCTCCGTACGGTCCGGCGTGCCGGCCGTGCCGGCCGTGCCCGCCGTGCCCGGCAGTACGGTCGCGGTCAGCGCGCCCACCGAGGCCCGCGTGGCTGCCGCTATGTCGTACGGGGCGCCGCTGAGGGTCATCGAGGAGCGGGGGCCGGTCAGGCTGGGGGCCGCGGCGGTCGCGGCGGCGGTCGCGGTCGCCGCGGTGGCGGTGGCGGCCGGGGCGGTGGCGGTCGCGGCCCGCGCCGGGGACGCGGTCAGGCCGCCGGTGAGCGGGACGGCGGCCGAGGCGGCCACCGCGGCGAGGAGACGGCGACGGGATGCGTTGATCATGCGTCACATCATCGTGAGGCCCGGTGGCCGGAGACCGGCGGGGCGGCTCCCTGCCCGTAATCGGCTGGTTGCGGCTCCGCCGCCGCCCCTGGAGGCTGTCCGCATGGAGACGCGAGTACACCTGGAGCCCTGGGCCGCCGGCGACTACTGGCTGCTGGAACGCAAGAACGAACCGGTCATGACCGAACACCTGGGTGGTCCCGTAAAACCGGCCGCGACCGGCCGCCGCGCAATGGCATGCTGACAGGGTGAACGGACCCGGCATTCAGCTCACCCTCGCCCCCGAACTGCGCCTGTTCGCCGCGCCCAGCCGGCGCGCCGAGCGCGTACCGACCGTGACCGACGGCGCCTCCAGCCTCGGGCACGTCGTCGAATCGACCGGTGTCCCGCTCACCGAAGTCGGCCGCCTCCTCGTCGACGGACACGAGGTGCCCGTCTCCTATGTGCCCCAGGAGGGCCAGTCCGTCGAGGTGCTCGGCATCGACCGGCCCCAGCAGATCCCCGGCGCCCCGCTCCGCTTCCTGCTCGACGTCCACCTCGGCACCCTCGCCCGCCGTCTGCGCCTGCTCGGCGTCGATGCCGCCTACGAGAACGAGGACATCGGCGATCCCGCCCTCGCCACCCGCTCCGCCGCCGAGCAGCGCGTCCTGCTCTCGCGGGACCGCGGGTTGCTGCGCCGCCGCGAAATCTTCGCCGGCGCCTACGTCTACAGCGACAATCCGGACGAGCAACTGCGCGACGTCCTGGGCCGCTTCGCCCCGGCGCTCGCCCCCTGGACCCGCTGCACCGCCTGCAACGGCCCGCTCAGCGAGGCCGACAAGGACAGCGTGGGCGACCGTCTCGAACGGGGCACGCACCGCACCTACGACGTGTTCGCGCAGTGCACCGCCTGCGAGCGCGTCTACTGGCGCGGCGCCCACCACACCCGCCTGGAGCGGATCGTCGACGAAGCCCTCGCCGAGTTCGGCGGGCTCGGCACCGCCTAGAAGCCCGCCCGGGGGGGACCGCCGGACCGGGAGGCGGCGCGCGCGTGCGTGCATGTGTGGGCGGGCGTGCATGCGGGCTGGCGTGCCCGTCCTCGTACGGCAGGGGCCCGCCGCCGGGCCCGCCGCCCGATCCACCGCCCGGAGCCGGAGCACCGGCCGCCCCGGCCGTACGGCTCAGAACGCGTACGTGTCGCCCGTGTCCAAGGCCAGCACCACCGGCTCGTTGTTCGACAGGTCGCGGTCCGTCGCGCCGCCGTTCCACCACGTGCTCACCCGCACCACCACCTCCGGCACCCGCTCGCGCAGGTCCAGCAGCAGCCCGATGTGACGGCCCTGCCCCTGCCGCGGCAGCGCGCCCGTCTCGCAGACCACCTCACGCTGCCCGGCCCGCGCACAGCCCTCCGCCAGCCCCTGCCGGTCCGCGAGATCGGCGGAGACCCGCACCCGTACGGTGGCGTTCGCCAGCGCCGCCGGGCCGTGGTTCTCCGGGACCACCCACAGCCGCAACTGCCCCTGGGAGAGGGACACCAGGCCGTGGTACGCCACGTCGGCCTCCGGCCCCGCCCATCCCCGATCGTTCCCCTGGGCGCTCCCGGCCCCGCCGAGCACCAGCAACCCGGCCACCACCACACTCCGTACGGCACCACGGCGCACCGACACCACCTCCTGGCGCGGACGCTAGCCAGCACCCGGCCCGCCCGGTCGGACCATCACACGAATGAGGGCGAGCCCCTCCCCCATTCATCCCCCTCCCCCGGCCTCGGCCTCCACCCCACCTGCGTACCTTGAGCCATGCTGATCGCCCGCTCCGCCGCCCTCTTCATCCTCGCCGCCCTCCTGGAAATCGGCGGCGCCTGGCTCGTCTGGCAGGGCGTACGCGAGCACAAGGGCTGGGCCTGGATCGGCGCCGGAGTGATCGCCCTCGGCCTCTACGGCTTCGTCGCCACCCTCCAGCCCCAAGGCGATTTCGCCCGCGTCCTCGCCGCCTACGGCGGAGTCTTCATCGCCGGATCCCTCGCCTGGGGCATGGTCGCCGACGGCTACCGCCCCGACCGGTGGGACGTCGTCGGCGCCCTCGTCTGCCTCGCCGGCGTGGCCGTGATCATGTACGCCCCGCGCGGCCGCTGAGTCCGCTCCCGCGCCGCCGCGCCCCACCTATGCTGGCGAGGAACCGCCCGTACGAATGCACGAGGAGCCCCGCACATGAGCACGGCCACCCGTACCGCCGTAGTCACCGGCGCGAGCAGCGGCATCGGCGCGGCCACCGCCCGGCAGCTCGCCGCCGCCGGCTACCACGTCGTCCTCACGGCCCGCCGCAAGGACCGCATCGAGGCCCTCGCCGCCGAGCTCACCGCCGCCGGCCACTCCGCCGCCGCCCACGCCCTCGACGTCACCGACCGACCCGCCGTCGACGCCTTCGCCGCCTCGCTCGACCGCTATCCGTCCGTCGCCGTCCTGGTCAACAACGCGGGCGGCGCCATCGGAGCCGAGCCCGTCGCCACCGGCAACCCCGCCGACTGGCGCACGATGTACGAGGTCAACGTGATCGGCACCCTCAACGTCACCCAGGCCCTGCTCCCGGCGCTGACCGCCTCCGGAGACGGCACGGTGGTGGTCCTGTCCTCCACCGCCGGGCACTCCACGTACGAGGGCGGCGCCGGCTACGTCGCCGCGAAGAACGGCGCGCGCGTCCTCGCCGAGACCCTGCGCCTGGAGATCGTCGGCCAGCCGGTACGCGTCATCGAGATCGCGCCGGGCATGGTCAAGACCGAGGAGTTCGCCACCACCCGCTTCCGCGGCGACGCCGACAAGGCCGCCAAGGTGTACGCGGGCGTCGCGGACCCCCTGTCGGCCGACGACGTGGCCGACACCATCACCTGGGCCGTGACCCGCCCGAGCCACGTCAACATCGACCTCCTGGTGGTCCGCCCCCGCGCCCAGGCCTCGAACACGAAGGTCCACCGCGAGCTCTGAGGACGACCCTCAACGGACCAGCCCGGCCGCCTTCAGGTGCGGCATGAGGGGGGCCGGCCTCAGCCCGGCCGCCTTCGCCGCGTCCAGCGTCCGACGCAAGTCCGCCGCCAGCGTGGGCGTGAAGTGCAGCAGCACGATGTCCCCGCTCCTCAGCTGCGGCGTCGGCGGCGTCTCACCCCAGGTGGTGAAGTCGTGCGTCCAGGTGATCAGCGCCTTCACACCGCAGGCCTTCGCGGCGAGCCGTACGTCGTCGTTCACCGCGCCGTACGGCGGCCGCAGCAGCTTCGGCGTCCGCCCGAAGGTCGCGGCCAGCTGCTCCCCGGCGCCGCACACCTCGGCGTCCTTGCCGGCCGCGTCGAGCGTCGTCAGGTCGGGGTGGTTGACGGTGTGGTTCTCGACGGTGACCCGCCCCTGCGCGGCGAGTCCGGTGAAGTACTCGGTGTCGTACGAGGTCGCCCCCGGCAGCAGGAACAACGCGGCCGGCACCCGCTGCTCCAGGAGGACCCGGGCGGCCTCCGGATCGTGGTTCCACCCGTCGTCGATCGTGACGAAGACAACCTTCTCCCCCGTCGGCACCTGCGCGACGACGGGCGGCAGCCCGACCCCGGCCTGCGCGGACCCGGCGGCCCCGAAGGCGAGCGACAAAGACGCGAGCGCGGCGATGAGTACGCGGATTCTCCCCATGCCGCACACCCTGGTCTAGACCAACTCCGCCCGTCAAGCCCTCTACTTGGGGGTCCTTCCGAGGAAATACCCCCCGCCCGGGACTGAGCACCGGTCCGGGCGGAGACGCGCAAGGGCCCGGACCGATCGGGTGATCACTTGTCCGGGCCCTTCCACTCCCCCGCCACCTCGCACGCGCGGACCTCAGCCCTTGACGCAGATGACCTGCTTCAGCTTGGCCACGACCTGCACCAGGTCGGTCTGCTGGTCGATGACCTGCTCGATCGACTTGTACGCGCCCGGGATCTCGTCCACGACGCCCGAGTCCTTGCGGCACTCCACGCCCTTGGTCTGCTCCGCCAGGTCCCGCGCCGAGAACCGCTTCTTCGCCGCGGTCCGGCTCATCTTCCGGCCCGCTCCGTGCGACGCCGAGTTGAAGGACTTCTCGTTGCCGAGGCCCTTCACGATGTAGGAGCCCGTGCCCATGGAGCCCGGGATGATCCCGTAGTCACCGCTGCCGGCGCGGATCGCGCCCTTCCGCGTGACCAGCAGGTCCATGCCGTCGTACCGCTCCTCCGCCACGTAGTTGTGGTGGCAGCTGATCTCCTGCCCGAAGGAGACCTTCGCCTTCCGAAACTCCTGACGGATGACCTCCTTCGAAAGGCTCATCATCACGGCACGGTTGTACTTCGCGTACTCCTGCGCCCAGAAGAGGTCATTGCGATAGGCCTCCATCTCCGGGGTCGCGGCGAGGAACACCGCGAGATCCCGGTCGACCAGCCCCTGATTGTGCGAGAGCCCCCGGGCCACACCTATGTGGTGCTCGGCCAGCTCATTGCCGATGTTCCGGGAGCCCGAGTGCAGCATGATCCATACAGAGTCGGATGTATCGATGCAAAACTCCCAGAAGTGATTCCCGGAGCCGAGAGTTCCGGTTTGTCGCATCGCCCGGTCCCGCCGGTACTTCACCGCGTCCGCGATGTAGTCGAAGCGCTCCCAGAGGTCACCGAACCCTGCTTCCGAGAACCCGTACAGCCGTCCCGGATCCACCGCCTCCCGGTGCATCCCCATCCCCACGGGAATCGCCTGCTCGATCCGCGACCGCAGCTTCGACAGGTCCCCCGGCAGGTCGTTCGCCGTCAGGGAGGTCTTCACCGCCGACATGCCGCAGCCGATGTCCACGCCCACCGCCGCCGGGCAGACCGCGTCCTTCATCGCGATCACCGAGCCGACCGTGGCGCCCTTGCCGTAGTGGACGTCCGGCATGACGGCCAGGCCCTTGATCCATGGGAGGGTGGCGACGTTGCGGAGCTGCTGCATCGCGCCGTCTTCGACCGACGCCGGGTCGGTCCACATCCGGATGGGGACCTTCGCCCCAGGTACCTCTACATACGACATACGGTTCTAATCCCCCGAAAACCACAGAAAAGTCTGAATACGCAAAAAGCCTCGCTCTTGATCCCAAATACGACAGAGGACCGGCGCCGGCACCAGCGTGTGCGATAGACATTGTGTCCATCCGCGCCCGAGCCGCGGCAACGCATTTTCCTGACCGCCGGGCGGCCGGCCGGTCGAAGGGAGCCACTGGACGTGCAGCGCAAGGCGGTACGGCGAGCCCTGCCGGGCATCGCGATGCTCACCGCACTCATGGCCGGGTGCACCGGCGGGGGCGACGCCGGGACCACCAGCGACGCGAAGGCGGGCGGCAGCCCCGTCGTGCCCGCGCAACCCGGGAAGTACAGCAGCCTGCCCGCACCGTGCAAGGCCGCCGACGGCAAGCGGCTCAGGGCCATGCTGCCGGCCCCGGCCGAGCTGGTGGGCGAGCAGCTCGAACGGCTCTACGCCGGCACCGCGGACGCCTCGTACGACGGCGACCGGCGCGTCGGCTGCCGCTGGACCACGCAGACGCCCGAGGAGACGCGGCTGCTGTCGGTCGGCTTCGAGCGCGTGGTCTCGTATGACCGGGCGGTCGCTAGCGACGACGACAAGGCGCGGCAGGTGTACGTACGCCAGCTCACGGACGCCCGCCTGCCGTTCCCCGGGCCCGCCACGCCTCCCGGCGCGAGTGCGGGTCCGGGCGGCAGCCCGAGTCCGGGTACGGGTGCGAGTACGAGTACGAATGGCAGTGGTGCTCCGGACCCCGGCGCGGCCGCGCCCACGCCCGGGGCGCCGACGAGCGGCAGTCCGTCCATCGCCCCGCCCGAGCTCGGCTCCCGCGTGCTGGAGGGGCTCGGGAACGAGGCCTTCCTCGACGACAAGCTGAGCGCCGCCGGGGCCACCGCGGCGCAGGCGCGCACCGTGCGGATTGTGTTCCGTACCTCGAATGTCATCGTCACGGTCGAGTACAGCGTGCAGCCGTCGCTGCCCGGCACGGTCCCGCCGAGCACGGAAACCCAGGACAAGGCGCGGCAGTTGGCGCAGGCCCTGGCCGAGCGGTTCAACGAATGAGCGGCGCGGGGCGCGGCCGGGCGTGACGGCGCGCACAGCAGACGGCCGCCGGGTCGGGCTACCGTTGCACGGGTCCGCGCCCGAAGAACACCCACCAACGCACTGAAGGAAACATGCACCGATCAGCCTCGCGCCTCACCCGCGTTCTCGCCTGCGCAGCCGTCCCGGTGATCCTCACCGTCGCCGGGTGCTCGTCCGATTCGGGCAAGGGATCGGGCTCGGACAGCGGCAATAAGTCCGGTTCCTCCTCGTCCGCCAAGCCGAGCGCGAAGCCTTCGCCCACCCTGGAGAAGGCGGCGTTCGCCACGCTGCCCGAGCCGTGCAAGGCGGTCCAGACGGCGACCATCGACTCCCTCGTCCCGGAGGCGAAGGACAAGAACGGTACGGCGGCCAAGTCGAACGACCTGAGCAGCCGCGCCGGCTGTACCTGGAACGGCCTGGACGAGGACGGTCTGAAGGGTTCGCAGTACCGCTGGCTCTCCATCTCGATGTTCCGCTACGACTCGCAGGCCTCGCTCGGCAGCGCCAACAAGCGCGCCGAGGAGCAGTACAACAAGCAGGTCGAGGGTGCGAAGGCGGTGGAGGGCGCGCAGAACCTGAAGGCGGAGCCCGCGGGCGGGATCGGCGACCAGGGGACGTCGGTCGTGTACAGCGTGAAGAAGGACGTCGACTCCTTCAACACGACGATCGTGGCGCGCACCCAGAACGTGGTGATCACGCTCGACTACAACGGTGCGGCGTACGAGGGTGCCGGCGCCCCGGACCAGGCGAAGCTGCTGCAGGACGCGATCGTGGCGGCGAAGGAGACCGTGGCCTCGATCGACACCGCCAACCAGCAGAAGCAGCCCGAGCAGCCGCAGCAGCCCGCTTCGCCGCAGCCCCAGCAGTAGGCGGCGAGCGTCGGGGGCGAGCGTCGGGGGCGCTGACATACAGTCACCCGCGTCCCCCGTACGCTGTGCCTGCCGTAGCTCGGTAAGGGCTGGATAAGGGGAGGGGATCGCGGGTGGCCGCGATGGAACTGACTCGTACGCACCGGATACTCATCGGCATCGTGGTGGCCGGAGCGGTGGTCATCGCCGCGATCGGCTTCGCGGGTTCGTATTCCGCTGTGCGCGCCCTCGCCTTGCAGAAAGGATTCGGCAGCTTCTCGCTGGTGTTCCCGATCGGCATCGACGCGGGCATCTGCGTCCTGCTCGCGCTGGACCTGCTGCTGACCTGGATGCGGATCCCCTTCCCGCTGCTGCGCCAGACGGCGTGGCTGCTGACGGCGGCGACGATCGCCTTCAACGGCGCGGCGGCTTGGCCGGACCCGCTGGGCGTCGGCATGCACGCGGTGATCCCGATCCTGTTCGTGGTGACCGTGGAGGCGGCCCGGCACGCGGTCGGCCGGATCGCCGACATCACCGCGGACCGGCACATGGAGGGCGTCCGCATCACGCGGTGGCTGCTGTCCCCGGTGCCCACGTTCAAGCTGTGGCGTCGGATGAAGCTGTGGGAGCTGCGCTCCTACGAGCAGGCGGTCGGCATGGAGCAGGACCGGCTGATCTACCAGGCGCGGTTGCAGGCGCGCTACGGGCGGGGCTGGCGGCGCAAGGCCCCGGTGGAGGCCTTGATGCCGCTGCGGCTGGCCCGGATCGGCGTCCCGCTGTCGCAGACGGCCCCGGAGGGGCTGGCGGCGGCGGGCATCGAACCGGCGCTGCTGCCCCCGGCGGCGCAGTCGGCCGTACCCGTGGTGGGGACCGCCCCGGCGCTGACGGCCGCCGCCGCTCCTGCCGCCGCCGGGCCGGCGCAGCCCGGGGAGGGCGCCCCGCAGCAGGCGGCCCAGCAGGCACCGCAGGCACAGCAGACACAGCAGACACAGCAGGTACAGGAGCCTCAGTCCGCCGAGGCGCTGGCCGCCGCGGCGGCCGCCGCGGTCGCGGCCGGCGCCCCCGCTCCCTTCGCGGTGGACCCGACCGCCATGCCGGCGGCGCACAACAGCGCCTGGTTCGCCGCGCCCCGGGCCCCGCAGGCGGCGTACGAGGGCGGCTACAACCCGCGCGTGGTGGAGGGCCTGGAGCCGACTCCGGTCATGCCTCCGACGGGTCCTGAACCGGACGGCGGGCCCCACCCGCAGCCCCAGCCCCACCCGCAGCACCTGCAGGATCTCTCCGTCCCGGCCCCCCACCAGCACGGCGTCCAGCAGGATGCTCAGCAGTTTCAGCAGGCCCAACAGGCCCAGGCGGCGCAGCAGGCCCAGCAAGCCCAGGAGTTCCTGGGAACCCCCGACGAGGCCGAGTTCGCCGAGGTGGCGTACAAGGTGTTCCGCGCGCTCATCGACGAGCAGAACGACTTCCCGACGGCCGAGGCGCTCGACATACACCTCTCGGACGGTTACGGCGTGACCCACCCCCGCAGCGGTTCGCTGCTCCGGCGGATGATCCCGGCGTTCAAGCTGCGCTACCAGAAGGACCTGGAGAGCGAGCACATCGCGTAAGCGCGTCATCGCGTCATCGCAGAGGCCCAGAGCCGAGAGCCCCGAGCCGCCGGGCACGAGCCACCGGGCCCGGAGCCGCCGGGCACCCGCACCGCAGACGTGGAAGGGCCCGCACCCTCGGTCCTCGGGGTGCGGGCCTTCCGCGTTACTCAGGCGGCCGCTTGCGGAATCAGACCGCCAGCAGCTTGCGCACCCGGTCCGCTCCCACCGCCAGCAGCAGCGTGGGCAGTCGCGGCCCGGTCTCCCGGGTCACGAGCAGCCGGTAGAGCAGCGCGAAGAACGTCCGCTGCGCGACCTTGAGCTCCGGCGTCGGCTTGGCGTCGGGCTCCAGCCCGGCCATGATCTTCGGTACGCCGTAGACGAGCGTGGTCAGCCCGTCCAGCGACCAGTGCGAATCCAGCCCGTCCACCAGCAGCCGCAGCGACTCGCGCCCCTCGTCGTCCAGGGACGACAGCAGCTCTACGTCGGGCTCCTCGCGTACGAGGGTCCGCTGGTCGGCGGGGACCTGGGTGGTGATCCAGTTCTCGGCGCGGTCCAGGCGCGGCCGTACCTCGTCGAGCGAGGTGAGCGGCTTCTCCGGGTCCAGGTCGCTCAGGATGCGCAGGGTCTGCTCGTCGTGTCCGCCGGTGATGTCGACGACCGAGGCGAGCGTCCGGTACGGCATCGGCCGCGGGGTGCGCGGCAGCTCGCCGGCGGCCGTCCGCACGGCGCGGCTGTGCGCCGCCGCGTCGGCGGGCAGCGCGGAGCCGTCGGCGACCTTGGCCTCCAGCTTGTCCCACTCGTCGTAGAGCCGCTGGATCTCCTGGTCGAAGGCGATCTTGAAGGACTGGTTGGGGCGGCGGCGCGCGTACAGCCAGCGCAGCAGCTGCGGCTCCATGATCTTCAGCGCGTCGGCCGGGGTCGGGACCCCGCCCTTGCTGGAGGACATCTTGGCCATCCCCGAGATGCCGACGAACGCGTACATCGGTCCGATCGGCTGCTCGCCGCCGAAGATGTGCACGATCTGCCCGCCGACCTGGAAGGACGAGCCGGGCGAGGAATGGTCGACGCCGGAGGGCTCGAAGACGACACCCTCGAAGGCCCAGCGCATCGGCCAGTCGACCTTCCAGACCAGCTTGCCGCGGTTGAACTCGCTGAGCTTGACCGTCTCGGTGTGCAGGTCCTCGGTGCACACGTAGGTCATCTCGGTCGTCTCGTCGTCGTACGAGGTGACCTTGGTGAAGTCCTTGTTGCACGCGCCGCAGTACGGCTTGTACGGGAAGTACCCGCCCTCACCGGTGCTGCCGTCGTCCTCGGCGGCCGCGCCGGAGCCCTCGGCGGCCTCCAGTTCGGCCTCGTCGACCTGCTTCTGCTGGGGCTTCTTGCCGCCCGGCTTCTGCTTGGTGCGGTACTGGTCGAGGACGGCGTCGATGTCACCGCGGTGCTTCATCGCGAACAGCACCTGCTCGCGGTAGACGCCGGTCGTGTACTGCTCGGTCTGGCTGATCGGGTCGTACTCGACCCCCAGTTCTGCCAGCGCCTCGACCATGGCGGCCTTGAAGTGCTCGGCCCAGCTGTCGTACGGCGACCCGGCCGGGGCGGGGACGGCGGTCAGCGGCTTGCCGATGTGCTGGGCCCACGACTCGTCGACGCCGGGGACGCCGGCCGGCACCTTGCGGTAGCGGTCGTAGTCGTCCCAGGACAGGACGTGCCGGACCGGGATGCCCCGGCGGCGGATCTCGTCCGCGACCAGGTGCGGGGTCATGACCTCGCGGAGGTTGCCCAGGTGGATCGGGCCGGAGGGGGAGAGTCCGGACGCGACGGTGACAGTGAGGGGTTTGCCGGGTGCTCGGCGCTCCGCCTCGGCGATGACCTCGTCCGCGAAACGGGAGACCCAGTCGGTCTCGGTGCTGCTCTGAGCCACGACACGTCCTTCTACTCGAATGCTGGCTTCAGCCATTCTCCCAGACGTGACGAGCCGTTCCGAGGTTGTTTCCGCCCGCCGATTCTCCCGAGAAACGGACAGGCCCCGCGTGGGATACTCGGCCTTTGTCGGAACAACCAAGTTTCACCTCGCAGTGCGACCTCACAGGAACGGCAGCTCATGGCCTCGGTCCCTTCCCTCGCTTCTTCCGTCCATCAGCGCGTCGCGGACGCCCTTGCCTCCGCCCTGCCGGAGGCCGGTGCCACCGACCCCCTGCTGCGACGAAGCGACCGGGCCGACTTCCAGGCCAACGGCATCCTGGCGCTCGCGAAGAAGGCGAAGGCCAACCCGCGCGAGCTGGCGACGACGGTGGTCGAGGCCATCGCGGCCGGTGACCTGATCAAGGGCGTCGAGGTCTCGGGCCCCGGCTTCCTCAACATCACGATCACCGACAAGGCGATCATCGAGACGCTGGCGGCGCGGGCGGGCGACGACCGCCTCGGCGTCCCGCTCTCGGAGAACCCGGGCACCACGGTGATCGACTACGCGCAGCCGAACGTCGCCAAGGAGATGCACGTCGGTCACCTCCGCTCGGCCGTGATCGGTGCGGCGATGGTGGAGATCCTGGAGTTCACCGGCGAGAAGGTGGTCCGTCGCCACCACATCGGCGACTGGGGCACCCAGTTCGGCATGCTCATCCAGTACCTGATCGAGCACCCGCACGAGCTGGACCACAAGGCCGCGGGCGCCGACGCCGACCTGGAGGTCTCCGGCGAGGAGGCCATGTCGAACCTGAACCGCCTCTACAAGGCCTCGCGCACGCTCTTCGACTCCGACGAGGAGTTCAAGACCCGCGCCCGGGCCCGGGTGGTGGACCTCCAGGCCGGCGACGCCGAGACCCTGGCCCTGTGGCAGCGGTTCGTGGACGAGTCGAAGATCTACTTCTACTCCGTCTTCAACAAGCTGGACATGGACATCCGGGACGCCGACGTCGTCGGCGAGTCCGGCTACAACGACATGCTCATCGAGACCTGCAAGCTGCTGGAGGAGTCGGGCGTCGCCGTCCGCTCCAACGGCGCGCTGTGCGTCTTCTTCGACGACGTCAAGGGGCCGGACGGCAACCCGACCCCGCTGATCGTGCAGAAGTCGGACGGTGGCTTCGGCTACGCCGCCACCGACCTCTCCGCGATCCGCAACCGAGTCCGCGACCTGGGCGCGACCACCCTGATCTACGTGGTGGACGCGCGGCAGTCCCTGCACTTCAGGATGGTCTTCGAGACGGCGCGCCGGGCGGGCTGGCTGAACGACGAGGTCGAGGCCGTGCAGCTGGCCTTCGGCACGGTGCTCGGCAAGGACGGCAAGCCGTTCAAGACCCGTGAGGGCGAGACGGTGCGGCTGGTGGACCTGCTGGACGAGGCCGTCGAGCGGGCGACGGCCGTCGTGCGCGAGAAGGCCGAGAAGGTCGGTCTGTCCGAGGACGAGATCGTGGAGAACGGCCGGTACGTGGGCATCGGCGCGGTGAAGTACGCCGACCTGTCCACGTCCGCCGCCCGTGACTACAAGTTCGACCTGGACCAGATGGTCTCGCTGAACGGCGACACGTCCGTGTACCTCCAGTACGCGTACGCCCGGATCAAGTCCATCCTGCGCAAGGCGGGCGACCGTGGCCCGGTCGCGCACCCGGAGCTGGAGCTCGCCCCGGCGGAGCGTGCGCTGGGCCTGCACCTGGACCACTTCGGCGAGCTGATCGCCGAGGCGGCCGCGGACCACGCGCCGCACAAGCTGACCGCGTACCTCTACCAGCTGTCCTCGCTGTTCACGACGTTCTACGACCAGTGCCCGGTCATCAGGCCGGAGCCGGAGCTGGTGGTCGGGGAGAACCGCCTGTTCCTGTGCGAGCTGACGGCGCGGACCCTGAACAAGGGCATGTCGCTCCTGGGCATCCGCACGCCCGAGAAGCTCTGACAGTTCTCTCAGTTCTGACATATCCGTACGGCCCCGGCAGCTGCTGCCGGGGCCGTACGGATGGTGTGATCTCACAGCCCTCAACCATCCCGCGATCTCGACCACCGGCGTGGGGAGTTGGCATGGGTCATCGAACGCCGCTTTCTTCGAAGGTGTCCTGGGGCAGGGACTCCGGATAGGCGTCGTCGGTGCCGGTGAAGGAGCGCGGCAGGTGGCGCAGGGCGAACGCGCCGAGTGCGGCGTGGAGAATGCCCGCGATGACGGCGGCGGCATGCAGACCGGTGACGAAGGCTGACTTCGCATCGCCGATCACCGCGGCCGTGAGGCCGGGGACCTGCAATGTCTCGTTGAGGGTACTGGCGAGGTCAGGTCCTGCGAGCCGGAAGATCAGGGCAGCCAGCGAGCCGAGGAGTGCGATGCCGAGGGCGCTGCCGATCTCGTTGCTGGTCTCGGCGATTGCTGCCGCGGACCCGGCGCGCTCTGCGGGAACCGCGGCGATGGCGGTGTCGGCGACGACGCTGAAGGAGATGCCGTAGCCGATGCCGGCGATGACGGTGGATGCCACGTACCAGCCGATGCCGCTGGAGGTGCTGGTGGCCAGCAGCAGGAGCAGCCCTGCGGCGATGAAGAAGTGGCAGGTGATGAGCGCCGCCCGGGCGCCGATGCGCGCGACCAGTGCCGGTGTGACGATGCAGGTGACGGTGAGCACCGCGGCGCCGGGGAGCGCGACGAGAGCCGCGTCCAGGACGGTCAGTCCGAGGACGGACTGGAGGTAGATGCCGCCGAGGTAGGCCACTGCCGACCATGCGGCCAGAGGCAGAAGCCCGGTGATCGCCGCGATCGTGAACACCCGGTCGCGGAAGAGGCGGAAGTCGATCAGCGGGTGTTCCAAGTGGAGTTGCCGCCGGACGAACCACCACAGGGTGACGACGCCGACGATCCCCGCGGCCATCGGCGTCGTGGTCAGCCCCTCCGCCGACGCGTGCTTGATCGCGTAGACGGTCAGCAGGATGCCCGCAGCGGAGAGCAGAACGCTCAGAGCGTCGATGCGGCCGGTCCGGGTGGCACGTACCTCGCGGAGCAGGACCGGGGCCAGAATCAGGAACAGCACGACGACGGGGAGATTGATCAGGAAGACCGATCCCCACCAGAAGCTGTTCAGCAGCTGTCCGCCGACGACCGGGCCGATCGCGAAGCCGGCGGCAAAGGTGGCTGCGAAGATGCCGATCGCTTTCGCCCGCAGGCGTGGGTCGGTGAACAGGCCGCTGAGTACCGCCAGCGCCGACGGCAACAGCGTGGCACCAGCCACGCCCATCAGCGCCCGGAAGACGATCAGCAGTTCCGGCCCGGGGGCGAACGCCGCTCCCGCCGAGGCCGCGCCGAACACCGCCGCGCCGATCATCAGCAGCTTCAGCCGGCCGTACCGGTCGCCGATGTTCCCGAACGCGATGAGTAGGGACCCGACGGCGAATCCGTAGACGTCCAGGACCCACAGCGCCTGATCGGCGGTCGGCGACAGCGCCTCGGTGACCTTGGGCATCGCCAGGAACAGGACCGAACTGTCCATCGCGACCAGCAGGACCGGGCCGAGTACCACCAGCAGACCGAGCCACGCCCGCGGACTGGGTGAGTGAGAAACACGCTGTTCATTCATGCTTGGGATGGTGCGATGTGGTCCGCTCGGCAACCATCCCCGCGTCATGGGTACACCTCGCAGGGGCACCCTGAATCGGACCGTTCCGCCTACGCTCGAGGTCATGGAGTTGGAGAGCCTCGGGGCCTATCTCAAGAGCCGCCGCGACCGGGTCACGCCCGCCGACGTCGGACTGCGCACGTACGGAGCCGCCCGCCGCGTGCCGGGTCTGCGTCGCGAGGAACTCGCTCAGCTCGCGGGCGTGAGCGCCGGCTACTACACGCGGCTGGAACAGGGGCAGGCCGGTACGGCCTCCCAACAGGTCCTCGACGCGCTCGCCAACGTGCTTCAGCTCGATCAGGCCGAGACGGCTCACCTGCACAACCTCGCCCGTCATCCCGCCACTTCACGCCTGGTCCGCCCGCGCCCGGAAAGGCCGCACCCACGAGTACTGGCGCTCCTGGCCTCCCTGGGAGAGACCACGCCGGCCGTCGTGCTCGGCCGCCGTGGCGACGTGCTGGTCTGGAACCGCACCGGACATGCCCTCGTCGCGGAACACGTCGACTTCGACGCGCCCCACGATCTCGCGCGACGGCCCTCCATCCCTCGGATGTTCTTCCTCGACTCCCTCACCCGCGATCTGCACCGAAACTGGGATGAACTGGCCCGAGCTCATGTCGCCTACCTGCGGCTCACCGCAGGCAGGCATCCCAACGACGCCCGGTTGGCCGAACTGATCGGCGAACTCGCCATGCGCAGCGTCGACTTCGCCAAACTGTGGGCCAAAGGCGACGTCGCGGACTGCACCGTGGGCACCATGCGCCTGCAACACCCAACCGTCGGAGGGGTCGACGTCGACTACCAGGTGTGGCTCCAGCCCGAGAGCCCCGACCACCGGCTCGAGGTCTATACACCCAACGACACCGCCTCAGCCGACGCCCTACGACTGTTGTCCAGCCAAGTTGCCGATCAGCAGGAACCTGAGGTCGCCCTCTCCGAGGTCCCCCGGCATCTGGACAGGTAACGGCGGGGCCAGGCTCAGCGGAACTCGCACCAGACGACCTTGCCCGGCGACCGGGGCAGCACGCCCCAGGCGTCGGCGAGGGCGGCGACGAGGAACAGCCCCCGGGCCGCCCTCCCCGCCGGGCGGCCGGTTCGGGAGCAGACGCGGGGCCTGTTGGACCGCCTGCTAGGAGAGCTATGAGCGCCACCACCGCACTGAAGTGGTTCAAGTCCAGCTACAGCGGCAGCGAAGGCGGCGCCTGCCTGGAAGTCGCCGTGGCCTGGCGGAAGTCCTCCTACAGCGGCAGCGAGGGCGGCCAGTGCGTCGAGGTCGCCGCCTGCGCCACACAGGTCCACGTCCGGGACTCCAAGGTCACCGAGGGCCCCGTCCTGGATCTGGCCCCCGCCACCTGGGCCGGGCTCACGCGGTGGGTTCGTTCCGCTCGTTGATCAGCTCGGCCAGGCCGTCCAGCAGGCGCCCAGGCCGAAGCCGAACGGGAAGTCCGGCTCGTCGGTCCGCGTGAACGCGTCGAACTCCCGCAGCCGCGTCACCGCCGGGTGCGTATTCGAGGTGGTCAGCAGCCGCAGCGTGCGTACATGCGCGCCGGGTCCCCGTCGCGTGTCCAGCAGGCCGGGCGCGACGGTCACCCTCGCCACAGCCACCGCGGCGTGTCCGGATTCGGAACGCGCCACGATGGCCAAAGGCGCTTGGCCTCACGATGCACTGATTCACTGATTCAGCGGATAAGAGTGCCGGCCCGTGACTTCGTCGATCTCGCCGTGGGCCTTCTGCAACAGCTGGGACGACAGATCCATGAGCGCGCGAGCGCCGGCGATCTCCTCCCCAACCCGTAGCTGCTCCGGGTCGGAGGGATGGCGCATGGCATACCCGTGCGCTCTGAGCTCGGAACCGTCCCCGAGCCTGACCATGGCCGCCGCAGCCGTGCGGTGGCCTTCCTCGGTGAACTCGATCTCCACATGCCACCCGACGAGCGTGGACATGCTGCATCACCTCCAGAGGATTCACCCACCCTCCAGCGTGCGCCCGCACCCTCCGGAACGCTAGCGGGGCAGGACCGCCCTGGTATGCGGCTCCCGCGACGACGCGCGCGTGACCGGTCCGATGCCTCGTACGGCGTCGCCTTCCCGTCTACGCCGCGATCGTCCGGCTGGGTGGCGCGGTCGGGGACCGGGGAGCGGGGAGCTGACGGATTGGCTTCCCCGTACGCGGGGTGGTTCGCGGGCGCTGCCTATGGTGACGCTCCCGACCAATGAGCAGGGGTGATCGTCCGCATGGGCAAATTGCGTTGGCTGACCGCCGGGGAGTCGCACGGACCGGCGCTGGTGGCGACGCTGGAGGGGCTTCCCGCCGGTGTTCCCGTCACCACCGGGCTCGTGGGCGAGCACCTGGCCCGGCGCCGGCTCGGCCACGGCCGGGGTGCGCGGATGAAGTTCGAGCAGGACGAGGTCACGTTCCTCGGCGGGGTGCGGCACGGGCTGTCCCTCGGGTCGCCCGTCGCGGTGATGATCGGGAACACCGAGTGGCCGAAGTGGGACAAGGTCATGTCCGCCGACCCGGTGGATCCCGCCGAGCTGAAGGAAACGGGCCGGGGCGCGCCGCTGACCCGCCCGCGACCCGGGCACGCCGACCTCGCCGGGATGCAGAAGTACGGCTTCGACGAGGCCCGGCCGGTCCTGGAGCGGGCCAGCGCGCGGGAGACCGCGGCGCGGGTGGCGCTCGGCGCGATCGCGCGGTCGTTCCTGGCGCGGGCCGCCGGGATCGAGATCGTCTCGCACGTCGTGGAGCTCGGCGCGGCCAAGGCCCCGTACGGCCTCTACCCGGTCCCCGGTGATGTGGAGGAGCTCGATGCGGATCCGGTGCGGTGCCTGGACGCGGACGCGAGCAAGGCGATGGTCGCGGAGATCGACCAGGCCCACAAGGACGGCGACACCCTCGGCGGCGTGGTGGAGGTGCTGGCGTACGGGGCCCCCGTCGGGCTCGGCTCGCACGTCCACTGGGACCGGCGGCTGGACTCACGTCTGGCCGCTGCGCTGATGGGCATCCAGGCCATCAAGGGCGTTGAGGTTGGCGACGGCTTCGGGCTCGCCCGGCTTCCCGGGTCGCGGGCGCACGACGAGATGGTCGCCACGGAGGCGGGGATCAAGCGGACCTCGGGGCGTTCCGGGGGCACCGAGGGCGGGCTGAGCACGGGCGAGCTGCTGCGCGTACGGGCCGCCATGAAGCCCATCGCGACCGTGCCGAGGGCTCTGGCGACGGTGGACGTGGCGACGGGCGAGGCCGCTGCCGCGCACCACCAGCGCTCCGACGTGTGCGCCGTGCCGGCCGCGGGCATCGTGGCCGAGGCGATGGTCGCGCTGGTGCTGGCCGACGCGGTCGTCGAGAAGTTCGGCGGGGACTCGGTGGCCGAGACGCGGCGCAATGTCGAGTCGTACCTCGGGCACCTGCGGATCCGGTGAGTGCCGGTGCGGGCGCGGGTGCCGGTGCCGGGACCCTTGCCGCTGGCGTAGACGGCGCCGCTGCCGTCGCCCGGCCCTACGTGCTGCTGTCCGCGGCCGGCGGATTCACCGGCAGCAGATCCGGCGCACCCGACGGTCCCGGCCGGCGTGGCGCCCCCGGCGACCGGGGCGGACCTGTCGACCGCCTTGAAGCCGGCGGACGAAACGTGGATGCGGCGGGCGATCGGCGTGTCGCGGCTCTGCCCGGTCAGCGAGGGGGCGTACTCGGTGGGCGCGGTGATCGTGGACCGCGCCGGGACGGAACTGGCCTACGGCTACAGCCGCGAGACGGATGCCACCGTACACGCCGAGGAGTCCGCGCTGGCCAAGCTCGCGCCGAGTGACGGCCATGGTCCGCCCGGGGGTTGATCCGGGCGGACTCCCTCACCCGCAGAGCACCAACGCAGCCCCGACCTGACGAAGCTCTACTAGGCCTGTCCCGTGCCCAGGTGACGGAACAGGCAGTCTCTAGTGCTGTGACCGGAAAGGTTTGCCGTTAAGCCCGCGGCGTCCGGTGCACTGCACTCGCTTCGCTCGCTCCGTCTCGGCTCTTCACCCCATCCTTCGGATGCCGAGCTGCATCGCAAGGCGGAGGGCCGCAGCTCGTACTCGGCCGTACTCGCGCGGTCCGACAGCTCGGCCTCCAAGGTCCTCGAAGAGGAGCCGAGACGCAGTGAGCGCAGCGAACGCAGTGCAGCGAGGTGCCGTGCCGGGCGTCGCGGGCCGGTGAACCTTTCCGGTCACAGCACTAGGGGTGGGCGTCGGCACGGGACCGGAGAGGCTGCGAACGTGCGCGGATGTTAGCTTCTCTTCCCGTGATGGAGCACCAGGACGAGACCAGGGCGGCCTACGACGGGATCGTCGAGCTGTATGCGTCGATGTTCGCTGATCGGCTGGAGACACAGCCGTTCGCGCGGGCCATGGTCGGCACCTTCGCCGAGCTGGTGCGCGGGACGGGGAACCTGCGGGCAGCCGACGTCGGGTGCGGGCCCGGACACCTGACGGCCATGCTGCACGACCTGGGGCTGGACGCCTTCGGGCTCGACCTCTCCCCGGCCATGGTCGACCACGCCCGGCGGGCCCATCCGGCGCTGCGGTTCGACGAGGCGCGGATGGAGGCCCTGCCGGTCGAGGACCGCACGCTCGGCGGCGTGCTGGCCCACTACTCGATGATCCATACCCCGCCCGGGGAATTGCCCGCGTTGCTCGCCGAGCAGGTGCGTGTCCTGGCACCAGGGGGCCTGCTCCTGGTCTCGTTCTTCGCGACCGACGGACCGGAGCCGGTCCGCTTCGACCACAAGGTGACGCCCGCCTATAGCTGGCCGGTGGACCGGTTCGCCGAGTTGCTGGCCGGGGCCGGGCTCGTCACGTTCGCCCGGCTGCTCCACGACCCGGCCTCCGAGCGGGGCTTCCTCGACGCCCACTTGCTGGCCCGCCTCCACTAGGTCCTGTCCGGGTCGGCGCAGGCGGTACCGCGTCAAGCTGACGTACTAGTACGGCCGGAGTTGTCCCATCCACTTGGTCCCGAAAAGGTGGGAAGCGCTAGCGCGGGACCGCCTCCTCCGTCACCCCACGGCCGGGGCGCCGCCGCATACTTCCGGAGGTATTTCCATGTCTGAGCCGCTCCGCGTCGCAGTCATCATCGCAAGTGTCCGTGACGGCCGGTTCGGCCCGATCATCGCGAACTGGTTCGCGGGCGTCGCCCGTGAGCGGGCCGGCCTGGACATCGACGTGATCGACCTGATCGAGCACGATCTGCCGAACCAGCTGTCGCAGTCGCCCTCGGAGGCCACGCAGGCCGTGCTGGCCGGCGTCACGCCGCGCCTGGCCGCGGCCGACGCGTTCGTCGTCGTCACCCCGGAGTACAACCACTCCTACCCGGCCTCGCTGAAGACGCTGATCGACTGGCACACCACCGAGTGGCAGGCCAAGCCGGTGGGCTTCGTCGGCTACGGCGGCCTCGCGGGCGGCATGCGCGCCGTCGAGCACCTGCGCCAGATCTTCGCCGAGTGCCACATGGTCACGGTCCGCGACACCGTCGGTTTCCACGGTCCGTGGGGCCAGTTCGACGAGCAGGGCAACCTCATCGACCCGACCGAGGCGGACGCCGCGGCGAAGACCCTCCTCGACGCCCTGGAGTGGTGGGGCACCGCGCTGAAGGCCAAGAAGGCGCAGGCGCCGTACGGCGGCTGACCGACAGCCGCACCACCCACACGCTGATCGGCCCACCCTCCCGGGGTGCCCCGCAGCCCCCAGGAGCAGCACATGAGCCTACGCACGCCCTCCGCCGAGCCGGCCGAGTCCTCCGCCAAGCCCTCCGCCAAGCCCTCCGGCAGGCCCACCACCCGGCCCGTCACCCGGCCCGTCAGCCGGAACGCCAAGGGCCCGTCCGTCGCGCCCGTCGTGACGGCCATCTCGCTGCTCGGGATGCTGGTGGTGGGCCAGCTGTACGTGGCGATCCCCCTGCTGCCCGAGATCGGTCGGGCGTGGGGGGTGGACCAGGCGTCGGCCACCTGGGCGACCTCCTCGTACGCGGTGACGTACGCGGTCATCTCGCTCTTCAGCGGCGCGCTCGCCCGCCGCTTCGGCACCCGCGCGGTCCTGGTGGCGGGTGTGGGCGCGCTGGCGGTGGTGACCGCCTGCGTCCCGCTGGCCGAGTCGTTCGGCGCGGGGCTGGCGCTACGGGCCGGGCAGGGCCTGTTCGCCGGCGTGTACGTCCCGCTCGTGTACGCGTACCTCAACGCGCACATACCTGCCTCGAAACTGCCGACCGCACTGACGATCGTCTCCGCCTGCATGGCGGGGACGATCGTGATCGGACAGGTGGAGTCACAACTGCTGGCCGCCCTCGTCGGCTGGCGCGGCACCTTCTGGGTGACGGCGCCACTGCTGCTGGTGGGGGCCCTCGTCCTGCGCCGGGTGCTGTCCGGGGTGGATCCCGCGCAGACCTCGGACGCCGCCTCCGCGCCGGGCGCCGGGCGACGCAAGCTGTGGGGAGGGCTGCTGCCGCTGTACGTCGTCGGCCTCACCTGCTCCAGCACGATGACCGCCGTGTACACGAGTGTGCAGCTCTACGGTCCCCCCGAACTGGTCGGCGACGGCCAGGCGATGCTGACGCTGCGCGCCACCGCGATCCCGGCACTGGTGCTGGGCGTGCTGGTGGCGCCGCTGCTGGGCCGGATCCCGGCGCGGCCGCGCGGAGCCGGTGCGTTCGCGGTGGCGGCGGCGGGGATCTGCGGTGCGGGACTGTTCGGCGGCACCACCGCCGGGCTGGCCGCGTCCATGTTCGTCTTCATGCTGGGCGTGGCCGCGATCGGACCCGCCGTGGTCCAGGAGATCGGTACGGCGGCGGGCACGGCCCACGGGGTCATGGCGACCGCCCTGTACGGCTTCACCATCAACATCGGCGGCGGGCTGGGCGCGCAGGTCCCGCTCGCGTTCGGCGACGTCAAGGGCGTCGGGCTGTTCATGTCGGCGCTGCTCGGGGGCTGTGTGGTGCTGCTGGTGGCGACCGGCCGCCGCCGGCGCCGCGCCGCCGCTCCCGCCGCGACCACCGCTCCCGCCGCGACCGCCGCGGGCACGACTACGGCCGCGGGCGCCTGACGTACGGACGCGAGGCGACGCGTACACCGGTGCGGCGTACGGGCTCACGGCCCGACCGACGCGCCGGCTCGCGCGCTTACCGGCGTACGGGCCCGACCGGACCGGCGTACGGCCCCGTCCCGGCAGCGGCAGGTGCCGCCCAGCGCCCCGCCCGCGCCCTGACCGGCACCTCACCGGCGTACGGACCGCTCCCCGGCCCCGGCGTACCGCCCCGCGCCCGCGCCCCGACCTGACGGACGGCTCCGCCTACCTGACGTACTGAGACCGCAGCCCTCGGCAGGGGGCGGTGCACGGAACAGGATCGTCCCAAGGCCCCGGCACCTGGAAGTCCGGAAACGAGCGGGGGCGGTCGAAAGGGAGTTCCGCACGTCATGACGAACATCGCTGTCATCTACTACTCGTCCACCGGCTCCACCCACAAGCTGGCCGAGGCCGCCGCCTCCGCGGCCGAGAAGGAGGGCGCGGAGGTCCGTCTCCTGCGCATCGCGGAGATCGCGCCGAACGGTGAGGCCGCGAGCCGTGACGGCGCCGCCGACCACCAGGACGCCACCAAGGACATCCCCGTGGCCACCCTGGCGGACCTGGAGTGGGCCGACGGCATCCTGCTCGGCACCCCGGTGCACTTCGGGCTCGCCGCCCCGCAGCTGATGCACTTCATCAACTCCACCTCCAAGCTGTCGATCGAGGGCAAGCTCCTCAACAAGGCGGTCTCCGCCTTCGCTTCCGGCTCGGCGGCCCACGGCGGCCAGGTGTCCGCGATCCTCGCCCTGCACAACGCGATCACCCACTGGGGCTCGGTCATCGTCTCCACCGGCTCGACGGACCCGGTCCTGTACAAGCCGAAGAACGGCAACCCGTACGGCGCCTCCGCCGTCGTCGGCGGCAACCCGGGCCAGGTGCCCGAGGAGAACCTGGAGGCCGCGGCCTTCCAGGCGCGCCGCACGCTCCAGGTCGCCTCGGTCGTGAAGACCCTGGACGCCTGATGATCTCCGACGTGCTGGCCACCGCCTACCTGGCCCGGATCGGCGCGTCGCGCCCGGCGCGGGCGGACCTGGCGGCGCTCTGCGAGCTGACGGAACGGCATGTGCTGACCGTCCCGTTCGAGAACCTCGACTACCACCTGGACCAGGACATCCACCTGGACGAGCGGGCCGTCGAGAAGATCGTGCACCAGGGGCGCGGCGGTGGCTGCTACGAGGTGAACCCGGCCTTCGGGCTCCTGCTGGAGTCGCTCGGCTACCAGGTGGAGATCCTCGCCGCCCGGGTGCACCGCCCGGGCGGGCTCGGCGCTCCGCTGGGCCACCTGGTGCTGCGCGTGACCCTGGAGGGGGCCGCGTACCTCGTGGACGTCGGCTTCCGCCGCAACCCGCGGCGTCCGCTGCTGCTGGGGACCGAAGCCGTGCAGTACGACCCGCAGGGCGCGTACCGCTTCGGACCGCGGGACCAGAGTGAATTCGACCTCGTGATGGACGGCGAGCCGATGTACCGGGTCGACGGCCGGGCGCGCGAGCTGGGTGAGTTCAGGCCGTCGCTGTGGTGGTTCCGCACCTGCCCCGACTCGCCATTCCTCCAGGACGTGTTCTGCTCGCTGCCCACGGTCGAGGGGCGCGTCACGCTCAAGGGGCGCACCCTGACCCGGCGCGTCGGCGGCGAGGTCTTCGAGGAGCATCTCGCGGACGACGCCGAGGTGTTCGAGGCCTACCACAAGTACTTCGGGATGGCGCTGGACCGGCTGCCCGCCGAGCCGGTACGGCCGGAGGGATCGCGCGGCGTCGCCGTCGAGTAGCCCCGTAGATCCGCCACCGTTCGAGGCGCAGACCGCCCGCGGTTCCCCCTGCGCTCTCCCCCCGCACCGCTGTTTCCTCCAACTCCAACGGGTACCTCTTTCCCCCTCATCAGGAGCCACGATGACCGCGTCTGTCACCGCGCCCGTCACCGCGCCCGTCACCGCACCGTCCGAACTGCCCGACGCGTTCCTGCGGGCCTTCAACGCACGTGACCTGGAGGCGATCGACCGCCTCTTCGAGCCGGGGGCGGTCCGCGTCCTCACCCCGGGCCAGGTGGTGACCGGCGACGGCCGGCGCGCCGCGACCAGCAGCTTCCTGGCGCTCGGAATTCCGATGAAATTGACGGTGCGCCACTGCTATGAATACGACGACCTGGCGCTGCTGCTGTGTGACTATCTGATCAAGGGCGTCAAGCCGGACGGAACTTGCGTACACCACGAGGGCACGGCCACGGACGTCGTGCGTCGTGGTGCGGACGGTGTGTGGCGTTACGCGATAGACAATCCGCCGGGCATCGACCGCGAGACCCCGAGGCCTTGAGGACCTGAGGTCCCGAGTACCGAGGTCCGTAGAGCCCGAATTCCCACAAAGAGAGACTGAAGAGCCGATGACCAACGTCGCCATTGTTTACTACTCGGCCACCGGAAACATCCACAAGCTCGCGGTGGCCGCCGCCGACGCCGCGGAGAAGGCCGGCGCCCAGGTGCGGCTGCGCCGCGTCGCCGAGATCCAGGAGACCACGCTCGCGCCCAACTACACCGAGTGGACGCAGGCGTACGAGGAGCACACCGGCGGCAGCAGCCGTGAGGTGGAGATCGCCACCATCGACGACCTGGACTGGGCCGACGCGGTCATATGGGGCACCCCGGGCCGCTACGGCGCGATGGCCGGCCCGCTCAAGCACTTCATCGACCAGACCTTCGAACTCCACGCCCGCGCGGGCCTGAAGAACAAGGCCATGTCCTCGTTCACCTCGACGGGCACCCAGCACGGCGGCCAGGAGTCGACCATCCTGTCGCTGTCGAACGTCTTCTACCACTGGGGCGCGATCATCGTGCCGCCAGGCGTCACCGACCCGATCCTCCTCGCCCCGAGCAACGGCAACCCGTACGGCGTGAGCGCCACGTCCGGCCTCCAGGCCGTTCCCGGCCAGCTCGCGCAGAACGTGACCGACGACAATCTGGCGGCGGTCGGCTACCAGACCGTGCGCACGATGGAGATCGCCGCGGCGATCAAGCAGGGGCTGGGCAAGTAATTCCCGTCCGACGGCACCCGCCTGACCGGCGCCCGTCCTGCGGACAGGGGAAAGGGCCCGTAGCGGAACTCCCGCTACGGGCCTTTTTCATGCGCACACGCACGCACACGCACGTACACGCGCGCAGGTACGCGCACGTGCACGCACGCATGCATGGCACGCTCTTTTCGCGCCATGATCCATGACCTGATTTCACCGAGCTGACACAGTAAAACGTCTGCCATTGGGCCTGCGGACCGCCGGTGCGAACTTGAATACATGCTCCGGATTCCCAAGAACAAGACGCCGCTCTACCTCGGCCTGGTCGCCGAGGAGGCTGCCGCCAAGTTCGGCGCCAACACCATCACGCTCGACCGCACCATGGACGCCCTCCCCGAGGCCGGCCAGGTCCTGACGGTCGCCCACTTCGCGGAACTGATCGCCGAGATGGCCAATCGCCTCTGGGCCACCGGTGTCCGGCCGAGCGACCACGTAGTCATCCACAAGACCAACAACTTCGACATCACGCTGTTCGCCTGCGCGACGGCCCGCATCGGCGCCGTCCCGGTGATGCTCTCCGCCCACCTGGACGGGGAGACCATCAACGCGCTGCTCCAGCGCCTCCCCTCCCCCACCCTGCTGACGGACGCCGCCAAGCTGCGCGGCCCGCTGGCCGCTTCGCCGCTCGCGGAGCTCACCGCGCGGGTCATCTCCGTCACCGAGCCGGTCGAGGGCGCCATCACCCTCGGCGACCTGGCGGGCGCCCCCGAGCGCACGCCGGTGACGCTGCACCCCGACTCGCACGCGATCATGACCCACACCTCGGGCACCACCGGCATACCGAAGCTCGTGGTGCACTCCGCCCGCTCCATCGGATCGCGCTACCGCTGGCAGGACAAGGTCGTCAGCATGCTGCGCCAGCGCGAGCCGATCCTGATGCACGTCAGCTACGTGCACTCGCGGATGTACCCCGGCATCGCCGCGATGATGCTGCGGAACAAGCCGATGGTCTTCCTCGACGACGCCGAGCCCGGCAAGGTCGCCGACGCGATGGTGAAGTACCGTCCCGGCGTTTTCGAGACGCACCCCAACTCGTTCCTGGAGTGCGAGTCGATCCTCGACGACCCGCGCAAGCCCTTCTCCACCGTCCGCTTCTACAACAGCACCTTCGACGCCATCCACCCCGGCACGATGGACAAGTTCCTGCGCGCCTCCGAGCGTACGAACCCCGTCTTCCTCCAGGTCTACGGCCAGAGCGAGTGCGGCCCGCTGGTGGCCCGCCCGTACACCCGCAAGACCGTCATGAAGGCCGACGGCCGCTGCCAGGGCTACGCGACCCCGGGCATCACCAAGTACCGGCTGGTGCCCCGCAACGGCAAGAAGCCCTCCCGCGAGAACCCGGGCTACATCGACGTGCAGACCGCCGGCCGCGCCCTGACCTACTACGGCGAGGCGGAGCGCTTCGAGAAGCAGCTCGACGGCGAGTGGTGGCGCGGCGGCGACGTCGGCTACCGCACCAAGTGGGGCTGCCTGCACCTGCTCGACCGCGAGGTCGACCAGATCCCGACCATCCACTCCACCCTTGAGGTCGAGGACACCGTCCTGCACCGGCTGCCGGAGCTCACCGAGCTCATCATCGTGCCGGGCCCCAAGCAGGAGCCGGTGCCCGTCGTCTGCACCAAGGACGACGCACCGCTGGACCTCGCCCGCTGGAGCCGCGCCATCGCGGACCAGTCGGACATGGCGGACCCGATCCAGATGAAGCTGAGCGAGCTTCCGCGGACGGCCACCGCCAAGATCAAGCGCCTTGAGCTGGCCCGCCGGCTGGCCGACCAGGTGACCCACGAACTGGCTTCCTGACCAGCACAGCACCACGCAGCACCCACGGCGTCGCCACACGGCACAACACGGCGCCGCACCACCGATCCACACCGCTTCGCACCGCTTCACATCGCTTCACACCGCTTCACACAGCGACCCCCAGACCATCCCCCGACCCGACACCCGGGAGCTGTACACACCATGTCTTCGACCCCGATCGCCCAGGACGGCCGGCGCAAGCGCCTCGGCTTCACCCTGGCCCTGCTGGCCTTCGCCCAGCTGATCATCTCCATCGACTACAACATCGTCTACGTGGCGCTCCCGGACATCGGTTCCGGGCTCGGCTTCTCCGCCCAGACCCTCCAGTGGGTCGTCAGCGCCTACGCCGTCGCCTTCGGCGGATTCCTCCTCCTCGGCGGCCGTGCCTGCGACCTCTTCGGCCCGCGCCGCATGTTCGTCCTCGGCCTCGGCCTCTACGCCGGCTCCTCGCTCCTCGGCGGCCTCGCCGGCTCCCCCGAGGTGCTGATCGCCGCCCGCGCGATCCAGGGCATCGGCGGCGCCTTCCTCTTCCCCGCCACCCTCACCCTGGTCTCCACCAGCTTCGCGGAGGGCAAGGAGCGCAACCGCGCCTTCGCCGTCTGGGGCACCGCCGGCGGCAGCGGCATGATCGTCGGCTCGCTGCTCGGCGGCGTGCTGACCGAGTCCTTCGGCTGGGAGTCCGTCTTCTACGTCAACGTGCCGCTCGCCGGCGTCGCGATGCTGCTCGCCTTCCCGCTCATCAAGCCCGACACCAACGTCAGCAGCGGCCGTAGCTTCGACCTCATGGGTGCGCTGACCTCCACCGTCGGCATCACCGCGATCGTCTTCGCCCTCGTCCAGGGTCCGGAGTCCGGCTGGACCGCCCCCATCGTCCTCAGCGCCCTCGCCATCGGCGTGGTCCTGGTCGTCGCCTTCTTCGTCATCGAGAAGAAGTCCTCCGACCCGCTGCTGCCGCTGAGCCTCTTCAAGAACCGCAACCTCACCACCGCGGTCGGCGTGACCTTCTTCTACATGGCCACCTTCGGCACCCTGCTCTACTTCCTGACCGTCTACTTCCAGGGTGTCCACGGCTACAGCCCGCTGGAGACCGGCATCGCCTTCCTGGTCCCGATGGTCGCCATCGCCATCGGCGCCCAGACCGCCGGCGGCCTCGCCACCAAGCACGGCATCCGCGCCATCATGGTGGCCGCGATGGTCATCGGTGTCATCGGCACCGCGATCCTCGGCTTCACCCTCGCCACCGACGCCACGTACTGGCTCCTCGTCCCCGGCCTGATCATCATGGGTCTCGGCCAGGGCGCCGGCTACACCCTGATGTTCGGTGCCGCCGCCATCGGCGTCGCCCCCGAGGAGCAGGGCATCGCCTCCGGTGTCGCCTCCACCACCCAGCAGATCGGTGGCGCCGTCGGCCTCGCCGTCCTGGTCGCCATCGCCAACTCCGGCCTGGAGGGCCAGACCGGTGAGGCGCTCCGCGCCGCCACCACCGACGGTCTGCGCACGGCGGTCTTCATCGCCGCCGCGGGCATCGTCATCACCGCGCTGATCGCCCTGGGCCTGAAGAAGCCCGAGCAGCAGGCGCCGGCCGCGTCCGCCGCCGACCGCAAGTCGGAGACCGCCGCCGTCTGATCCGGTCCGAGGAACCGACGCCCCCACGCCCCGACTACGCACCGGAGCACCGGCGCACCGCACGGCGAGAGCCCTTACCCCGATCGGGTAAGGGCTCTCGCCGTTGGTGTTCACGGTCAGGACCAGGACCAGGAGCAGGGCCGGGGCCGGGACCAGGGCCCGGGCCGGGAATCGGCTCAGGCCCAGGATCACGAGCTCGCGAGCAAGGCCTCCGCCGAGTCCGGGAGTTCACGGCCCAGCAGGGAGCGCAGCAGCGGGTAGGCCGCGGCGTCCCCGGCGAGGATCCCGCCGAGCAGGCTGTCGCCCTCGGAGTCGAGCACGAGCTTCGCGTACACCTCGCCGCCCGCGGACTCCCGTACGAATTCCAGCGCCCCCGGCGTCTGCGCGTGCGCGTCGCCGAAGGAGGCGACGTCCACGCCCATCAGCTTGAGCTTCGTGGACATGTCGGCGCCGGGGAAGCGGGTGGGACCCTCGCCCAGGAGCTGGCCGGCGACGGCCTCCGCCATCCGGTAGCCGGGGGCGACCAGGCCGTAGCAGCGGCCCTCGACGGCCGCGCACTCGCCGATGGCCCAGACGTACGGGTCCGGGGTGCGGCAGTGGTCGTCGACGAGGAACCCGCCGCGCTCGCCGCGCGGCATGTCCGCGGCTTCGGCGAGGGAGTCCGCGGGCCGTACGCCGGCGGAGAAGACGACGAGCCCGGTCTCGATCGACGTACCGTCCGCGAACACCAGGCGCGCCACCCGGCCGTCCGGGCCCGCCTCGATGTGGCTGGTCGCGACGCCCAGGTGCGTGGTGACGCCGAGCCGGCCGACAAGCCGGTCCAGCACCCGCCCGCCGCCCTCGTCGACCTGGACGGGCATCAGCCGCGGGGCCATCTCCACGACGTGCGGGGACAGGCCCAGCAGCCGCAGGCCGTTGGCGGCCTCCAAGCCGAGCAGGCCGCCGCCGATCACCACCCCGGTGGTGGTGCCGGCGGCGGCCTGACGGATCGCGTCGAGGTCGTCGAGGGTGCGGTACACGCAGGCGCCCGGCAGGTCACGGCCGGGGACGGGCGGGACGAAGGGCACGGAGCCGGTGGCTAGGACGAGGGCGTCGTAGGGGAGCTGCCCGCCGTCCTCCAGGGTCACGGTGCGGGCCGCGCGGTCAATGCCGACGGCCCTGGTGGAGTGACGGAACTCCACCAGGGCGTCTTCGTACAGTTCTGCTTTCACCAGGCTCAGCCCGGCGGGGGTGGCGCCGTCGAGGGCCGAGGAGAGCCTGACCCGGTCGTAGGCGGGGTGTCGCTCGGCGCCGAGGACCACCACCCGCCAGAGTCCGTCCCGGTCGCGGGAGCGGACCTCCTCCACGAGGCGGTGGCCGGTCATTCCGTGGCCGATGACGACGAGGGTGCGGGTGGTCATGCGGTGCCGTCCTTAGAGGTGGGGACCACCGCTCCGGCTCAACTGCCGGTCGCGGCCGGTCTGGTGGAGGCCAGGGAAGCGCAGATCGCTTCCACTTGGCGGGTGCAGCCGCCGCAGCCGGTCGTGGCGCGGGTGGCGGCGGCCAGTTCGGGGAGCCGGCGGGAGCCGGCGTGCCACGCGTCGGTGAGGTCCCGGTGCGTGACGTTGTTGCACAGGCACACGACGGTGTCGGGGCTCAGCTCGGTCGAGCCGGTCCGCGCCACGCGGGGGGCCCGGCCCAGGAGCAGGCTCAACCGGTCACGCGGGACGGGCAGGTCGTGGACGTACAGCTCGGTGGTGGTGGCGATGGCCCGGTCGAAGCCGAGCAGAACCCCGGCGGTGATGCGTTCGCCGGCGAGCTCCAGGCGGGCGTAGCGGGCGTTCGCCGGGTCGTTGAGGGTGATCGTCTCCTCCGCGGGGACACTGCCCGGGACGCCGAGGACGACCAGGCCGGGGCCGGCGATACGGGGCCGCAGCACGCGGCGGGCGGCGGCCACGCCGCGCGCTCCGGTGGCGAGATGGCGGGCCAGCGCCTCGGCCTGGGCCCAGCCGGATGCGAGGGAGCCGCCGCGGCCGCCGCGGTGCTCGGCGCAGTCGCCGAGGGCGTGGATCAGCGGGTCGTCGGTGCGCAGGCAGTCGTCGACGACGATGCCGGTGCGCACGCTCAGGCCGGCGGCGCGGGCCAGTCCGGTCTCGGGCAGCACGCCGGTGCAGAGCAGGAGGGTGGCGACGGGCAGAGTGCGGCCGTCGGCGAGGGTGAGGGCGCCGGGGGTGTACGCGGCGGCCGCCTGGCCGGTGACGACCTCCACTCCGGCGGTCGCGAGCCGGTCGGCGACGAGGGCTCCGGCGGTCCGGTCGAGGAGGTGGTCCATGGGCCAGGCGCCGGGGTGGACGAGGGTGACCGGACGGTCCTTGGCGGCCAGCGCGAACGCCGCCTCCACGCCGAGGGAGCCGGCGCCGAGGATGGTCACCGGGGTACGGGCGGCCACCGCCGCCGGATCGGTGAGGCGGGCGCAGTCGGCGAGCGTACGGAGGGTGGCGACGCCCGCGGCCGGAGCGCCGTCGGGCGTCCGCAGGCCCGGCAGGGCGGGCAGCAGCGGCGTCGCGCCGGTGGCCAGGACCAGCCGGCCGTACGGGAAGACCTGCCCGTCGGCGGTGTGCACCCGGCGCCGGGCGCGGTCGATGCGGACGGCGCAGACGCCGGTGCGGACGCGGGTGTCGCCGGGCGGCGGGGGCAGCTCCATCGCCGCGGGCGGGAGACTGCCGTCGAGCGCGGAGGTGAGCAGCGCGCGGTGGTAGGCGGGGACCTCTTCGGCGCCGAGGACGGTGACGGGGTCGGTGCAGCCGAAGTGGCGCAGCCGGTCGAGGAGTTGGTGGGCGGCGGGCCCGTTGCCGATGACGAGGATCGGAGCTTGCCCTTGCCCTCCGGGCACGGTCGCGGTCATGATCGGCCCCCCTGGAGGCGTGTGACACCGGCTGCGCCGGGCGCGGACGAATCGAACGGAACGGCTGCCCTCACGGCTGCGCCGGGCGGGGCGCCCTTCGCGTCGGCCGGGGCCGGCGGCACAGCCCGGGCCGCGTCGGGCACGCCCGCCAGAGCGGCGCGGTCGGCGGCAGGCGCCGCGGGCGGAACGGGCCCGGGCGCAGTCGGACCGGCCGCCGCAGGCGGGACCGCGGCCCCCACCACGCCGGGCACGGCCCGGACCGGCACGGTGGGCGCGGGTGCCGGGGGCGCCGGCTCGGTGGCTTCACGGGTGGATGCCGCGGCCAGCGGATCGGCAGGCGCGAGGCTTACCGCGCAGACCTTGAATTCCGGCATGCGGCTGCGCGGGTCGAGGGCGTCGTTGGTGAGCAGGTTGGCCCGTCCCGCGCCCGGGAAGTGGAACGGCAGGAAGACGGTGTCGGTGCGCAGCGTCGGGTCGAAGCGGACCCGGGCCAGCGTGGAGCCGCGCGCCGAAGTGATCCGCGCGTGGGCGCCGTCGGTGAGGCCGGCCCGGGCGGCCGTGTCGGGGTGGACCTCAAGGTGCGCCTCGGGGGCGGCCGCGATCAGTTGCGGCACCCGGCGGGTCTGCGCGCCGGACTGGTACTGGGCCAGCACGCGCCCGGTCGTGGCGTACAGCGGGTACTCGGCGTGCGTCTCCTCGGCGGGCGGGCGGTGTTCGACGTCGGCGAAGCGGGCGCGGCCGTCCGGGTGGGCGAACCGTTCCAGGAAGAGCCGCGGCGTGCCCGGACTGCCCTCGGGGCACGGCCAGTGCAGCGCCTCCCCCGCGTCGAGCCGCTCGTAGCTGATGCCGGAGTAGTCGGCGGGCCCGCCGGCCGAGGCGCGGCGCAACTCCTCGAAGACGGCGCGCGGCTGCGCCGGATAGCGCTCGGGCAGGTCGCCCAGCCGGGTGGCGAGGCCGCGCAGGACCTCCAGGTCGGAGCGGGTCCCGGCGGGCGGGTCGAGGAGCCGGCGGCGGCGCAGGACACGGCCTTCGAGGTTGGTCATGGTGCCCTCCTCCTCGGCCCACTGGGTGACGGGCAGCACCACGTCGGCCATGCGGGCGGTCTCGGAGGGCACGAAGTCGGCGACGACGAGCAGGTCGAGGGAGGAGAGCCGCTCGGCGACGTGCGCGGAACGCGGCGCGGAGACCACCGGGTTGGCGCCGAAGACGAGCAGGGCGCGCGGGCCGTTCTCGGTGCCGAGGGCGTCGAGGAGTTCGTAGGCGCTGCGGCCCGGCCCGGGCAGGACGGCCGGATCGACGCCCCAGACGGCCGCCACGTGCGCGCGGGCCGCCGGGTCGGTGATCATGCGGTAGCCGGGCAGCTGGTCGGCCTTCTGGCCGTGCTCGCGCCCGCCCTGGCCGTTGCCCTGGCCGGTGAGGCAGCCGTAGCCGCTGCCCTCGCGGCCGGGCAGGCCGAGGGCGAGGGCGAGGTTGATGAAGGCGGCGACGGTGTCGGTGCCCTTGCTGTGCTGCTCGGCGCCGCGCCCGGTGAGGACGTACGCGCGGGAGGCGGCGGCCAGCATCCGGACGGCTTCGCGCTGGTCGCTGACGGGCACGCCGGTGACCTTCTCGACGCGCTCGGGCCACCAGGAGGCGGCGCGCTTCCAGGCGGCGTCGAAGCCGGTGGTGCGCCGGTCGACGTACTCCCGGTCGCTGTGTCCCTCGACGACCAGGATGTGGAGCAGGCCGAGGGCGAGCGCGAGGTCGGTGCCGGGGCGCGGCTGGAGGTGGAGGGCGGCGCGCTCGGCGGTGGGGGTGCGGCGCGGGTCGATGACGATCAGCCGGGCGGCGGTGAGGTGCCGCATCAGCGGGGGCATCGTCTCGGCGGGGTTGGCGCCGGCGAGGAGGACGGTGTCGGCGGAGCCGAGGTCGGTGACGGGGAAGGGCAGGCCGCGGTCGAGGCCGAAGGCGGCGTTCCCGGCGGCGGCGGCCGAGGACATGCAGAAACGGCCGTTGTAGTCGATCTGGCTGGTGCCGAGGGCGAGGCGCGCGAACTTGCCGAGCAGGTAAGCCTTTTCGTTGGTGAGGCCGCCGCCGCCGAAGACGCCGACGGCGTCGGGGCCCTGCTCGGCGCGGATCCGGGCGAGGGAGGCGGCGACCGTGTCGAGGGCGGTGTCCCAGTCGGTGGGGCGCAGGGTGCCGGAGGCGTCACGGACGAGGGGGGTCCGCAGCCGGTCGGGGGTGGTGAGCAGGGCCGGGGCGGTCCAGCCCTTCTGGCACAGGCCGCCGCGGTTGACGGGGAAGTCGGGGTCTGGCTGGACGGTGACCGTACCGCCCTCGGCTCCGGCGGGACGGGTGCCGGCGCCCGGCCCCGTACCGGGCTCAGTCCCCGGCTCAGTCCCCGGCGCGGCATCCGGCGCAGTCCCCGGCGCGGCACCCGTGCCGGCGCTGAGCCGGGTGCCGCATTGCAGGGCGCAGTACGGGCAGTGCGTGGCCACCTGGCCGGGCCGCGCCGGCGTGCGCTCGGCGTCACGCATGGACCGACTCCGTAGGGCGGGATCCGGCGGGGGCAGGGGCGCCGGCGGCGGTCGCGGCCGCCACGGGGGCGGATCCGGCCCGCTCGCGGCGGACGTACACGACCCAGGTCACGACCGCGCACACCGCGTAGTAGCCGAGGAAGGACAGGAAGGCGGGGGTGCCGTTGCCCGCGCCGCCGCTGTAGGCGCCGCGGAAGGCGAGGTTGATGGCGACTCCGCCGAGCGCCCCGACCGCACCGGCGATGCCGATGGCGGCGCCGGACATCCTGCGCGCGGTGGCGAAGGCACTGGTGGCGTCGCTGCCGGCGACGATGCGGGCCTCGGCGTCACGGGCGAAGGCGGTGGGGATGAGCTTGTAGGTGGAGCCGTTGCCGATGCCGCTGAGGACGAACAGCGCGGTGAAGCCGGCGATGAAGATCGGCAGCGAGTGCTGCGCCGAGGCGATGAGCAGGACGCCGGTTCCGGCGCCCATGCCCCCGAAGATCAGCAGGGTGACCCGGGCGCCGCCGAACTTGTCGGCGAGCCAGCCGCCGAACGGGCGGGCGAAGGAGCCGAGCAGCGGGCCGAGGAAGGTGTACGAGGCGGCCTGGAGCGGGGTGGAGCCGAACTGCGTCTGCAGGACCAGCCCGAAGGCGAAGCCGTAGCCGATGAAGGAGCCGAAGGTGCCGATGTACAGGAGGGAGATCCACCAGGTGTCACGGTGGGCGAGGGCCTGGCGCTGGACGCCCGGTTCGGTGCGGACGGTGGCGATGTTGTCCATCTTCATCGCGCACAGCAGGGAGATGAACACGATGAGCGGCAGGTACACGGCGGCGACGTAGGCGGGGTGGGTGTCACCGACGGTGGAGATGACGAGCAGGCCGAGCAGCTGGACGGCGGCGACGCCGAGGTTGCCGCCGCCGGCGTTGAGGCCGAGGGCCCAGCCCTGGTGGCGGTGGGGGAAGAAGCTGGTGATGTTGGTCATCGAGGAGGCGAAGTTGCCGCCGCCGACCCCGCCGAGGGCGCTGATCAGCAGGAACACCCACAGCGGGGTGCCGGGCTGCTGGATGAAGTACACGGTCGCCACGGCCGGGATCAGCAGGATCGAGGAGGCGAAGACGGTCCAGTTGCGGCCGCCGAAGCGGGTGACGGCCCAGCTGTACGGCGGCCGCAGGAGGGCGCCGACGAGGGTGGGGGTGACGACGAGGAGGAACTTCTCGTCCGGCGCGAAGCCGAGGCCGATCTCGGGCGTCATGAACAGCACCAGGACCGACCACATGCTCCAGACGGAGAAGCCGATGTGCTCGGAGGCGACGGACAGGAAGAGGTTGCGGCGGGCGATGCGCTTGCCGCCGCGCTCCCAGTACTGCTCGTCCTCGGCGTCCCAGTCCTCGATCCAGCGCCCCTTGGCGGATCTCATGGCACTCATCTGACCTGTCTCCCTATGTCTGTCAGGCGGGTTGTCGTTCCGGAATGGCGTTCATGAAGGGCGTTCAGGAGCGGCCTGCGGACGGTGCGCCGGCCAGCGCGCGGTCGACGAGGGCGCCCGCCCCGCCGCTGTAGCCGGCCGGGTCGCACAGCCGCGCGACGGCCTCCGCGTCGAGCCCGTGGCCGGGCATCGCCGCGAGGACGGCGCCCAGGGGCCGCCCGCTCGCCGCGGCGGCCGCCGAGGCCTCGGTGAGCAGCTGCTTCGCGGCGGCCTTGCCCAGGCGCGGCGCGAGCCGGGCCGCGATGCGCTCGGAGACGATCTGGCCGCCGGTGAGGTCGAGGTTCTCCCGCATCCTTGCGGGCCGGACCTCCAGCCCCTCGGCGAGCTCGACGGCGGTGTGCGCCGCGCCGCCGGTGAGCCGCAGGGCTTCGCGCAGCAGCTGCCATTCGGCGTGCCACACGCCGCCGGAGCGCTCGTCCTCGGTGACCAGGCACTGTGTCAAACCGGCGGCGATGACGGGGACCTGGAGGGCGGCGGCGCGGATCAGGGTGGCGAGGACCGGGTTGCGCTTGTGCGGCATGGCGGAGGAGCTGCCGCGTCCGGCGGCGGTCGGCTCGGCGACCTCGCCGACCTCGGTGCGGGTCAGCGACTGGACGTCGACGGCGATCTTGCCGAGGGCCCCGGCGGTGAAGGCCAGGGCGGCGGCGAGATCGGCGAGCGGCGTGCGCAGCGCGTGCCAGGGCAGGACCGGGCGGGCGAGTCCGGTCTCGGCGGCGAAGGCGTCGACGAGCCGGTCCAGGTACGGGTGTTCGGCGCTGGCGGCCACCTCGGGCCGGTCGATGTCGGCGTACTCCAGGTAGCCGGCGAGGGTGCCGGCGGCCCCGCCGAGCGAGACGGGCAGGCCTTCTCGCAGGACGCGGGCCAGGCGGGCGTCGGCGTCGAGGACGAGCCGGTGCCAGCCCGCCGCCTTGAGGCCGAAGGTGGTCGGTACGGCGTGCAGGGCCAGGGTGCGCCCGGCCATCAGGGTGTCGCGGTGGGTCTCGGCCAGGCCCGCCAGGGCCTGCGCGGTCCGTGCCAGGTCGGCGCGGACCAGGCGCAGGGCCCGGGCGGCCACCAGCATGGCGCCGGTGTCGAAGATGTCCTGGCTGGTGGAGCCCCGGTGGACGTAGTCCGCGGCCTGCGGGTCCCGCTCGCGGACGGCCGCGGTGAGCGCCCGGACCAGGCCGACGACCGGGTTGGCGGTCTCCCGCGCGGCGAGCGCGAGGGCCCGCAGGTCGAAGTCCTCGGCCCGGGCGGCCTCCGTGATGGCGTCCGCGGCGCTCTTCGGCAGGGTGCCGAGTCCCGCCTGGGCCCGGGCCAGGGCGGCCTCGGCGTCGAGCATGGCCTGGAGCCATGCCCGGTCGCCGACGGCCGCCTCGGCCGGGGTGCCCGCCCGCACGGGGGAGAGCAGGCCGGCGTCCATGAGGAGGTGACCCCGGTCTGGGTCCGTCGTCATACGATCACGCCGGGCAGGTGGTCGTCGGCGGCCACGGCGTCGGTGACCGGGCGGATGCCGGCCGGGACGTTCGCGACGGGCGGCAGGGCCAGCACGGCGCGGGCGATGGCGTCGGAGTCTCCGAGGGTGACGGAGTCCACGCCGGGACGGATGCCGGCGGCGGTGACCCAGTGCACGGATTCGGTGGGCACGCCGTAGGCGAAGCGGCGCGGGTGGGCGACGCCGCGGGCATCGACGAGCCGGTACGGACGCTCGGTGACCGCGAGGCCGCCGGTCTGGTAGCCGCCCTGGCCGCCGGTGACGACGTACGGCTTGGCCTGGTCGGTGTCCAGCAGGTGCTGGAGCAGCGGGTCGGCCGTGCGTCGCAGGTCGGGTTCGGGCAGCCGGGCCTCGATGAGGACCTGCGCCTTGATCACCGCGCCCGGCACGGTCGCGGACTCGGCCAGGTACGTCTGGGCGTTGGTGTCGATGCGCACCTGCGTGCCGGGGCCGGTCAGGGTGAGGATGCCCGCCTCGATCAGGGCGATCATCTCCTCGATGCGGGTGGCCGGCGGGCCGATGGAGAGGAAGCCGTTGAGCGGGGTGTACCAGCCTTCGAGGTCGTCGCGGTGCGAGTCGCCGTCGAGGCCGCCGTGGTCGACGGCGAGGCGGACTTCGTTGCGCAGGTCGCGCAGGACGTCCAGGGCCGACTTGAGCGGGCCGTTGACGTTGCCCTGGCGGGCGGCGACGACATCGGCCGCGAGGTACTCGACGAGCCACTTCTGGAAGGCGTCGCGGTCGGCGAACCGCGTGTCGCCGTAAGGGCGGGAGAGCTTCTCCCAGCTCCAGTGCTGCTCCTCGGGGATGCCGTACTCGGCGAGCAGGTTGACCCGGTCGTCGGCCTCTTCGAGGTCGAGGTAACGCTCGGTGAACGCCTCGCGCTCCTCCTGCTGACCGGTGGCGGCGAGCAGGGCCCCGTAGTAGACGCTCTCGACCTCCCGCGAGATGAAGGGCCACAGGTCGGCGTTGAAGGTGACGGAGCCGCCCTCGGCGGCGCGCTCGCGCAGGCTCTGGACGTAGGCCGGGGTCAGCAGCTTGGGGTAGTAACGGCCGTACGCGCCCTTCTCGTTGTCGCCGCGGGCGTGGTACGGGATGCCGCGCCGGGAGAAGGCGTACAGCCGGGGCTCCTGCCCGGAGGGCTGGTAGGTGAGCTTGCCGTCCTCGTCGCGGACGAAGGTGCCGCCGCGGCCGTGGCTGAACAGCGACATGTAGTCGAAGAAGTTCAGGCCGAGGCCGCGCAGGAGGACCGACTGGCCGGGCTTGACCTGCGAGAGGTCGGCGTCGGCCGGGTTGCCCGGCGTCAGGTACGTCAGGTAGTGGATGCGGGCGAGGGAGGCGGTGCGGGCCTCGCGCGGGGTCAGGCGGGCCGGGACGTGGCCCTGGGCCAGGATGATCGCGTCGAGGTCGTTCAGGCGGGTGCCGTCCTCCAGCCGGACGCCCTGCGGGCCGCCGGGTATGCCCCGGGTGTCGGCGACGGCGACGGCGCGGGAGTTGTGGACGTGGACGGTGACGTGCTTGGGGGCGCCGACGATGACGCGTTGGAAGCACTCGCCGAGGTAGCTGCCGTAGAAGGCGCGGGTGGGGTAGGTGTCCGGGCCCATGGCGGCGGCCTCGGCGAGGGTGCCCTCGTCGTAGTCGCCGAACTGGCCGAGGACCGAGAGGGACTTGGCCCACTCGTAGAGGCTGGGGCCGGGCTCGATCGGGCCGTCGATCGTGCAGCTCTCGTCGGTGTAGACGGTGATCTGGCAGGCGACGGTGTTCATCAGCAGGTGGCGGGACTGGCCGGAGCGCCAGACCTGGCCTGCGCCGGGCGCGGAGGGGTCCACGACGTGGATGGCGACCGAGTCGTGCGAGGGCCGCTGCCGTTCGTTGGCGGCCAGTCGCTCCACGACGGACAGGCCGCGGGGACCGGCGCCGACGACGCAGATCTCGACGGATGAGCTGCTCATGCGATTTCTCCGTTGCTGTGGGGTGTACGGGCCGGGTCGGCTGCCGAGTCGGCTGCGCCGGGCTCGGGGGTGCGGGTCCGGCTGCGCCGGGCTCGGGGGGCGGTCCGGCTGCGCCAGGCTCGGGGGAGCGGTCCGGCTGCGCCAGGGCCGGATCGGCTGCGCCAGCGCCCGGGGGGCCGGTGCGGGGCTCGGCCCCTGGCTCCGGGCTCCGACTCTCCCGGCCACCTCCCCCGGAGGTGCCCCCTGGCGAGCCTGCCCCGGCGCCAGGGCAGGCCGGCTCCCGGCGGGCTATTCGGCGGTGGAGCCGGCCGCGACCAGGCGCGCGAGCTCCAGACGCTTGATCTTGGTGGTGGAGGTCTGCGGGACGTCCTCCAGGCGCCACTGGACCGGGTCGGCCAGCTTCGGCAGGCCGATGACCGCGGATTTCCACGCGATCAGGTCGAGCGGCTTGTCGTCGCGGGTGCACACCACCGGCACCGGAACGCCGTCGGCGCCGGGGATGATGATGACCTCGATCAGCTCGTGCAGCCGGGTGAAGAGCTTGTCCTCGATCTCCAGCGTGGAACCGATGCCGGGGATCTCGTCGACCTCGCGGTCGAGGAGGTGCAGGCAGCCCCACTTGGTGCGGTAGCCGAGGTCGCCCATGCGCCACCAGCCGTCGTTGACCTGCTTCTCCCAGCGTTCGTGCTCGGAGAGGTAGGTGATGATCCGGCCGTCGGACTTGATCTCGATGAAGCCGGGGTTCGTCTTGGTGACGGGGTTGCCGTCACGGCTGACGACGCGGACGTTGGTCATGCCGGGGAACGGCGATCCCACGCAGCGGCCGTCGAAGTCCGCGCCGCCCTTGCGGGTGTAGGTGCGGGCGGCGATGGGGCCGACCTCGCTCTGGCCGTAGGCCTGCGCGAAGAGCGGGTTACGCCTCTTCGTCGCGTTGAGCAGGATGGAGACGGTGCGCGGGTGGATCGCGTCGAAGGTCGAGCTGAAGTACTTGACGTTGGCGAGGGGGCCGCGCGGGTCGTCGGCCAGGGCCTCCCAGCGCAGGAAGGTGTTGGGGTGGGCCTCGATGAAGCCGGGCGGGACCTGGGCGAAGATGTCGCTGACGGTCTCCGGGTCGTCCTCCCGCAGGACGATGAGGGTGTGGCCCTGGAGGATCGAGATCGGCATGGCCGTGAACATCCGGGAGTGCACGAAGGAGACGTGCACGGCGACGGGCTCGCGCTTGCTGACGGCCGAGAAGACGGTGGCCTGCGGGCGGTAGCGGGACTCGAAGGTGTGGCCGGTGTGCACGGCGAGCTTCGGGGTGCCGGTGGTGCCGGAGGTGTGCGTGATCAGGGTCGGGTGGTCCGGCGGCATCGGGATGGCCGGGACGCGGACCACACCGGCGAGCGAGGCCAGTTCGACGGCCCCCTCGAAGGCGCCCGTGGTCAGCAGCACCTTGGCCGTGATGTCGAAGACCTCGGCCGGCAGGTGGTGGTCCAGCTTGTCCTGGTCGGTGATCAGGAAGGGCTGGTCGATGCGGCGGATCAGCACCGCGACCGTCTCGCCGTCCAGCTTCGGGGACAGCAGGGCCGGGATCGCGCCGATGCGGGCGATCGCACAGGCCAGCAGCGAGATGTCGAAGCCGTCGGACTTGTGCACGACGACGTGGTGGTTCGGCCGCACGCCGACCGACCACAGCCTGGAGGCGAAGTCGTCGACGAGGTCGGCGAGTTCGGTGAAGGTGGCTCGGCGCCCGAGCTGCGGGGCGATGTCCAGGTCGTGGTCCATGACCACGAGACCGGCGGGGGTCCGGGCGGCCGCTCGGTCGAAGAGCGTACCCAGCCGAATGCCCTTGTTTCCTATGCGCTGGAGAAGCATGGCCCTCGTTCTCTCAAGATTGTCTTCGTTGGCGTACGGGGAGTGCGCCGGCACCGGGGGGACGACCGGTGCCGGCGGCCAGGCGGTCGGGCAACGCGAGCTCAGCGGCCTTCGACGACGTCGCGGATGCGGGCGAGGGTGGCGTCGAGGTCCTGTTCGAGCTTCTCGGTCCAGTCGGCGATGAACTGCTTGCGCTGGACCTCGTCCAGGTCCGCCACGATCTTCTGGATGCCGGCGGTCGCCTTGCCCATCCGGAAGTGGTGCACGAGGACCGAACCCGAGCCCTGCTCGGCCGGCTCGATGTCGAAGCCCCAGATGGACTCCTGGTCCTCCTGGGCGTGCGTCAGCATCATCCAGCGGAAGGTGCGGCCGGGCTCGGCGGCCGTGATGCGGGCCTCGGTGTACCAGGTGCCGCGGACCAGGGGGGCCCAGCCGACGACGTCCTCGGCGCGCAGGTTCTCGCCGCGGAAGACGGCGCCGACGCTGGAGGGCTCACCGGAAATCCACTCGCCGCCCTGGCACTCCGGGCTCCATTCGCCGCTGCGGGTCAGGTCGCTGACGACGTCGTAGATTTCCTGCGCGGTGGCCGCGACGGGAATGTCCGCGCGGACCTCGAAAAGCGGGGTCGAGTCGATGATGGAGTTCGTCATGGCCGAAATACTGCTGCCCTGGCATTCGGCGATCAATGACCTTCTCCGAGGTCCATCAAGTCATTTACCCGGACCTGCGGGAGGATGACTGGGGTCGCGTTCCGGGCGCGCCGAAGCGGCGCCGTGGCCGTCATGCCGCGGCGCCGCCGAGCGAATTCTCACCCGGGCTTCCGTACCGGCTTCCTGCCGGGATTCCGTCCCTGGTTCCTGCCGGAATTCCGTCCGTTACACGGAATCGATATCCGGAATATCCCGTTCAGTTCTTGGCGCGCAGGACGAGCTTTCCCGTCACCTTGCCCTCGTCCAGCAGCCGGTGGGCCCGGGCCGCCTCCGACAGCGGCAGCACCTCGGTGCCGCGCGGGCGGAGCAGGCCCGCCGCCGTCAGCCTGTTGACGTGGGCCGCGGCCTCGGCGAGCCGGCCCGCGGTGGCGTGGGAGATCGCGAAGCCGCGCACCGAGCAGTCCTTGAGGTAGAGCGGCCCGACGGGCAGCACCGGACGGGTGCGCATTCCGGAGAGCAGCACGATCCGGCCGCGGCTCGCCAGCAGGTCCACCGCCGTCTCCAGGTCGTTGCGGGCCGAGGTGTCGACGTGGATGTCCACCCCGCCCGGGGCGAGGGCGCGGATCCGGCCCGGCACGTCGGGGTCGTGGTAGTCGATGACCTCGGCCGCGCCCAGCTCCCGTACGTAGGCGAAGTCGCGCGGCGAGGCCGTCGCGATGACCCGGGCTCCGGCGTGCGCGGCCATGGTGACCAGCGCGCTGCCGACGTTGCCCGCGGCCCCGGCCACCAGCACGGTGTCGCCGGCCGTGATGTCTCCCTGGTCGAAGAGGGCCAGGTATGCGGTGACGGCCGGGTGCGCGAGGGCGACGGCGTCCACCGGGTCCACCCCCTCGGGCAGCGGGTAGAGCCGCTCGGCCGGGACCACGGCCTGTTCGGCGGCGGCGCCCTGGCGGCCGTCGTGGCCGAGGCTGTTGCACCAGACGCGGTCGCCGGGGGCGAAGCGGTGGGCGACGGCGGGGCCCGCGCGGAGCACGGTCCCGACGAGGTCCCGGCCGATGACGAAGGGGAAGTCGAGCGGGGTGCGCCAGGCACCCGAGCGGACGAAGGTGTCGACGTGGTTGACGGAGACGACGTCGACCTCGACGAGGACGTCGGACGGCCCCGGCTGCGGAGCGGGGAGCTCACCGAAGCGGATGACCTCCGCGGGACCGAGCTGTTCGATATAGGCGGCATGCATGAGTCGGATTCTGTTCGGGCCGGCCGCCGCGGGAAACCTTCCGTCCGCCGTCTGTCAGGTACCGCCGCCCCGGCGACCGGCCCGCAAGCCGCGCCCGCACGAGTTCCGGCCGCGGATGCGGCCCGGCACTCGCACGGTGCACCCGTAACTCTCACCTGACGTAGTGATCCGTGGTCCGTGGTTACTTCCGGCCAGCCACCGCAGGATCCATATTCCGCCCGCCCTTCACATTTGCCCGAGCACCCCACGCCTGCCCATTCCTGGGAGTTTCCTGTGGTTACAGCTTCGCTTACCGTCAGAAAAGAGTCCGCCCGTCAGCAGCCAGATTGGGCCGACAATCCGGAACTGCCGAAGGTAAAGGAAGAGCTTTCCCAAAGACCGGCTCTGGTCAACGCCGGAGACGTCCGCCGCCTGCGTTCCCACCTCGCACGTGTCGCGGCGGGCGACGCGTACATCGTCCAGGCCGGCGACTGCGCCGAGGACCCGTCGGAGTGCGACGCCGGCTACATCGCCCGCAAGTCCGCACTCCTCGACCTGCTCGCCGGCACCCTCAAGATGATCACCCACAAGCCGGTGGTCCGGATCGGCCGCCTCGCCGGCCAGTTCGGCAAGCCGCGCTCGCGCCCCACCGAGATCGTGGACGGGACCGAACTCCCCGTCTTCCGCGGCCACATGGTCAACGGTCCCGAGGCGAGCCTCGCCGAACGCATCCCCGACCCCTACCGGCTGCTGGCCGGCTACGACGCCGCCTCCCAGGCCATGGCCCACCTCGGCTGGACCGACCCGGCCCGCCGCTCCGGCATCTGCCCGCCGGTGTGGACCAGCCACGAGGCACTGCTCCTCGACTACGAACTGCCCATGATGCGCTGGGACGAGGAGGGCAACACGCTGCTGACCTCGACGCACTTCCCGTGGATCGGTGAGCGCACCCGGCAGCTCGACGGCGCCCACGTCGACACGCTGGCCGGCGTCGTCAACCCGGTGGCCTGCAAGGTCGGTCCCTCGATGGACCCGGAGGAGCTCATCGAGCTGTGCCGGCGCCTCGACCCGTGGCGCGAGCCGGGCCGCCTCACCCTCATCGCCCGCATGGGCGCCGACCTGGTCTCCGAGCGGCTGCCCGCGCTGGTGGACGCGGTCCAGCAGGCCGGCCACCCGGTGGTCTGGATCACCGACCCGATGCACGGCAACACCGTCACCGCTCCCGGAGGTCTCAAGACCCGCCTCGTCGACACCGTCGTCGAAGAGGTACGGGGCTTCCAGGCGGCCGTGGTCCGCGGCGGCGGCGTCGCGGGCGGGCTGCACCTGGAGACGACCCCGGACCCGGTCACCGAGTGCGCCGCCGACGCGGGCCACCTCGACGGGGTCGGCGAGACCTACACGAGCTTCTGCGATCCCCGCCTCAACCCGCACCAGGCCTACGCCGTGGTGTCGCAATGGCGGGCCTGAACAAGCAGGGAGATGGGACATGGACAACAAGGTCGCCCTCGTCACGGGAGCCGCGGGAGGCATAGGCCTGGCCGTAGCCCGCCGACTCGCCGAGGAGGGCGCGGCGGTGGCAGCCGTCGACCGGGACGCGACGCGGCTTCGGGAGGCGGTGGACAAGCTGATCGCCGACGGGCTCACCGCCCGTGCCTACCCGGCCGACGTCACCAGCACCGAGCAGGTGGAGGCGGTCGTCGACCAGGTCGAAGCCGAACTGGGTCCGCTGGACTTCCTCGTCAACACCGCGGGCATCCTGCGCATGGGCGAGGTACGGGACTTCAGCGACGAGGACTGGCTGCAGACCTTCGAGGTCAATGTCAGCGGCGTCTTCCGGCTATCGCGCGCCGCCGTCAACCGGATGGCCCCGCGGGGTCGCGGAGCCATCGTCACCGTCGCCTCCAACGCGGCCGGCACCCCGCGGACCGGTATGGCCGCCTACGGGGCCTCCAAGGCCGCCGCGACGATGCTCACCAAGTCGCTCGGCCTGGAAGTCGCCCAGTACAACATCCGCTGCAACGTCGTCGCACCCGGCTCCACCGACACCGCGATGCTCGCCTCCATGTGGGAGGACGAGCAGGGACCCGCCAAGACCATCGCGGGCAACCCCGCTTCCTACAAGGTCGGCATCCCCCTGGGCAAGCTCGCCCGGACCACCGACATCGCCGAAGCCGTGCTCTTCCTGCTCTCCGACCGCGCGGCCCACATCACTCTGCACGTCCTGACCGTGGACGGCGGAGCCACGCTCGGCGCGTGACCCCGCCGATCGCCCAGCCCTTTGAGGAACGACACATCCGAGAGGAAATCATGGCCGGCATACCGACCATCGAGCCCTATCCCCTCCCCACCGCGGGAGACCTTCCCCCGTCCGTCCCGCAGTGGTCGTTCGACGCCGACCGGGCCGTGCTGCTCGTCCACGACATGCAGCGCTACTTCCTCGCGCCGTTGCCCGAAGGGCTGCGCGAGGAGCTGACCGCCAACGCCGTCCTGCTGCGCGAGCACTTCGCGGACGCCGGCGCGCCCGTCGCCTACACCGCCCAGCCCGGCGGCATGACCCCCGAGCAGCGCGGCCTGCTGGCCGACATCTGGGGTCCGGGCATGCGTACGAGCCCCGAGGACCGCGAGGTCGTCCCCCCGCTCGCCCCCGCCGACGGCGACTGGGTCTGCACCAAGTGGCGCTACAGCGCCTTCTTCAACACCGACCTGCTGGAGCGGATGCGCGCCGCAGGCCGCGACCAGCTGGTCATCTGCGGGGTGTACGCGCACGTCGGCGTGCTGACCACCGCCATCGAGTCCTTCAGCCACGACATCCAGACCTTCCTCGTCGCGGACGCGATCGGCGACTTCAGCGAACGGGAGCACCGGCTGGCCATCGACTACGCCGCCAAGCGCTGCGCGGTCGTCACCACCGCGAAGGAGATCGCAGGATGAGCTCGCCACTGCTGGCCCGCGTCCTCGGCCCCAACCCGCCCCCCTTCGCCCTCCTCTACCGTCCCGAGGCCACCGGCCCCAGCATCCTGGACGTCATCGTCGGCGACACCCGGGACGCCGAGACCCTCGCCCAGCTGCGCCCGGTGGAGGCCCAGGCCGCCCAGGGGCCGGCCGGCGCCCGGCACGAGGTGCTGGCGCTCGTCCCGTACCGGCAGATCACCGAGCGAGGCTTCGCCGCCCCCGAGGAGGACACCCCGCTGGTCGCGATGACCGTCACCGGCCAGGAGCGCGTCTCCCTGGTCGAGGCCCTCGCGCTCATCCCCGACCTGCCGATCGAGCTGGAGGGCGGCCGGTTCGACGTCTCCGACGAGGAGTACGCCGACACGGTGCGCCGGGTGATCTCGGACGAGATCGGCGAGGGCAAGGGCGCCAACTTCGTCATCAAGCGCTCCTGGTCCACCGGCATCCGCGAATACTCCACGGACCACGCGCTGACCCTCTTCCGGCGGCTGCTGGAGCGGGAGTCCGGCGCGTACTGGACCTTCCTCGTGCACACCGGCGAGCGGACCCTCGTCGGCGCCAGCCCCGAGCGGCACGTCAGCCTGCACCGGGGCGCCGCCGTCATGAACCCGATCAGCGGCACCTACCGCTATCCGGCGGCCGGGCCCTCGCTGCCGGAGGTGATGGACTTCCTCGCCGACACCAAGGAGACCGACGAGCTGTACATGGTCGTGGACGAGGAACTGAAGATGATGGCCCGGATCTGCGAGGGCGGTGCCCGCGTGGAGGGCCCGTACCTCAAGGAGATGGCCCGCCTCGCCCACACCGAGTACTTCATCGAGGGCCGCAGCGAGCGCGCGCCGGAGGAGATCCTGCGCGAGACGCTCTTCGCGCCCACGGTGACCGGCAGCCCGCTGGAGAGCGCGGCCTCCGTCATCGCCGCCTACGAACCGCAGGGCCGGGGCTACTACAGCGGCGTACTGGCGCTGATCGGCCGCGACGAGGAGGGCGGGCACGCACTGGACTCGTCCATCCTGATCCGTACGGCCGACATCACCGCCGCCGGCGAGGTCCGCATCGGCGTCGGCGCGACCCTGGTGCGCCACTCCGACCCGTGGTCGGAGGTGGCCGAGACCAAGGCCAAGGCGGCCGGGCTGCTCGCGGCGCTGGAGTCGCGGGGCGGCCGGACCCGGTTCGCCTCCCACCCCCACGTCCGCGCGGCGCTGCGGGACCGCAACCGGACCATCGCCGGCTACTGGCTGGGGGAGGAGAAGGAGCGGGCGGCCGTGGACCCGGCGCTGGCCGGACGGCGGGTGCTGGTGGTGGACGCCGAGGACACCTTCACCGCCATGATCGCCCGTCAGCTCGGCTCGATCGGCCTGGACGTGACGGTCCGCCGGTTCGACGAGCCGTACTCCTTCGACGACCACGACCTCGTCGTGATGGGTCCCGGCCCCGGCGATCCGCGCGACGCCGCCCATCCCAAGATCGACCACCTGCGGACGGCCGTACGGACCCTGCTGGACGAGCGCAGACCCTTTCTGGCCGTCTGCCTGAGCCACCAGGTGCTCTCCACCACCCTCGGCTTCGAGCTCGTGCGCCGGAGCGAGCCCAACCAGGGCGTGCAGAAGGAGATCGACTTCTTCGGCCGGCCGGAGCGGGTGGGCTTCTACAACACCTTCGCCGCGCGCTCCGCCGTCGACTCGGCCATCGTCCCGGGCATCGGGCTCGTGGACATCAGCCGCGACCCGCGGACGGGCGAGGTGCACGCGCTGCGCGGCCCGCACTTCGCCTCGATGCAGTTCCACGCCGAGTCGGTGCTGACACAGAACGGTCCGCGGATCACCGGGGAGCTCCTGGCCTCGCTGACGGCGCGGATGCTCGCCGCCTGACGCCGGTGCGGGGCGGTCCCCGGCGGACCGCCCCGCGCCGCCCGCCCTACCTGACAAGGTCCCGCAGACACCATTGTCGGCATTTCCCCGGGACGGAACCATAAGTTTCACGCAGTGAGGAGTCGCCCAAATGATTACGACGGGAATTCACGGTGCGCGCAATTCTCTTTCGGTCGGCGTGCTGGGCACGGGGTCGTACGTACCGGCTCATGTCGTCTCCAACGACGAAGTCGGAGCGCCGGCCGGGGTCGATCATGAATGGATCTTCGGCAAAACGGGAATACGCAACCGCAGGTGGGCGAAGGCCGATGAGGCCACATCCGACCTTGCGGTGATCGCGGGGCGCGCGGCGCTGGAGAGCGCCGGAATCCGCGCCGCGCAGCTCTCCCTGATCGTGGTGGCGACCTCCACCCCCGACCAGCCCCAGCCGCCGACCGCGGCCGTGGTCGCCGCCGAGCTCGGCGCCGACCAGGGCACCGCCGCCTTCGACGTCAACGGCGTGTGCACGGGTTTCCTGTTCGCGCTGGCCACGGCGCAGAGCATGCTGGCCGCCGCGGCCGGCAACGGCTACGCGCTCGTCATCGGCGCCGACGTCTACTCCCGCATCCTCAACCCCGAGGACCGGCGCACCACGATCCTCTTCGGTGACGGAGCGGGTGCGGTCGTCATCGGCCGGACGGCCGGAGCGGGCCGGGGAATCCTTTCGAACCGGCTGGCCAGTTATGCGGCGGACCGGCATCTCATCGAGGTTCCCGGCGGCGGCAGCCGCATTCCCACCACTGCCGAAACCCTCGCCCAGGGACTTCAGTACTTCACCATGAACGGCCGCGGTGTCCGCGATTTCGTGGCCGAAAACGTCCCGCCCGCGGTCCGTGAATTCCTCGCGGAGCAGGACCTCACCCCCGCGGATCTCGCGCATTTCGTTCCGCACCAGGCCAACGGCCGCATGCTGGAGAGCCTTTCCGCCGAACTCGGCGTGGGCGCCGGCCGCACCTGGACCACGTACGAGGAGTACGGCAACACCGGCTCCGCCTCCGTCCCCATCACCCTCGACCACGCGGCGCGCTCCGGCCGGCTGACCGCCGGCGACCTGGTCCTGCTCGCCGGCTTCGGCGGCGGCATGGCCCTGGGTCTGTCGCTCATCCGCTGGTAGTCCACCTCCCTCCCCTACCACCCCAGGGGATGACATCCCTCAAGGAGTTCCCATGCTGGACGCAACCGTGCTCGACGACGCCACGGTCGACGCCTACCTCACCCGCATCGGCGCCACCCGGCCCGCGGCCCCGGACCTCGCGGGCCTGCGCCACCTGGCCGAACGCGCCGTGCTTTCCGTACCGTTCGAGAACCTCGACTACCACCTCGAAGGCCGCGAGATCCACATGGACCAGCGGTCCGTGGACAAGGTCGCCCGGGAGAACCGCGGCGGCGGCTGCTACGAGGTCAACCCCGCGCTCGGCTTCGTCCTCGAAGCCCTGGGCTACGACGTGGAGATCCTGCCGGGGCGCGTGCACCGCCCGGAGGGCCTCGGCCCGTTCCTCGGCCACCTCGCCCTGAAGGTGACCATCGGCGCGGACGCCTACCTCGTCGACACCGGCTTCGGCCGCAACAGCCGCTTCCCGCTGGACTTCAACAGCCGCGAGGTCCAGAGCGACCCGCACGGCGAGTACCAGCTCAAGGACGTGGAGGGCCAGGCCGGCACCGTCGACCTGTGGCTCGGCGGCCGCCCGCTGTACCAGGTCGTCGAGACCCCCGTCCGCATCGAGGACTACGCGCCCTCCCTGTGGTGGTACCGCACGGCGCCCGACTCCTCCTTCCTCCAGGCGCTGTTCTGCTCCATCCGCACCGAGAACGGCCTGGTGACCCTCAAGGGCCGCCACCTGAACATCGTGGACGGCGACCAGCGCTCCAAGACCGTCCTGGAGGACGACGCAGACGTCCTCGCGGCGTACAAGACCCACTTCGGCATCAGCCTCGACGTGCTGCCCGCCGAGCCGGCGAACTCCACCACCACCGGCGTCCGTACCGACTGAGAGAGTCCCAGAGGCCATGGCTGACCTGATCGCCGGCGAAAGCCGGCCCACGAGAGAGAGCGAAGCGGTGTCCGCCGCCGGGCCGTCCGACCTGGACGTCCTGGTGGTCGGGGCCGGCCCCACCGGCCTGCTGACCGCCGTCGAGCTGCTGCGGCGCGGCATCCGGGTCCGGGTGATCGACCGAGCCGCCGAACCCATGCTGACCCCCAAGGCCCTGTCCGTCTGGCCCCGTGCCCTCGACATCCTCGAAGACACCGGCCTGGGTGACGTGGTGAACGAGGAGTCCGTACGGATCAACACGCTGAGCTACTTCTCCGAGCGGCGCCCGCTGGCCTCCTTCGGATTCTCGGACGACCTGGCGTGCCGCACCCTCCCGCAGCACGTCACCGAGCGGCTCGTGACCGAGCGCTTCCAGGCACTCGGCGGGAAGATCGAGCGCGGTGTACGGCTCCTGGCCCTGGACGGCGTGGACTTCTCCGGCCGGATCGAGGCCACCGACGGCGTCACCGCCGTGCTGGAGACGCCCGAAGGCCTGGAGCGGATCCGCGTACCGTTCGTCGTCGGCGCCGACGGCGCGGGCAGCGCGGTCCGCGGCCAGCTGGGCGTCGGCTTCGAGGGGTCCACGTACGAGATGGCCTTCGCCCTGGTCGACGCCCGCATCGAGGGGCATCTGCCGCCGGACGAATGCCACTTCTACCAGTCGGCGAACGGCGCCCTGGTGATCGTGCCCATCCCGGGCGGGATCTTCCGGTTCCTGTCCGTGATGCCGCAGGGCGACGCCCAGGTCGACGCCGAGATGATGCAGGCCATCATCGACGAGCGCGGCCCGCGCGGTGTCCGGATCAAGGAAGCCGTCTGGAAGGCCGTGTTCCGGGTGCACGCCCGGCGCGCCAGCGAGTTCCAGCGCGGCCGGGTCTTCCTGGCCGGCGACGCCGCCCACGTCCACAGCCCGGCCGGCGGCCAGGGCATGAACAACGGCCTCCAGGACGCGCACAACCTCGCCTGGAAGCTCGCCGCGGTGATCCGCGGCGAGTCCCCCGCCTCGCTGCTCGCCACCTACGGCGAGGAGCGCTCGGAGGTCACCCGGCAGATCGTGCGCGACACCGACCTCCAGACGCGGGCCTGGGTCGCCAAGGCCAAGGCCACGGTGGCGGCGCGCGACGCGGCGTTCCGGCTGCTCGACCGGACCGGGATCGTCTCGGAGTTCTACGCCCCCGTGATGGCCGGCCGCCGGCTCTCCTACCCGGTGACCCGCGACTCGCAGCAGCCCTCGGGCTGGACCGGCTGCCGCGTACGGCGGGCCCTGCCCGGCGGGCTGGAGGTCGGTGCGGTCTTCCCGCGGCGCCTCGCGCTCGCGTACGGGATCTCCGGACCGGCGGCCGACCCGCACGGATGGAACCTGGCCGTCGTGTCCGACGGCAGCCGGGAATGGGAGGAGGAGCTGGGGCACGTCGTGGCCCAGTGGCCGCTGCTGCGCCAGGTGACGCTGCGCCGCCGGGAAGCCGGGGCGCAGGCCGGGTGCAGGGCCGCGGGTTACTACCTGATCAGGCCCGACGGGCACATCGTGGCCCACGGTCACGCCCGTGACCTGGGACGACTCGAAGCGGAACTGCGGCTTTCGTTCGCCTGAGCCGAAACTTCCGGAAACTTCCCCGCTATTCGGCCACGCTTTTCCGGCCCCGATCCCGGTTATCTGTCAACTCCGATCCCTTACCGGACCCGTTCCCGCGCCCGGTTCCCGCGTTCCCGTTCCCCGTTCCCGAGTTCCCCCCTCGGGCGGGAACCGAGCGGGAACGGTCCGGTAAGCCCCCTTGGGAATCTCAGTTTGTCGAAAGCGACACGGGATTCGAAACAAACAAGGGGAACGAAATGCGCGGCAAGCTCGCTGGTCTGGTCGGTATCTTCGCGGTCGCCCTCGCCCTCGGCCTGGGTGTCTCCGCCGAGCAGGACGACCAGGCCTACGGCGCCACGACCGGCTACTCCATCCTGGCTGAGAACAAGGGCCCGAACGCCCCGCTCCCGGCGCCGGGCGTGTGACCCGACTCGCCGCGCACACCAGTGGGGCCCCGTCCACATCCGGACGGGGCCCCACTGGTGTTCCGGCACCGGCCGCGCAGGAGCCCGTGTGCGCCGCCGCGGGCGCGCGCACCTCCCTCAGACGGCCGTCCGGCGGCCGCGGGGCGGTACCCCCATCGCCTCGAACAGCGTCTCGGCCCGCTCCCGGTACCCGGCGGCGTCCGACTGGCCGAGCTGCTCCGCCGCATCCGCCATCCCGTTGAGCGCGTGGGCCATCTCGACCCGGTATCCCGCGCCCTCGGCACAGGCCAGCGCCCGCCCGTGCAGGCGCAGGGCCTCCTCGTACCGGCCGTGGCGGCGGTGACCCAAGGCCAGGAGGTTGTCCACGCGCGAGCGCCTCTGCGGCGGTGTGGTCGGGGTGATCAGTTCCAAGGCCATCACCTCGTGCTCCCGCGCCTGCTCCGTATCACCCAGCAGGTCGCACACGTCCGCCGCCACCGCCAGCGTCAGCACGAGGGTCTCCGCCATGCAGGAGGCACTCAGCGACAGGGCCCGCCTCAAGCTGGTCCTGGCCTCCTCGAACTCCCCGATGGCGCGGTGCGTCAGGGCCAGCCCCGTCCACGCGGTGGCCTCGAGGTCGGGGTGGTGGAACTCCCGGCACAGCTCGATGGCCCGTCGCGCGGCGTCGGCCGCCTCGTCGTGGCGGCCGAGTGCCGTGCACACCGTGGTGACGGTGTTGAGGTCCTCCACCCGCTGCTGCGGCATCGTGGAACCGCGCCCGTCGAGCGCTTGTACGGCCTCCATCGTGTAGGCGTAGGAACTGGTCAGGTTCCCCAGCGCGTAGTGGACCAGCCCGAGGACTCCGAGACTGACCGCCTCGTCCTCCACGTCACCGGCCCTCCTGGCCCAGTCGATCGCCTCCTCGCCCGCCTCCACGGCCTCGGCGAACCGGCCGAGCTTCCAGCGCGCGACGCCCAGGTTGTTGAGAGTCCGGCAGATCAGCTGCGGGTCGCCCATACTGCGGGTCGCCGTCAGGCCCGCCCGGCACACCGCCTCGAACTCGGTGAACCGGCCGCGGAAGTTCAGGTGGAAGGACGCGTTGCGGGCCAGGGCGAACACCTGCTGCGGGCAGGTCTCGTGGCCGCCCCGGGCCAGCAGCGTCTGGATGCCTGCGGACTCCCGGTCGAACCATTCCAGCGCCCGGTCCTCCCGCTTGATCGGCGGCAGCGCGTACTCGGGGCCCAGCGCGTCCAGCTTCATGCTGCGGCGGCTGGGGAACAGCACCACGCACGCGGCCTCGGTCGCGCCCGTGTAGTAGCCGAGCAGCCTGCCGGCCGCAGCCCGGCCCTGCTCGCCGTGCGAGCCGTCGCCGAGCGAGAGCGCGTACGTGCGCACCAGGTCGTGGAAGGCGTACAGCCCGGGCTCGTTCTGCACCAGCAGGTGCATGTCGAGGAGGTCCTCCAGCATGTCCTCCGCGTCACGCACCCCGGTCTCCAGCAGCGCCGCCGCCGAATAGACGTCGACCTCCGCGCCCGGATGCAGGCCCAGCAGGCGGAACGCGGCCCGCAGCTCCTCCTCCATCGCCTTGTACGAAAGGCTCAGCGTCGCCGCCACACTGCGCTCGCCCGCGCTCAGCTCGTCCAGCCGGCGGGTCTCGTCCTCCAGCCGGTCCACCAGGTAGCGGACCGTCCAGCGGGGCCGGTTGCGCAGCCGCGCGACGGCGAGGCGCAGGGCCAGCGGCAGGTGGCCGCACAGCTCGGCGAGTTCGGCCGCGGCCCCGGGCTCCCTGGCCACCCGGTCGTCACCGAGCAGCTCGGTGAGCATCACCTGGCTCTCCTCGGGCGGCATCACACCGAGCGAGATCCACTCGGCGCCGTCGAGGTCGAGCAGCCTGGCCCGGCTGGTGACCAGCACCAGGCACTCCGCGGAGGAAGGCAGCAGCGGCAGCACCTGGCCGGCGTCGAAGGCGTTGTCGAACAGGAACAGCAGGCGGCGGCCCGACAGCGTGGCCCGCCACAGCCCGATCAGACCGGCCTCGTCGTCCGGGATGCTGTCGGCGGGCACCCCGAGGACGCGCAGCAGACCGCCGAGGGTGGCGGCCGGGCGCTGCGGTTCCTCGCCGGGGGTGAAGCCGCGCAGGTCGACGTAGAGCTGGCCGTCGGGGTACTCGGCGGCGAGCTGGTGCGCGGTGCGGACGGCCAGCGCGGTCTTGCCGCAGCCGCCCATGCCGTCGACGGCGATGACCCGCGGGCCCTCGCCCACGTCCTGGCGGCAGGCCTCCAGCACTTCGGCCAGCTCGCGCTCGCGGCCGGTGAAGTCCGGCAGGTTGGGCGGCAGCGTGCTGGGCGCGGAGTCGCGTGGCGCCGCGGGCTCCCGGGTACGGGCGGCCCCGCGGGCGGTGCCGCCGGCGGGAGCGGGAGCGGCGTCCCCGTCCTCGGCCGGGGCGGCGGCCGCGGGAGCGGCGGGCAGCGGGGCGGCCGGGCCCGTCAGTCCGGGCGACGCGCGCAGGATGTCCTCGTACATCGTGGTGAGCTGCCCACTGGGGTCGATGCCCAGTTCCTCGACGAGCAGCTCCCGGACCTTGGCGTACTCGGTGAGCGCCTCGGCCTGCCGCCCGGAGCGGTACAGCGCCAGCATCAGATGGCCGCGCAGCGTCTCGCGCAGGGGGTGCTGGGCGATGAGGGTGCGCAGGTCGCTGATGAGCTCCCCGGACTCCCCGAGCGCCAGGCGCAGCTCGAAGAGCTGCTCGGCGGCGCCGAGCCGGCGCTCCTCCAGTACGGCGGCGGCCGCCTCCACCACCGAGCCGCCGGCCCCGGACATGACGGGGCCCCGCCACAGGGCCAGGGCGGCGCGCAGTTCGTCGGCCGCGTCCTGGGTGCGGCCCGCGGCGGCGGCGTGCCGGGCCTCCTGCACGTGGCCGGAAAACTCCTTCAGGTCGAGCCGGTCGCCGCTCACCTCGGCCCGGTAGCCGGGACCGTCGGTGACGATCACCTTCCCGCCCTCGGGGATCCGGCGGCGCAGATCGGCCACGGCCTTGCGGATCTGATGGGAAGCGGTCACGGGCGGTTCTTCGTCCCATACCGCCTCGACAAGCCGGGCAACGGTGACGACATTTCCCGGTTCGAGCAGCAAGGTGACAAATACTCGCTCGTGAATTTGACCGCCGAGCCTTATTCGTGTTCCGTCCGCCCAGCCTTCGAGCGGTCCGAGAATGTTGAAACGCACCTGGCTTTCCATCGGATTCCCCATGGCCCTCTTACCCTGCCCCCCTTCAATACTCCCCGATGGGGAGTATTTCCCGGATCCTATGCACGTTACCGGCCAGAGGGGTAGCGAGGAGGGAACGAAGTAGGAACACCGGCTCCGACAGTTGCGTCCTGACTCGGACTCAGGAGCAGCGATGAAGACTTTCGGCCTCGGCGCCACACGGCGGACAGTGCGCCGTGCGGCGACCCACTCCGGCACCCGGCCGGCCGCCGCGCACAGCGCCTACCAGGCACCCGTCCCCTCTTCGGCACAGGTGCCCCCCGCTCCCCCGGCCCCCGCGACCCCGGTCGTGGCGGCGGACCCTCGGGAGCAGATCCTCGAAGCAATGATCTCGGAGCTGGCACCCCAGCTCTTCAAGTCGCTGCGCCGCAGCGACCAGCGCGCCCGCGGCGAGCAGTACCTGCGCGGCCTGCTGTACGCGGAGGGCCGCAAGTCCATCCGCAACCTCGCCACCGTCGTCGGCGGGGCGGGCACCGAACAGTCCCTGCACCACTTCATCACCGAGTCCACCTGGAACTGGGCTCCGATGCGCACCGCCCTCACCCGCCACGTGGAGGGCATGGTCCAGCCCAAGGCCTGGGTCATCCAGTCCATGCCGATCCAGAAGGCCGGCGAGCAGTCGGTGGGCATAGACCGCCGCTTCGTCCCCGAGCTCGGCCACTCCGTCCACGGCCAGCACTCCTACGGGCTGTGGATGGCCTCCGAGGCGATGAGCGCCCCCGTCAACTGGCGGCTGTTCCTCTCCCCGTCCTGGCTCCAGGACGAGGAGAAGCGCCGCCGCGCCGACATCCCCGACTGGGTGGAGGAGGAGTCCGTGGGCGAGTGCGCCGCGGCCTGTGCCCTGGAGGTCCTGGAGCGGGGCGGCGAGCGCCGCCCGGTGGTCCTGCCCTCCCGCGACTTCGTCAGCAGCGCCGTGCTGAGCCGCTTCCACGCGGCGGGCGTCCCCGTCATCGCCCGCCTGCGGGCCATGGACCAGCTGCGGGTGGCCGACACGGCCATGCCCGGCTACGGCGCGGGCCCCATCCCCGTCGCCGACATGCTCCAGCACGTACGCGGGCTGCGCCGGCCCGTCGAGTGGCTGGACGGCTCCTCCGGTGCGCCGGTCGTGCGTACCGGTCTGGTCGCGGGCATCCGCGTCGAGCTGCCGCAGGCCCGCCGCTCGGTCTCCGGCCCGCAGCAGTGGCTGCTGATGGGCGAGTGGACCAACCGCAACGGCCCGCCGAGCGAGTTGTGGCTCACGGACCTCACCACCACCTCGCTCGACGGGCTGACCCGGCTGGCCAAGCTCAGCCGGCGGACGGCCTTCGACAGCGCCGCCACCGGGGAGCGGGCCGGTCTGCGCGACTTCGCCGGCCGCTCCTTCCAGGGCTGGCACCGCCACCTCACTCTCTCTTCGGCCGCCCACACCGTCGCGATCGGCGCCGACCACGCCGCATCCCGCAGCCGGGAGGCGGCTTGGAACGGCAGTCCGTCCGAGAACCGGCAGCAGCGGCAGACGGGTTGAGACGTGTCGTCCGAGGATGACGGTAAGCCGCGCAAAGAGGAGTGTTCGGGGCCCGCTCCAGCCCTTCCTCGACCCGCCTCACGCGCCGGCTCCGACGGTCTGCGGCGCCTTGGCGCCGGCCTGCCGGGGCGCCGGTACGCGCATCGCGATCAGGCCCACGACGGTGAAGTAGACCCCCCAGCCGAGCCAGCCCCAGACGGCCCAGCCGACGGACGCGGTGATGAGCGGGGGTCCCACCACGGTGGTGACGGCGAAGCCGAGGTTGAAGGCGGCGAGGTAACCGGTCTTGCGGCCCTCGGGGATGTGCAGCAGAGCGGCGCCGGTGGTGCCGGAGATGATGTACAGCTCCCCGAGGGAGAAGAGCAGCGCGGCTGCGACTACCAGAGCCAGGTCCGTACCTGCCCCGCCGAGCGCCGTCAGCGGTACGAGGACCGCGGCCAGCGCCGACAGCAGTCCGCCGCGCCGCATCATCCGGCGGGCAGTGCCGAGGTTCTCGGAGCCCTTGCTGACGCGGACCTGGAGCACGACGACGAGGGCGGTGTTGAGGACCTGGATGAGGGTGACCGTCCAGGCCGGGGCCTGGGTCTGCTGGACCACCCAGAGCGGGACGCCGAGTCCGAGGACCAGCGCCGACATGGTCAGGGCCCCGTACAGGGCGGTGATCCGCAGGAAGACCCGGTCGCGTAGGACGCTGGCGCGCGAGGGCTGGCCCTGCGCGGTCCCGGCGGTGTGCCCGGCGTCGCCGAAGGTCCGGCAGACGAGGGCGCAGCCGATGAACAGGACGGCGGAGAGCACCATCACCCCCCGGTACGCCCAGGGTTCGCCGATGGCGATGGCCGCCCCCGAGGGCAGCGCTCCCGCCGCCATGCCCGCGTTGCGCAGCGACCGGAGCCGGGCGAGGGCTCCGACCGCCTCCTCGTTGGTGGCCCGGGCGATCAGTCCCGACTCGATGAGCGGGCTGATGCCCCGGCTCAGGATCCCGGCCACCGCGGAGGCGAGCAGTGCGGCGACGAAGGAGTGCGAGAGGGACAGCGCGAGGAAGGCGGCGGCCCGCACCAGGAACAGGACGGTCAGGACGGTACGGGTGCCGAAGCGTTCGGCGGCCCGCGCGATGGGCATGGCGCCCAGCAGCGAGGTGATGCCGGCGACGCCGAGGACCAGCCCGATCTGGGCGTTGGGCAGGTCCACGGCCTTGTCGAAGAAGAGGACGGACAGGGAGAGGTACATGCCCAGTCCGACGGCGTCGGAGAGTCCAGTGGCGTAGAAGCGTTTCTTCATCAGAGCGGTCCCAACGTATGAGGGAGAGGGATTGCGGTGCCGGCTCAGGCGGCCCGCGCCACGGCCGGCGGCGGGCCGGCCTCCTCTAGTTCGATGCCGAGGCCGCGCTCGACGCGGTCGGCCAGGGCACGGGCCTCGCCCGGCGTCGGCGCGCTGAGCAGGAAGGTCGCCAGGTGCAGGGTGCGGTTGCGGCTCACCTGTGCGCCCGGCGTGAACCGCGGTGCCACGTAGACCAGTTCCGGGAAGGCGGCGAGTACCTCCTCCTTCGGGGTCTGCGCCGTCACCCGCCACTCGCCCGCCGGGATCGGCATCATCCGCACCAGCGCGACCCTGCTGAACTCAGGTGTGGCGTCCGGCGCGAGCCCGAGCGCGCTGCGGGCGATCTGCCCGGCGTAGTCGTAGTCCGCGCCGACCTGGAACATGAGCGGCATCGGTCCGCCCGCCCGGGCGTTGACCTCGATCACGCGCGGTCCCCGCGGGGTCAGCGCGATCTCCGTGTGCACGGCCCCGGTGGTCAGACCGATGGCCGCGATCGCCCGGTCCGCGCAGTCGACGGCGGCCGCCTGGGCCGCCGCGTCGAGCCGTGACGGCATCGAGGTGCCCTCCTCGGCGTATCCGTGCGTCAGCGGCAGCCGGTCGGTGACGACCAGGTGGTGGCGCTCGCCCGCGGCCAGCAGCGATTCCACGCTGCAGTAGGCCGCCCAGCCGCTGTCCCCGTCGGCCTCCAGCTCCAGCCGCTCCTCCAGCAGGAAGACGTCCTCCTCCTGGAGGAAGGCGGAGGTCGCGGCCCGCCCGTCGCGGTAGGCCGCGAGGAGCTCCTCGTACGTACGCACCAGCCGCACGCTCTGGCTGCCCGCGCCCAGCGACGGCTTGAAGACGGCCGGCAGGCCGATCTCCCGGGCCGCCCGCGCCAGGTCCCGCTCCTCGCGCACCACCGCGAACCGCGGTGAGGGCACGCCCCGTTCGGCGAAGACCTGCCGCTGCCGGGACTTGGACTGGGCCACGGTCACCGCCTCCGGGGAGTTCCCCGGCAGCCCGAGCCGCTCGGCCAGCTCGGCCTGCGGGCGCAGCAGCAGCTCCGAGTAGGTCACGATCCCGGACAGCGCGCGCCGCTCGTGCAGGGCGAGTCCCACGGTGACGGCCTCGGCGAGATCGGCCGCGGTCAGGAACTCCCCCTCCAGCCCGCGCCGGGCCCAGTCCGCCCGCACCGGCTCCGGGTCGCCCCAGGCCGAGAGGTGGACGACGGAGACCGCCGTGCTGATGCGGGAGAGGGAGTCCAGTGCGTCCTCGGGGGCGTGGCCGCCGATGCCCGAGATCAGCAGGAGGTGCGGGGTGCGGGTGGTCATGGCTGGTCCTTTCGCGGACGCGTGGGGTCAGAGACGGATGAGGGGCGGCGGCGAGCAGTGTTCGTGGGTGCGCGGGGCGCGCGGGGAGTCCCGTACGGGGTCCTGCGCGAGTTCTCTTGCGCGTTCTCTTACGGGCGGCCGAGGGGGCCGGCGGGCGGAGCGGAAGGAGAGCAGTTCGGCGACCATGTCGTCCATCCGCTCCCGCAGCCCCTCCAGCGGCTCCCCCGGGGTGAAGTCCCCGCCGGTGGCGGCCACATGGGTGGGCACGGCCCAGCCGCTGAGCGCCCGCACCACCGACCGCATCTGGTCGCAGGCCGTCCCCGCACCGCGCGGGCCGCCGCCCGCGGCGATCAGGGCGACCGGCCGGTCGGCCAGGGCGTCGCCGGCGAGGTGGTCCAGCGCGTTCTTGAGCAGCCCGCTGTACGAGCCGTGGTAGACGGGCGTGGCCAGGACGGCCCCGCTCGACGCGGCGATCCGGGCCCGCAGCGCGGCGGTCTGGCTGCCGGGCGGCGGGTCGTCGTAGTCGGCGAGTCGGTGGCGGGCGGAGAACTCGACGCCGAGGTCGAGGAGTTCGTACGGCGTCCCGGTCGCCCGGATGCGGTGTGCGGCCAGCTCCAGGACCCGGCGCGAGACCGAATCCGGGGCGGAGCTGCCGAGAATGCCGAGGATCACCGCACGGCCCCCGCGGTTCCCGCTCGCGGTCCGGGAACCGGTCCCGGCTCCGGCCTGAGGACCAGGCGCACTTCGCGCTCGGCCCGGGCGACCAGCCGCTTGACCTCGGCGTGGGAGTCGTGGGCGAAGACGTGCGTGCTGACGCCCGACCCCGAGAACCGCTGCGCGGGAACCACGTCGCCGATCCGGTAGGGGACGGACCGGAAGTAGGTGTCCTCCTCGACCGCCGAGTCGTCGAAGTCCAGCAGCATCCCGCCGCGGGTGTAGTGCACGGTCCAGCCCGCGTACGCGCCCGCCGGCGCCCGGCGCCCGATCCTCGGGTCCACGCCCGCGTCCGTGAGTATCTTGGCGTGGTCGAGGTCGATCCCCGTGGTGGCCCGGAACGCCTCGGCGATCCCCGCGCCACCCGGCCGCGCCGCCACCTCGCAGAAGGTGAGACCGCTCTCGTCGACGAAGGCCTCCAGGTGCAGCACCCCCGTCCTGACCTGCCAGGCGTCGATGACCCGGCCCAGCAGCTCGTGGGCCGCCGCGCGCACGGCCGGGTCGGCGACCGTGACCGAGGACAGCGGTTCGGAGCGGGCGACGGCCAGGGTGTCCGTCTCGTAGCGGGACACGTCCCACACGACATCGCCCTCGTGGAGCACGGCGTCGATGTGGCACATGTCGCCGCTCACGAACCCCTCGCACAGGTGGCTGCCGGGGCGGAACTCCTCGCGTACCCACCGCTCCACCTGTGCGGCGTCGCGCAGCACGGACACACCGAACGAGCCGGATCCGTCCCGCGGCTTGACCACGACCTTGCCGTGCCGGGCGAAGAGGTCGGTGACGTCCTCGGGGGTGTGCACCAGGTGCCCGTCGGCGGTGCGGATGCCGGCCCGGCGGGCGATGCGCTTCATCACCGCCTTGTCGACGAACTTCCGGGCCGTGGCCGGGTCGTCGCCCGCCGCGCCGAACACCTTCCGTAGGGCGGCGGCCGGTTCCTGCAGCCGCTCGGAGACGGTGGCGACCCGGTCCACCGGGTGCAGCGCGTTCACGGCGCCGGCGAAGGCCCGTACCGCCTCCTGGTCGAACACGTCCGTGTGCGCGGCGAAGTCGGTGGCGGCTCCCCTGCCGTGGGCGGCGCCGGAGCCCAGCACGCTGACCCGGAACCGGTCCGGGTCCAGCAGCGGCGTGCCGTCGTCCCGCGTCCACACCGAGGGACCGATCCGGTCCAGCAGCAGGACGTGCGTGCGGTCGGCCGGCTCGGTGCGCCACACGAGCGAGCGCTCTATGCGGGCGGCCGCCTGCTCGGCGCGTACGGTGTTCGGCGCGGCCACGGTGTAGACGAGGCGCGGGGCGGGGCCGGTGTGCGTGCCGTCGCGGCCCAGCGGGGTCCGCGCGGAGGCCAGTTCGGGCCAGTCGTACAGTTCCTCGGCGACGGTCGCGGCGACGATCCGGAAGCGGCCGGAACCGGCGGGCAGGAACCGCTGGACGGCGACGCGCCCGGCGTCGGGCAGCGCGGCGCTGACGGGCCGGCCCAGCGCGCTCTCGGCGGCCGCGGTCACCAGGCTCCGCCGGTGGGCGGCGTCGTAGAGGTCGAGGACCCGCTCGTCGAAGCCGGCCAGCACGTGCGGCTCCTGGCCGCCGGCGCCGAAGACGACCCGGACGGGCCCCTCGATCCCGGCAGCCCGCACGGCGTCCCCGGCACGGACCGCGAGCCGCTCGGGCACCGCCCCGGCGACCATCCGCCGCTCGGTCCCCTCGTCGCCGATCCCCTGATCGCCGCTCTCGTCCACCACGGCGAGCGCATCCACCCGCCCCCGGCCGGCTACGGCCAGCACGGTGTGCACGGGATCACCGATGTAGGCCGGCTCCTCCAGCTCCCCGAAACCACCGCCTTCGCCGAAGCCCTCCCACCCGGCCCCGGCAAAGCCGGTGGTCCCGCCCCCGGCGGCGGCGAACCCGTCCAACTCGGCCCCGGCCCCGGCCCCGGCCGAGCCGGCGGCGACGCGGCGCAGCTGCCGCGCCTCCCGCTCGTACGCCGCCGACCAGGACAGCACCCCGGCCACCGGGTGGCGGGCGTGCGCGCGGCCGAAGGCGGCCCGCGCCTCCTCGAAGGTGAGCTCGTCGCGCCGCAGCACCGTCAGCCGCCCGGTCACCGCACCGGCCGCGCCCACGATCCGCTCGACCGGGTCGTCCCCGTCCAGCAGCAGGACCAGGTGCTCGCCCCCCGTGGCCGGAGCCGCACCCGCACCGCGCGGGGCGACCGGCTCAAGGCGCAAGGACTCCCTCACCCGCCGCGCCGCCTCCGCCGCGACACCGGCCGCCTGCGCGGCGTCCGCGCCCCGCCCCATCAGGTAGCCGAACCGGTCGTGGTTGGTGGCCAGCGCCGGCACCCGGTCCCCGGGGCCGACGCCCACCTGGCAGTCGATCACCCCGGCCGGCAGCTCGGACAGCTCCGGCACGGACCCGCGTACGATCCCGTCGCTCTCGCTCCACAGGGTGTGCAGGGCGACCGTCGCCACCGGCGGCGCCTCGTCCGCGACCGGCGTCCCGGTGGCCAGCGCCACCAGGTCCCGGGCGATGGAACGGCCCAGCGCCAGCGACATCTGGCGGGTCACCACGTGCCCGGCGATCCGGCCGTTGACCTCGATCAGCTCCGGCCCGGTGGGCGTCATCAGCAGCTCCACGTGGAGCGCGCTCGCCCGGATCCCCAGCGCCTCGACCGCGTCGAGGACGAACCGCCGCGCGGCGCCCAGCCCTTCGAAGCGGGCCGGGAAGTGCCCGCCCAGCTCGGCCGTGGTCCCGGCGGGCGCCGGGATCCGCTCCCCGAAGCCGAGCAGGACCGTGCGCCCGTCCTGCACCAGCAGTTCGGCGCTGACGTGGCGTCCGACCGCGTACTCCTCCACGAGGGCGACCGGCGGCTCCCCGCCGGGCCCCAGCGGTACGCCGAGCACCTCGGCCAGCGCGCCGGCCGCCTGCTCCCAGGTCCAGGCCACGGTGACCCCGACCGACCAGCCGCCCGCCGTCGGCTTGACGACGCACGGCAGGCCGATCTCCCGGACCGCCGCCAGCCCTTCCTCCTCGGTGACCGCCCGGCGCCAGCGCAGGGAGCCGATACCGGCCTTCCCGAGCCGTTCCCGTACGGCCGCCTTGTCGCCGAGCAGCCGCGCCGCCTCCAGCGATTCGTAGGGCAGACCCAGGTCGCGGGCGAGGAGCGCCGCGCTGTGCAGGTGGACCTCGTCCCGGCAGATCACGCCGTCGGGGCGGTGGGGGCCGAGCCTGCCGTCGAGCCTGGCGGCGAGGTCCTGGCAGCCGGCCAGTTCCGGTACCTCCACCACCCGCGCGGCCCGTGCGATCAGCTCGAAACCGGGCTTGCCGCGGTAGGCGTCCAGGCGCTCCGTGACAAAGCTGACCTCGATTCCGTCGTCGGCCATTTCGGCGACGATGTCAAAACCTCTGATGGATGCCGTCTCCAGCAGAACAACATGCATGCGCTCAGCCCCTTGAGTCCTCTTCTTCCCTCGCAGCATCAAGGGCAGGGGAGCGCGGGGCAAGCGGCAAAGGAAAACCGCGTTGCACTCCATCACGTCTTCCCGTGCCGTTCCTGTTTCGTTCCCGCCCGAATCCCTTTTCGACACCGGCTGACCTGCACACACACGCCAATCAAAAGTTTTCGAATACATCAGGTTCGGCGACTTCCCACATTGACGAGAAGCCCGTTGTCCGACCCGCCCACGCGCCCTAATTTGCAGTTCAGAGAACTGGAGAGGCAGCCGAGGAAAAGGACAGAGACAGCGTGCGCACCATCGACATTCCGAAATCCGGCACCGGACATTCGGCCCCGATCACCCACGTGGCCTTCAGTCCGGACGGCTCGCGCCTGGCCACCTGCTCCTACGACGGAACGGTGATCGTCTGGAATACGGATGACCCCGCGCGGCCCACCGAGGCGGCCACCCTGCGCCACCGCCGGCTCGTCAACGCCTCGGCCTGGAACCCCGCCGATCCGACCCTCCTCGCCACGGCCTCGGCCGACAAGACGGTCGGCATCTGGCGCATCCCCCGGACCGGCCCGGCCGCCCTCGTCAACGTTCTGGCCCGGCACACCGACGACATCAACTCCGTCGCCTGGCTGCCCGACGGCGAGCGCCTGATCTGCGTCTCCGAGGACGGCCGCGCCACCCTGTGGTCGGCCCTCGACGGCACCTTCCTCACCGAGGTCGGCTCCCACGAGGCGCACTGCATGATGGTGTCGGTCAGCGCCGAGGGCCTGGCCGCCACCGTCGGCGAGGACGGCCTCGTCGCGGTCAGCGACCCCTCGGCCCGGGCCGGCCGCGACGGCTCCTTCACCCCGCGCAAGCGCCACTACGACTCCTCCATCGAGGGCTGCGCCTGGTCCCGTACCGGCGACCTCCTCGCCGTGGCCCGCGACGACGGCTCCGTCGACCTCCTCACCCGCGAGCTGGACCACGTACTGACCGTCGAGGTATCCACCTCCGCCGCCCGCGCGGTGGACTGGGCGGAGGACGACTCCGCCTTCGTCGTCGGCGCCTACGACGGCTCCCTGCACTGGTTCACCCGGGCCGGCGAGCGGCTGCACACCGTCGCCGACCGCCGCGTGTGGCCGCGCTCGGTCTCCGCCGCCCACGGCCTGGTCGCCGCCGGATCCTTCCGCAACGCCCCGCACCTGTACGACATGGCGGGCGCCCGCGAGCTGTCCGGCCCCGACCGCGCCACCCACGGCCCGAACGCCCTCGCGGCGCGCGGCGAGGAGCTCCTCGTCGGCGGCGACTGCGGCACCGTCTTCGCCATCCGCGGCGCGGGCGACACCTGCCCGCGGGTCACGGCGATCGAGCTCACCGACGGCCCGATCCTCTCGCTCACCACCGACGGCGACACCATCTACGCCGGGACCTACTCCGGCCAGGTCATCCGCTACGACGGCGCCCGCGCGTACAGCGAGCGGCTGGGCGCACCCATCCCCTCCCTCACCGTCGACGGCGGCCGCGTCGTCGCCGGCACCTACAACGGCGAGTTCCTCGTCCTGGACCCGCGCACGCTCCGCCTCGAAGAGCGCGTCGAGGCCCACGGCGGATCGGTCAAGTCCCTGGCCCCGCTCCCGGGCGGCGGCTTCCTGTCCGCCGCCACCGACCGCACGATCGAGGCGGGCGGCCTGCGCGGACGCACCACGCTGTGGGAGCACGGCAACCTCGTCAACGCCGTCGCCGCCCTGCACGGCTCCGTCGCCGCCAGCGCGTCGCGCGACCACACCGTCAAGGTCGGGCGGCTCGCCCGCACGGCGAACGGCGGCTGGAGCGCCGGGCAGGTGCAGACGCTGCTGGGCTCCGACGAGTCCGTCAAGTGCGTCGCCCTCCTCGGCGACCCCGACCGGCCCACCGTGCTGGCCGGCTCCTACGACTTCAACCTCTACACCTGGCAGGTCGACTGGGCGGACTCCGCGGGCACCCTCGCCTCCGGCCGCGTCCTCGCCGAGTTCGGCCAGGGCCTGTCCTGCATGCTCCGGCTCGCCGACGGCCGCGTCGCCGTCGCCGGCTGGGACGGCCGGATCGCCCTCGTCGCCGCGTACCCGCACGGGGCCGCCCACATCGAGCACTTCCTCCACATCGACGACATCGCACAGGCCGCGGGCCGGAAGCAGGTGGCAGCATGACGACACGGACGAACACACCGGGAGCCGTCCTCGCGACGGTCCGGGCCCGCGTGCCCATCACGCTCGCGCGGGTACGGGACCGCAGCGCCGACCTCATCACCTTCCACGACCTGCCGGACCCCGGCGAGCACTTCGCGATCGTCGTTCCCACGGCGCCCGCCGTTCCCTCCGCGCCCGCCGCAGTGACGCCCGCCACGGTGACGGCCGCCGCCCCGGCCGCCGAAGCCCCCCTGGTGCGCCTGCACAGCGAGTGCCTGACCGGCGACGTCCTCGGCTCGGCCCGCTGCGACTGCGGCCCCCAGCTCGACGAGGCGCTGCGCCGCATCGCCGACCACGGCGGCGCCGTCCTCTACCTGCGCCAGGAGGGCCGCGGCATCGGCCTCTACAACAAGCTCGACACGTACGTCCTCCAGCAGCAGGACTACGACACCTTCGCCGCCAACCGCATGATCGGCCGCGGTGACGACGAACGCGACTACGGCGCGGCGGCCGCGATGCTCCGCGCCCTCGGCCTCACCCGCATCCGCCTGCTCACCAACAACCCGGACAAGGTCCGGGAGCTGCGCGCCCACGGCATCGAGATCACCGAGGTCATCCCCACCGGCGTGTACGTCACCTCCGAGAACGCCCGCTACCTCTCCGCCAAGGCCGAGCTCGGCGGGCACAACCTGACCCTGCTTCAGGAGACCGCGGCATGAAGCTCGAAGACCTCGCCCACTCCCCGCACTTCAAGGAGTACGCCGACCTCGCCGACCCGGCACGGGTCCACCCGGCGGGCCTGCCCGGCGCCGACCCGCGCCAGCTGGCCGTCGCCGTCGAGGACCCGGAACTCGCCCTGGCCGACCGGCTCACCGCCGGCGCCGTCCTCGGCCTCATCGGCGACCCCCGCATCCCCTCCCCCGCCGGCGGGGCGAACCCCTCGGCACGCTTCGTCCCCGGCGGCGCGGTCCGCATCGGCCTCCCGCGGGACGAGTCCGGATACGTCACCGCCGCCTGGGCGCACGCGGGCGTGGAGGAGGAATGGATCCTCAAGGAGTGCCCCGAGCACACCGTCGAGCTCGCCGACTTCTGGATCGCCACGTACCCCGTGACCAACGGCGAGTACCGGGAGTTCCTGGCCGACACCGGCCTGGAGGAGCGCCCCACCACCTGGTACCTCGGCGCCTACCCCTGGGACCGCTCCAACCACCCCGTGGCCGGCATCCGTCCCGAGCACGCCGATGCCTACGCCGCCTGGCTCACCACCCGCACCGGCCACCCGTGGCGGCTGCCCACCGAAGCCGAGTGGGAGCACGCCGCCAAGGGCCCGGACGGCCTGCCCTACCCCTGGCCGGGCGGCTTCGACCCGGCCGCCGCCAACACCCGCGAGTCCGGCGTGCACACGACCACCCCGGTCGGCGCGTTCCCGGCCGGCCGCTCCCCGTACGGCGCCCACGACATGGGCGGCAACGTCGAGGAGTTCACCGCCGACGACTACGTCCCCTACCCCGGCGGCCCCTACGTCGCCGACCACCTGGTCGAGACGATGGGCACCTACCGCGTCGCCCGCGGCGGATCCTTCTCCCGCTTCGGCGACCTCACCCGCACCCGCCGCCGCCACGGCGCCTTCCCCGGCCCCCTCTACCCCGTGGGCTTCCGCCTGGCCACCGGCGAGCGGCCCTCATGACGCCCGCCACGGCGACCGCCACCCGGGCCCGGCCGGCCGCTCCCGGCTTCGAGGACATCAGCCGCGTCCTCGCCGGCCGCGCCCCGGCGCTGTCCGACCTCACCGCCCCCTTCGCACCGCTGGAGGCCGCCGCCCACCGGCTGCTGCCCCGGCTGGCCGCCCTGCGCCCCGGCATCGGCGACACCCCGCTGGTCCCGGTCCCCAGCCGGGCCGGACGCGGCCGCATCTGGCTCAAGGCGGAGTCCGCCAACACCTCCGGCACCGTCAAGTCCCGTACCGCGTACGCCCTTCTGTGCGCGGCGGTGGCCCGAGCCGGCACCCCCGACCTGCGCCTCGTCGAGTACTCGGGCGGCAGCCTCGCCGTCGCCCTGGCCGACCTGTGCGGCCAACTCGGCCTGGACCTCCACCTGGTGGTCCCGTACGGGGTCTCCGACCGGCTGATCACCTCGCTGCGCCGGCAGGGAGCCCAGGTGTCCCGGGCCCGCCCGGGCACCGGCTTCCTCGGCTCCATGGACGAGGCCGTCCGCGTCGCCGAACGCGAGGACCGCCGGCTGCTGCTCCAGCACTGCGCGGCCGAGGCCGCGGCCATGCACCGCGAGCACACCGGCGCCGAGATCATCGGCCAGCTCTCCGGATACGGCGTGGAGCCGGTCGCCCTGGCCGCCGCCGTCGGTACCGGCGGCAGCCTCGCCGGTACCGCGATGGCCCTCAAGGGAGCGTGGCCGCACTGCCGTTATCTCGCCGTCTTCCCCACCGAGGCCGTCTACGGCGACGAGCGCGCCCCCGACGGAGCCCCCCGCATGAGCGGTACCGGAGGACTCGGCCACGGAATCCGCCAGCCCCTGATCTCCGCCTTCCCCGAGGGCTGGTTCAGCTACACCGACATCGCCTATCCGCAGGCCCTCCAGGCCATGCGCCACCTGCGCCGGGAACACGGCATCGCCGTGTCCGGCAGCGGCGCGGGCGCCTGGCTCAGTGCCTCCGCGGAAGTCGACCAAGGCCCGCCAGGGCGCAATGCCGTCGCGGTCGTCGCAGGCCGCGGAACGATCGAGGAGTGGGAGCATGCCGCAGCGAACTGACACCGCGGTCCAAACCGTCCCGGCGCACCGCGACACGGACGCCCGGACGGCCACCGAAGTCACCCAAGCCACCCGCGCCACCCCCACCCACGCCACCGAGTCGGGAGGGTCCGCGGTGACCGCCGAGCGCAACTACTGCGGCTACCGCGAGATCGTCCGCAACTCCTTCAAGCAGTGGTACAAGGACAACCGCGACTCCTGGTCCGGGACGACCACCAACGACCGCGTCACGCACTTCGCGATCGCCGCCGCCCCCACCGACGAGACGGCGCCCGGCGCGGGCCCCGCCCGCGTCCTGGACATCGGCTGCGGCCGCGGCCTGCAGACGGCCTCCCTCGCCGAATGGCTGGAGGCCGACGTCACCGGCCTGGACCTGCTCGACGTATGGGACACCCCGGAGGTCGAGCACGGCACGATCCGCTTCCACCAAGGCGACTTCCTGAGCTTCCGCGCCCACGGCCTGGACCTGCTCGTCGACAACGGCTGCCTGCACCACCAGCGCCGCGAGGACTGGGCGGCCTGGGTGGAGCACGGCCGCACGATGCTGCGCCCCGGCGGCGTCTGGGTCGTGAGCGTGTTCCTCTCCCCCGACGGACAGATCACCCCGCACCCCCTCGCGGACGGCCGCCTCAACTGGTGGCTCACCGAGGAGCTCGTGGTCGAGCTCTACGAATCCTGCGGCTTCCGCTCCACCGGCCGCCTGGAGATCGACCGCCACTTCGAGTACGAGGGCCACCGGCTCAAGTACTTGACCCTGTCCTTCGCCGCGCTCTGAGACGGGATTCACGAGAGGAGACCCAGGCCGTGCTCAAGGAGATCGCACTCGACGCCCGCGCCGACGACCAGCACATCCGCGCCGCCCTGCGCGACGGATTCTTCCTGGTGCGCAACACGGTGCCGGACAGCCTGCTGGACGAGGCGTACGCACAGCTCGGCGCGTTCTTCGAGCTGCCCGCCGAGGTCAAGGCCGACTGCCGGATACCCGGCGCCAACGGTCAGTCCGGCTACCTCCCGCCCCTGGTCGAAAAGGGTGAGAAGGGCCGGGCCCCGGACTGGAAGGAGCTGTTCCACTGGGGCGCCCCGCTGCCCGCCGGCCACCCGCTGCGCGAGCGCTACCCCGCCCGCTACCCGCAGCCGTACTTCCCCGACCACCTGGTCCCCGGCATGGGCAAGACCCTGGGCGAACTCCACGCCCGGACCGCCCGGTTCCAGCTCGACGTCGTCCGCCGGCTCGCCGGGGCACTCGGCGCGGCCCCCGGCTACTTCGAGGAGATGCTGGAGGACGGCCCCGTCGTCAACCGCGCCACCTGGTACCCGCCCATGGAGCAGGCACCCTCCGCCGACCACATCTGGATGGTGGAGCACCAGGACTTCGACCTGATCACCGCGCTGCCCCGGGCCACCGCCGCCGGCCTCGAAGTACGCATGGACGGCGGGTGGACCCCGGTGGAGGTGCCCGAGGGGTACGCCGTACTCAATGTCGGCATGGTCCTGGAACGCCTCACCGGCGGCCTCGCCCGCGCCGCCTCGCACCGCGTCGTCGCCGCACCGGACCAGCGCGGCGGCCGGCTCTCCCTCGTACAGTTCTGCCACCCCACCCCCTGGACGGTGCTCACCCCGCTGCGCTCCTGCACCCCGGCCGGCGAACCCGACCGCCATCCCTCCCTCACCGCGCACGACCTCTTCCAGCGCACGATGTACCGCATCAACCGGCTGGAGCGGCCGTGACCGCGAACAGGAGCCGGATCTCCCTCCTCCGCCAGATCCGCGAGGACCTGGACACCGTCGTCGCGCGCGACCCATCCCGCCCGCGCCGGCGCGACGCGCTGCTGCACTCGCCCTGGCACGGACTGGCCCTCCACCGGGCCGCCCACCGCCTCCACACGGGCGGCCACCGGTTCGCCGCCGGACTGCTCACCCTCGCGGGGCGGCTGCTCTCGGGCATGGAGATCCACGCAGGCGCCCGCATCGGCCGGCGCTGCTTCATCGACCACGGTTTCGGCGTGGTCATCGGCGAAACCGCCCGCGTCGGCGACGACGTGACGCTGTACCACGGCGTCACCCTCGGTTCCCGCGGCTGGACCCACACCGGCGACCCCGCCGCCCGCCGCCATCCCGTCATCGGCGACGACGTCCTCATCGGCGTCGGCGCCTGCGTCCTCGGCCCGGTCACCGTCGCGGGCGGCAACCGCATCCGCGCGCACTCCCTGGTCCTGCGGGACCTGCCCTCCCCCGGCATGACGGCCCGGATCGTCCCGATCCGGGCCCTCGCCCACCCTTCAAGGAGCACCTCATGACGCTGACCTCGTTGCGCGAGCGCACCCTCGACCTCGCCAAGGACCTCGACACCGGCGCCTGGGTCCCCACCGACCTGGAACGCAGCATCGCCCAGCGGCTGCTGACCGCCTCCACCCCCGTCGGCTGCATCACGGAGAACGCGGTACGCGACGCCGTGTGGGAGGGCTCCGAGCCGCTGACCCGGGTCAACGACGGCCGGCTCTCCGTCCTGCTCGCCGAGATCACGTACAGCCTGGCCGCGACCGAGCGCGACGCCGCCGGCCTCGCCTCGGCCCAGGCCCTGCTCTCCGCGGTCAACCGCCGCGGCTGACGCGACGGTCGGCGGTCAGCGGGCCGCGCGCAGCCAGCCCGCGACCTCGGTCGCCCAGTAGGTGAGGATCGTGTCGGCGCCGGCCCGCTTGATGCCCAGCAGGGTCTCCAGGACGGCCCGGTCCCGCTCGATCCAGCCCTTCTCGGCCGCCGCCTCGATCATCGCGAACTCGCCGCTGATCTGGTAGGCGGCCACCGGGACGTCCACCGCCTGCGCGACCCGGTACAGGATGTCGAGGTAGGGGCCCGCCGGCTTGACCATCACCATGTCGGCGCCCTCCTGAAGATCCAGCGCCAGCTCCCGCAGGGACTCCCGGGCGTTGGCCGGGTCCTGCTGGTACGTCTTGCGGTCGCCCTGGAGGGAGGAGGCGACGGCCTCCCGGAACGGCCCGTAGAACGCCGAGGAGTACTTGGCCGTGTACGCGAGGATGGAGACGTCCTCGTGCCCGGTCTCGTCCAGCGCGTCCCGGATGACGCCGACCTGGCCGTCCATCATGCCGCTGGGGCCCACCACGTGGACCCCGGCGTCGGCCTGGACCTGCGCCATCTCGGCGTACCGCTCCAGCGTCGCGTCGTTGTCGACCCGGCCGTGCTCGTCGAGGACCCCGCAGTGCCCGTGGTCGGTGTACTCGTCGAGGCAGAGGTCGGACATGATCACCAGGTCGTCCCCGACCTCGGCCCTCACATCACGGATCGCGACCTGGAGGATGCCGTCCGGCTCGGTGCCCGCCGTACCCCGCGCGTCCTTGTTCTCGTCGGCCGGCACCCCGAACAGCATGATCCCCGAGACCCCCGCCTCGACCGCCTCCACGGCGGCCTTGCGCAGCGTGTCCCGGGTGTGCTGGACGACCCCCGGCATCGCCGAGATCGCCAGGGGCTCGGTGATGCCCTCCCGTACGAACGCCGGAAGGATCAGGTCCGAGGGATGCAGCCGGTTCTCCGCGACCATCCGCCGCATCGCCGGGGTGGTGCGCAGCCGACGGGGCCGCGAGCCGGGAAAGGATCCGTACGTGCTCATCTTGTAGTCGCCTCTTCGAGCATCGAGAACAGTCGGAACAAGCGTAGGGCCCGTCCCCCCGGTCCGGCCGGGCCCGCCCCGACCGGCGGGACGGGCTGGGCCCGGACGCTCGGCGTCCGGGCCCCGCTCCGCTCACTTCCGGCGATCAGGTCGTACGACGCCTGCGCGCGCCCGGCCGCCGCTCGCTCGGCCGGAAGACGGCCTCGCCGGCCTCCTTCGCCGCGTCGCGGCGCGCCGCACCGTACTCGGCCAGCGCCTCCGCGAGCTTCGACACCGACGGCTCCGGCGAGAGCACGTCCACGCGCAGCCCGTGCTCCTCCGCGGTCTTGGCCGTCGCCGGTCCGATGCACGCGATGACGGTCACGTTGTGCGGCTTGCCGGCGATCCCGACGAGGTTGCGGACGGTGCTCGACGAGGTGAACAGCACGGCGTCGAAGCCACCGCCCTTGATCGCCTCCCGCGTGTCCGCCGGCGGCGGCGACGCGCGCACCGTCCGGTAGGCGGTGACGTCGTCGACCTCCCACCCGAGCTCGATCAGCCCGGCGACCAGCGTCTCGGTCGCGATGTCCGCCCGGGGCAGGAAGACGCGGTCGATCGGGTCGAAGACCGGGTCGTACGGCGGCCAGTCCTCCAGCAGCCCGGCCGCGGACTGCTCCCCGCTCGGCACCAGGTCCGGCTTCACGCCGAACTCGACCAGCGCGGCGGCCGTCTGCTCACCCACGGCGGCGACCTTGATCCCCGCGAAGGCCCGCGCGTCGAGCCCGTACTCCTCGAACTTCTCCCGCACGGCCTTCACCGCGTTGACCGAGGTGAAGGCGATCCACTCGTACCGCCCGGTGACCAGGCCCTTCACGGCCCGCTCCATCTGCTGCGGGGTGCGCGGCGGCTCCACGGCGATGGTCGGCACCTCGTGCGGCACGGCGCCGTACGAACGCAGCTGGTCGGAGAGCGAGGCCGCCTGCTCCTTGGTCCGCGGTACGAGGACCCGCCAGCCGAACAGCGGCTTCGACTCGAACCAGGCCAGCTCCTCGCGCCGCGCGGCGGCGCTGTGCTCACCGACCACGGCTATGACCGGCCGGGCGCCCTCGGGCGACGGCAGCACCTTGCCCTGCTTGAACACCTGGGCGATCGTGCCCAGGGTCGCGGACCAGGTCCGCTGCCGCGTGGTCGTGCCGGCGACGGTCACGGTCAGCGGCGTGTCGGGCTTGCGCCCGGCGCTCACCAGCTCGGCGGCGGCGCTCGACACGGTCTCCAGCGTCGCGGAGACGACGAGTATCCCGTCGCTCGCCCCCACCTCGCTCCAGCACCGCGCCGACGCGTTCTTCGCGTCCACGAAGCGCACGCCGTTGTCGTCGCCCCGCTTGTCCCGGAGCGGCACACCGGCGTACGCGGGCACCCCGACGGCGGTGGGGATGCCGGGCACGACCTCGAAGGGAATGCCCGCGGTGGCGCAGACGAGCATCTCCTCGGCCGTGTTGCCGTCGAGCCCGGGGTCGCCGGTGACGGCACGGACGACCCGCCTGCCGGACCGCGCGGCCTCCATGACAAGATTGGCCGCGTCCCGGATCACCGGGACCCCGGCGGCTGCTGACACCTCGTCAGCTACCGTCAGCTGCGGCGTGTCGACACCCGCACGCGCATGCGCCCGTACGACCTCGAGCACCTCGGGCTCCGCGATCAGTACGTCCGCGGCGGCGAGCGCCTCGACGGCGCGCAGCGTCAGCAGACCCGGGTCGCCGGGGCCGGCACCGAGGAAGGTGACGTGTCCGTGGGCGGCGACGGCCGGATAAGCGGAGGTGGTCGGACTTGTGGGGTTCAAAGCGCTCGCTCCCCCATCAGACCGGCCGCGCCCTTGGCCAGCATCTCGTCCGCGAGTTCGCGGCCGAGCGCCATGGCCTCGTCATACGACTGGGGCACGGGACCGGTGGTGGACAGCTGCACCAGCGTCGAGCCGTCGAGCGTGCCGACGACGCCGCGCAGGCGCATTTCATTGACAATCTGCCCGTCGGCCAACAGGTCGGCGAACGCGCCCACGGGTGCGCTGCAGCCGGCCTCCAGGGCGGCGAGCAGGGAACGCTCGGCGGTCACGGCGGCCCGGGTGTACGGGTCGTCGAGCTCGCCGAGCGCGGCGATGAGGTCCGCGTCGGACGCGAGGCACTCCACGGCCAGGGCACCCTGGCCCGGAGCCGGCAGGACGCTGTCGACCGACAGCAGCTCGGTCGCTTCATCACTGCGCCCGATCCGGTTCAGCCCGGCGGCCGCCAGCACGACGGCATCGAGCTCGCCCGCGCGCACGTAACCGATCCGGGTGTCGACGTTGCCGCGGATGGGCACCGTCTCGATCCGCTTGCCCATCGACTGGGCCAGGTGGTTGAGCTGGGCCATCCGCCGCGGCGACCCGGTACCGACCCGGGCCCCGTCGGGCAGCTGCTCGAAGGTCAGCCCGTCCCGCGCGACGAGCGCGTCCCGCGCGTCCTCACGCCGCGGCATGGCCGCGATCACGAGGTCGTCGGGCCGCGTGGTCGGCAGGTCCTTCAGCGAGTGCACGGCGAAGTCGACCTCGCCCCGCAACAGCGCGTCGCGCAGGGCCGTGACGAACACGCCCGTCCCGCCGATCTGGGCGAGGTGCTCACGCGACACGTCACCGAAGGTCGTGATCTCCACGAGCTCCACGGCACGGCCGGTGATCGCCCGTACCGCGTCGGCGACGTGGCCCGACTGGGACATGGCCAGCTTGCTGCGTCGCGTGCCGAGCCGGAGGGGCTGGTCGAGACGTGGATTCATGATGCCCGTCCTGAGTCGTCGTTCATATCGGCCTGATCGGCCGTCGCATCCGCCCGGCTGACGGAAGCCACCGTCTGCGGGTCGAGATCGAAGAGTTCGCGCAGCGCCTCCGCGTACCCGGCGCCGCCGGGCTCGCTCGCGAGCTGCTTGACGCGCACGGTCGGCGCGTGGAGGAGCTTGTCGACGACGCGGCGCACGGTCTGGGTGACCTCGGCCCGCTGCCGCTCGTCGAGGTCGGGCACCCGCCCGTCGAGCCGCGCCACTTCCATCGCCACGACCTCGGCCGCCATGGCCCGCAGTGCGACGACGGTGGGCGTGATGTGCGCGGCCCGCTGCGCCGCCCCGAAGGCGGCGACTTCCCCGGTGACTATCGAGCGCACGGCGTCGACGTCGGCCGCCATCGGCGCGTCGGCCGACGCCTCCGCGAGCGACTCGATGTCCACGAGCCGTACGCCCGGGATCCGGTGCACGGCGGCGTCGATGTCCCTGGGCATGGCCAGGTCCAGCAGCGCCAGCCGCACGGTCGCCCCATCGGCCTGGTTCCTGACCGTCCTGCGGGGCTGCCGCTGTGCGGCGGCCTCACCCTGGTCGGCCCAGGTTCCGTGCAGCTCTAGGGAGTTGGCGTCCACACCGGTCAGCGCCGACCGCCCGTCGGGCCCGACGGGACACCCGTCGGCCTCCACGGGCACGCTCACGGTCCGCGCGGCTCCCCCGTCGGCGAGCCGCCCGTGCGTCAGCGCGGCGGCAGCCAGCCGCGCCACCACATCGGCATCCAGCCCCGCCCGGGGGCCCCTCCCAGCGGTAGCTGGGGGAGTTTGAGGCGCGGGGTCTGGGGCGGAGCCCCAGGACACGGCGCCGCGCACGTCATCGGCGGTCAGCACAAGGCCCGTGGCACCGGTGCACGAGACGACCACATCGACCCGCGTCAGCTCATCCGCGACATCCGCCATGGGGATCGCCACCGCCGCGACCCCGGTGCCCGAGGCAACCAGGACCTCGGCCAGCCGCTCCGCCCGCTCGGCGGTCCGGTTCGCCACCACGATCTCGGCGAAGCCGACCCGCGCCAGCGTCGCCGCCGCCAGCGACGACATCGACCCGGCCCCGATCACCAGCGCCCGCTTCCCGGCCGCCCACTTCTCGACCGGAACCCGCAGCGCGAGCTGCTCCAGCCCGAACGTCACCAGCGACTGCCCCGCCCGGTCGATCCCGGTCTCGGAGTGCGCCCGCTTCCCGACCCGCAGCGCCTGCTGGAACAGGTCGTTGATCAGCCGGCCGACGGTGTGCTGTTCCTGCCCGAGCGCCAGCGCGTCCTTGATCTGGCCGAGGATCTGCCCCTCGCCGACGACCATGGAGTCCAGCCCGCACGCCACCGAGAACAGGTGGTGCACCGCCCGGTCCTCGTAGTGCACGTAGAGATAAGGAGTGAGCTCCTCCAGCGCGACACCGCTGTGCTGCGCCAGCAGCGTGGAGAGCTCGGCGACGCCGGCGTGGAACTTGTCCACGTCCGCGTACAGCTCGATCCGGTTGCACGTGGCGAGCACCGCCGCCTCCGCCGCAGGCTCCGCGGCGAGGGTGTCGTGCAGCAGCTTCTCCTTGGCGTCGGCGGACAGCGAAGCGCGCTCCAGCACGCTGACGGGTGCGCTGCGGTGACTCAGCCCTACGACGAGCAGGCTCATGCCGGCATCACCGCCGGCACATCACCTTCGGGACCGCCCTTGCGCGCCACGGCGGCGGCCCGTCCGGCCGGCGGCACCACGGCCGCGGCCGGCGCGGCGCCGCCCATGGAGGGACCGCCGGCGGCAGCGGCGGCGGCCGCTTCCTCGCCGGCCTTGCGCTGCTCGTGGAAGGCCAGGATCTGGAGCTCGATCGAGAGGTCGACCTTGCGTACGTCCACGCCGTCCGGCACGGACAGCACCGTCGGCGCGAAGTTCAGGATGGAGGTGACACCGGCCGCGATCAGCCGCTCGCTGACCTGCTGCGCCGCACCGGCCGGCGTCGCGATGACGCCGATCGAGACCCCGTTCTCCTCGATGATCCGCTCCAGGTCATCGGTGTGCTGCACGGGCATCCCGGCCACCGGCTTGCCGGCCATGGCCGGGTCGGCGTCGATCAGCGCGGCCACACGGAATCCGCGGGAGGCGAAACCGCCGTAGTTGGCGAGAGCGGCGCCGAGGTTTCCGATGCCGACGATGACGACCGGCCAGTCCTGGGTCAGCCCGAGCTCGCGGGAGATCTGGTAGACGAGGTATTCCACGTCATAGCCGACGCCGCGCGTGCCGTAGGAACCCAGGTACGAGAAGTCCTTGCGCAGCTTCGCGGAATTGACTCCGGCGGCGGCCGCGAGCTCTTCGGAGGACACCGTGGGCACCGATCGCTCGGAGAGCGCGGTGAGGGCACGCAAGTACAGCGGAAGCCGGGCGACAGTGGCCTCGGGAATACCTCGGCTGCGGGTCGCCGGTCGGTGAGTTCGGCCAGTTGCCACGATGCTCCTGCGGGATGAGCGGGGCTGCAGGCGGCCACTTGTCCCAGGACCGCCCCGTCGACAGCAGGCTATGCCTTTGTGAACGCGTGCACAAAGATGGTGTCCGCTTTGTCCAAGCAAAGTGACCGGGGTCACGCGCGTCCGACACGCCGGGCGGGAACGGACGCTACGCCGAACCCGTTCAAAACCCAAGGGGGGCAAAACCGCACACACTCCTCACAGATACGCCCCCGAGTCCCCATAAATCGCCCATGATGGTAACCGGGAAGCGACTCAGCCCTCCAACGCCCGCCGCAGCCGGTCCGGGTTCACCCGCCAGAAGGTGTGCTGCTCGCCGTCGACCAGCACCACCGGAATCTGCTCCCAGTACAGCCGGTAGAGCTCCTCGTCCCGCGAGATGTCCTTCTTCTCCCAGCGCGCGCCCGTCTCGGCGCACACCTTCTCGATCACTTCCCGGGCGTCGTCGCACAGATGGCATCCGGGCTTCCCGATCAGCGTCACCATCCGCTCTTCGGGACGCTTCTTTTCCTTACGGCGCAACAAAGGGCTCATGCCCTCATTCTCCCGCTCCCCGGCGTCACGACAGCGCCCCGAGGAGTTCACGCCTCCGCATCCGGCCGGTTCGGGAACTCCCGAACACAGTGGCTATGCTCACCGCATGGCCGCTCTCGGATGGCTCACCCCCCGTAGGCGCTCCGCGACCGCGCGGAGCGTACTGGCAGGCGAGGCCTCGGCCGAGGCCGCCCGCAAGACCGCGCTGGCCGAAGCCCCACCTCTCACCGGAGCCGGAACAGAAGCACCCCGGGCGCCCGAGGCGCCGGCGTTCCCGGTCGCCGGGGACGATCTCGCCGCCGCCTTCTTCGACCTCGACAACACCGTCATGCAGGGCGCCGCGATCTTCCACTTCGGCCGCGGCCTCTACAAGCGGGAGTTCTTCCGCCGCCGCGAGCTCGCCCGCTTCGCCTGGCAGCAGGCCTGGTTCCGGCTGGCCGGGGTCGAGGACCCCGAGCACATGCAGGACGCGCGCGACAGCGCCCTGTCCATCGTCAAGGGGCACAAGGTCTCCGAGCTGATGGCCATCGGCGAGGAGATCTACGACGAGTACATGGCCGAGCGGATCTGGCCGGGCACCCGCGCCCTGGCCCAGGCCCACCTCGACGCCGGCCAGAAGGTGTGGCTGGTCACCGCCGCTCCCGTGGAGACGGCCACGATCATCGCCCGCAGGCTCGGGCTGACCGGAGCCCTGGGCACCGTCGCCGAATCCCTGGACGGCGTCTACACGGGCCGCCTGGTCGGCGAGCCCCTGCACGGCCCCGCCAAGGCGGAAGCGGTCCGCGCCCTGGCCGCGGCCGAGGGCCTGGACCTCGAACGGTGCGCGGCGTACAGCGATTCGCACAACGACATCCCGATGCTGTCGCTGGTCGGACATCCGTACGCGATCAATCCCGACACAAAACTGCGCAAGCATGCCCGGGCCCACGACTGGCGGCTGCGCGACTATCGGACCGGCCGCAAGGCCGTGAAGGTCGGCGTCCCGGCGGCCGCCGGCGTCGGCGCGATCGCGGGCGGCGCGGCCGCCGCCGTCGCCCTGCACCGCCGCCGCAAGTAGCAACGGCGGGCCCCCGCCCGGCCGGTCCCCCTCCCGCCCCTCACGGGGCCGGGACCGCGGGCATTCCCTCACCTCTACCCGCACTCCCGGTGCGGCACTCCGGCATGCCCGGGTCGGTCGCGAGCCACCATGGAAGCTGCCATTCCGCGTATCCAAGTGATCAGGAATCGATCACCAACCGCGACTGAATATGCCCTCGACAGGCAACAGAAGTGTCGGAACCGGTGATTTGAGCAACTGGGTGTAGCGCTGCCTGTACGAAGCGTTATTCTCCTCAAACGCATGCCACCGCTCATCTGTCGCCACGACGGGTGAACGGTTCCGCACTGCACGTGATGGAAGCTCTGCCTCTGGGAGTCCCGTGTACCCACCTGTCGGGGTTGACGCCTCGGGCCTGGCTACGCTGCGCGCAACGGTCATCGACCGCCTGCGCGGCTTCGTCCCCACCGCGTACGCCGTCCCTGCCTTCGCCGCCGCGGTCCCTGCCGGCCTCGGTCCGGCCGGTCCTTGCTATGCCCTGACCGACGGTGGAGCGACGGTGGGCAGACGCGGCCGCGCGGGAGGAGCCTCAAGCGGCGCAGCCGGCACGAGCACGCAGGCCGCCCCCCGCCGTCCCACCGCGGACAGCGACCAGGCCCGCATGATGGACCTGGTCGAACGCGCCCAGGCCGGCGAGGCCGACGCCTTCGGCCGGCTCTACGACCAGTACAGCGACACGGTCTACCGCTACATCTACTACCGCGTCGGCGGCAAAGCGACGGCGGAGGATCTCACCAGCGAGACCTTCCTGCGCGCGCTGCGCCGCATCTCCACCTTCACCTGGCAGGGCCGCGACTTCGGCGCCTGGCTCGTGACGATCGCCCGCAACCTGGTGGCGGACCACTTCAAGTCCAGCCGCTTCCGGCTGGAGGTCACCACCGGCGAGATGCTCGACGCCAACGAGGTCGAGCGCAGCCCCGAGGACTCCGTCCTGGAGTCCCTCTCCAACGCGGCCCTGCTGGAGGCCGTACGGAAACTCAATCCGCAGCAGCAGGAGTGCGTGACCCTGCGCTTCCTGCAGGGCCTGTCGGTCGCCGAGACGGCCCGGGTGATGGGGAAGAACGAGGGCGCCATCAAGACGCTCCAGTACCGGGCCGTCCGCACGCTGGCCCGGCTCCTTCCGGACGACGCCCGCTGACTGCCCTCACTCACATCCGGTGACCCTTCGATGACGCTGTGGTCCGATCATCCTTCGTCCGTAACCCAAGTGCCGCGACGCTCGTTGTGCGGAATGCAGGCTCCCTGTGGACAAGCCTTGCTCGAAGCCGCTCACCCGAAAGGGTGGATGTGCTCAAGGAAGGCAACCTTCCGGACACCCTGGGGAGTCGATCGTCATGACGAGAGGAGGTGCCGCCAGTGATCGCGAACGTGACTCCGCACCGGCGGGCGAACGCCTTCGCCCAGGCCCTGGAGGATCGGACCCCGTCCGATCTTCCAGAACCGGACCCGGCGGCCGAGCAGTCCGAGGCACCTGCCGAACCTGCCGACCACGACCGGCTGTTGGCCTTGGCGAGTGCGCTCGGTGAAATGCCGCGCCCGGTACTGGACGCAGACGTCAAAGTGGTGCAGCGAGCCCAGCTCGTCGCCGCCATGGAGGCCATGGTGCTGGAGGAGAGGGCCGGGGGCGTTGCCGCCCCGGACCCTCAGATGCCCGAACAGCGGACCGGCCGCGGCGCCCACCGGGCGGCCACGCTCCGGAAATTGCGGCCCCGCTCCCGCTGGTCCAAGGGCATCGCGGCAGGGGGCCTCACCGTGGGTGTGGCGGCAGGGGCCTTCAGCGGAGTGGCCGCTGCCAGTTCCGACGCCCTGCCCGGTGACCACCTCTACCCCGTCAAACGGGGCATGGAGGACCTCAAGCTGGGAATGGCCGACGAGGACGCGGACCGGGGCGAGCTCTATCTCGACCAGGCCTCGAACCGTCTGTCGGAAGCCCGCCGGCTCATGGAACGCGGCCGGACGGGCGTCCTGGACCACGAGTCCCTGGGCGCGATCCGCCGCGCGCTGGCGGGCGTGAAACACGACGCGGAGGAGGGCCACCGTCTCCTCCAGGCAGCCTACGAACGGGACGGCTCGCTCGGCCCGATCCAGAAGCTGTCGTCGTTCTCCCGCTCCCACCGTGACGCGTGGGGCAAGCTGCGGGAGAGGCTGCCGGCGCAGCTCACGGACGTGGGCGGTGAGGTGGAGTCGGTCTTCCAGGCCATAGACGATGACGTGGCGCCGCTCCAGAGCATGCTCCCGAAGGCACCGGACCATACCCGCGGCTCCGGCTCGCCCGGTTCCCCGGCCAAGCCGGGCACCCCCGGCGGCACACAGCAGTCGGCTCCGGCCTCCGGCACGCCGTCCGGCAGTCCCACGCCGCCCCCCTCGGGCAGCGCGCGGCCTGCGCCCCCCGACGGGCTCCTGGGCGGTACGGGCGACCTGCTCAACCCGCCCACGGGCCCCTCGGCCCCGGCCACCCCGGCGACCCCGGACATCCCCAAGCCGGACATCACCCTCCCGCCCCTCCTCCCGGGCCTGCTCCCGGGCCTGGGCATCAACGCGGAGGACGCCGGGCAATAGCACGCCGAAGAAGCCGGCGGGGCAGATACGGCCTCGCCGGCTTTTCGGGCGCCGGATCCGGGGGGCTTCGGTCAGAAGAAGACGGACCGCCGCTGCACCAGCAGCCGGTACAGCGTGTGCTGGATCTGCTCCCGCACCTGGTCCGTCAGGTTGAACATCAGCATCGGGTCCTCCGCCGCCTCCGGCGCGTACCCGTCCGTCGGGATCGGCTCCCCGAACTGGATCGTCCACTTCGTCGGCAACGGCACCGCCCCCAGCGGACCCAGCCAGGGGAACGTGGGCGTGATCGGGAAGTACGGAATCCCCAGCAGCCGCGCCAGCGTCTTCGCGTTGCCGACCATGGGGTAGATCTCCTCCGCCCCCACGATCGAGCAAGGCACGATCGGCGTCCCCGCCCTCAGGGCCGTCGACACGAACCCGCCCCGCCCGAAGCGCTGGAGCTTGTACCGGTCACCGAACGGCTTCCCTATCCCCTTGAAGCCCTCCGGCATCACACCGACCAGCTCCCCGGCCTCCAGCAGCCGCTGCGCGTCCTCCGCACACGCCAGGGTGTGCCCGGCCTTGCGCGCCAGTTCGTTCACCACCGGCAGCATGAACACCAGATCCGCCGCCAGCAGCCGCAGGTGCCGCTGCGCCGGATGGTGGTCGTGGACGGCGACCTGGAGCATCAGCCCGTCCAGCGGCAGTGTCCCCGAGTGGTTCGCCACGATCAGCGCGCCGCCCTCCGCCGGGATGTTCTCGATGCCCTTGACCTCGACCCGGAAGTACTTGTCGTACAGCGGCCTCATCAAGGACATCAGGACCTGGTCCGTCAGCTCCTTGTCGTAGCCGAAGTCGTCGACTTCGTACTCCCCGGTGATCCGCCGCCGCAGGAACGCCAGCCCGCCGGCGATCCGCTTCTCCCAGCTGTCGCCGCCCGCCTCCTCGGCGGCCGGCTCCGCCACTTGCTCCACCACCGGCCGGGCCGCTACGGGCCCGGCCGGCGGAGCGATCCGCACCCGCCGCCCCACGGGCCGCCGGCGCGGCCGGTCCTCGTCGAACGGAATGACTTTGGCGTCCGCCACTATCGCTTCGCTCCTTCAGCCACATCGCCCCCGACATCCAAGCCGTCCACCTTCAGCATGGCGGCCACCCGTTCCACGGCCCGCCCCAACCGCTCCGGCGGCAGCAGCCCGCGCCCCCGGCTCCGCGCGAAGTCGGCGAAGGCCTCCGCAGTCGTGTACATCGGCTCAAAGCCGAGCACCTCCCGCATCTGCGTGGTCTCCACGACCCGGCCGTGCGTCAGAAGCCTTATCTGCTCCGGCGAGAAGTCGGTGACCCCGACCGCGCGCAGCGCCGAGCCGGCCCACGTCACCGCGGGCAGCAGCAGCGGAAGCGTCGGCCGCCCCAGCCGCCGCGAGCACTGTGACAGCAACAGCACGCCGTCGCCCGCGATGTTGAAGGTCCCGCTGTTCAGCGTCCCCCGCTTGGGCTCCCCCGCCGCCAGCCGCAGCACGTCGAGCACGTCGTCCTCGTGCACGAACTGCAACCGCGGGTCGTAGCCCAGCACGGTCGGCATCACGGGAATGGAGAAGTACTCCGCGAGCGCCGAGTCCGCGAAGGGGCCCAGGATGTTCGCGAACCGCAGGACGCACACCGCGACATCGGGCCGCCTGCGCGCGAAGCCCCGTACATATCCCTCGACCTCGGCGGCGTCCTTGGCGAAGCCGCCCGCCGGCAGCGACTTGGGCTGCGTGGTCTCGGTGAAGACGGCCGGATCCCGCGAGGTGCCCCCGTACACGCTGGTACTGGACTTCACCACGAGCCGTCGTACCGTCGGGGACTTCTGGCAGGCTCCCAGGAGCTGCATCGTCCCGATGACGTTCGTTTCCTTGACGGCGCTGTGCGCGCCGCCCGTCCCCGCGCTGCCCCCGGTGACCGCCAAGTGGACCACCGTGTCCACGGCGTGCTCGGCGAGCACGCGCGCGATCGCCGACTGCCTGATGTCCGTACGGACGAATTCGGCCGATCCCAGCCGGTGCGGCGGCACCACCGCGTCCACCGCGATGACCCGCTCGACCTCCGGATCGCGCTGGATCCGCCGCACGAAGCGGCCTCCCAGCTGCCGGGCAGCCCCGGTGACGAGTACGACCTTGCCCACGAGCTCAGCGCCTCCCTAGTAGGAACAACCGTCTCCGGCTGCACCGCAGCCCCCCCACCAGAATGGTGGAGGGGCTGCGGAGAACACGTACAGCTGCCGTTTACTTCTTGTTACGGCGCTGAACGCGGGTGCGCTTGAGCAGCTTGCGGTGCTTCTTCTTGGCCATCCGCTTACGCCGCTTCTTGATAACAGAGCCCACGACTACCCTCGCTCACTTCTCGGAACATCCCCGCGCCAGCGGGGAACGGTGCGGGGCGTCTGGGCCCACACGACCTACGTCGGCCTAGCCTACCCGCCCGAGCTCTGAGCTTGTAATCCGAGCCCTTCGAGGGAGTCGCGAGCGTCAGTCTCAGGCCGATTCCACCCCCACATAGGACTCTCGGAGGTACTCGTGGACCGCGTTCTCGGGGACCCGGAAGGACCGGCCCACCCGGATTGCGGGCAGATGACCGTTGTGCACCAGCCGGTACACGGTCATCTTTGACACTCGCATCACCGAGGCGACCTCCGCCACGGTCAGGAACTGAACCTCGCTGAGAGGCCTCTCGCCAGCAGCCATGACACACCTTGACCTTCCGCGCATGACGGGCACCGGCTTCCCCTCCGGTTACTCCTCGTCGTCGCACGCTCACTCCCAGAGTAGGGGCGCGTGATACGAGTGGGGAAGAGGAGCTACAGCCACTCCTGCCGACCCGACATCCTCGCCCGATTGAGTACATAGCGAGCGAGGGGCCGGTAGTGGTCCGCGCGAACCGCGTCATCAAGCGGAACCGCCACCGAGACCCGCCCCTCGGCCTCCCCGACGAACAGCGCGGGATCATCCGTGTCCGCCAGCCCGATCGCCTCCACACCGAGCTGACCTGCGCCGCAGACCCATCCGTGGTCCCCCACCACCAGCTCCGGCAGAGGCCCTCCCGCATCCGCCAGCGCCCCCAGCGCGATCCGAACCGGCAGCGGCGAATGGGTGTGTGCGCCGGTCGCACTCCCCGGTGCCCGCACGCCGGGTTCCCGCACCAGCGCGACCCCCCGTACGTAATCGATGCTGTACGTGCGTACGCCGAACCGGGTCGCCATGTCGACACTCACCCCCTGCGCCGGAGTGAGGACAACACATCCCGCCGCCGTCATCGCGCGGGCCAAAACGGCGTAGAAGCCCAGGAGGCGGTGGGGATGACCGGTCCCGAACAGCACCGGCGACCGCGCCCCGGCCGCTTCGCGCAGCCGCCCCGCGAAGGCCTCCAGCGCCACCACCGTCCGCTCCGGGTCGATCACGTCCGGCCCGCTGACATGCGCCGGATCCGCCGAGACCCCGCACTTGTCCGCCATCAGCCGCAGCACATCGCGCTCGCCCCAGCCCCGCTCGGGATCGAGCCCCAGCAGCACCCGCGGATCCCGCGCCGCGAACAGCCGGTAACTGCGCAGGCTCTCCTCCCGGGAAGTGGCGACGGTCCCGGCCAACCGGGCGGCCAGCAGATGCGCACGCAACGCGCCGGTGTTCAACACCCTCCGATGCTGCCCCACCGGAACTGGCGGTTCATCAATTCACCGGAACCGCCCCACAGTCGGCGTAACGCAGGCTACTCAGGCGAGCATCCCGCGCAGCGGGAAGACGGCCCGCCGCGTCGCCAGTACGGCCTGATCCGTCCGGTCCGCCGGATCGTAGCCCTCGTCCCAGTCCCGCCAGCCGGGCGCCCGCCCGTCCGTCATCCGGGCCGGCGCCACCTGCCGGGTCCGCGCGTACACCTCGTCCCGCCACGAGGCCGGGACCGCCGACTCGGGGTCCACCGGCCGGTGCGCGGCGATCGCCACCAGGTGCGTCCACGACCGCGGTACGACGTCCACCACCGCGTACCCGCCGCCGCCCAGCGCCAGCCACCGCCCGGCCGCATGCTCGTGCGCCAGCGCGTGACAGGCCTCCTGGACCGCCCGCTGGGCGTCGAGGGACACCGCCAGGTGCGCTAGCGGATCCTCGACGTGCGTATCGGCCCCGTGCTGCGTCACCAGCACCTGCGGCCGGAAGTCCGCCAGCAGCTCCGGCACGGTCGCGTGGAAGGCCCGCAGCCATCCCTCGTCCCCGGTGCCGGCGGGCAGCGCCACGTTCACCGCCGACCCCTCGGCCGCCGCCCCGCCCGTCTCCTCGGGCCACCCCGTCTGCGGGAACAGCGTCCGCGGATGCTCGTGCACCGAAATGGTCAGCACCCGGGGATCGTCCCAGAAGGCCGCCTGGACGCCGTCCCCGTGATGGACGTCGACGTCCACGTAGGCCACCCGCTCGGCGCCCAGCTCCAGCAACCGCGCGATGGCGAGGGCCGCGTCGTTGTACACGCAGAATCCGGCCGCCCCGCCCGGCATGGCGTGGTGCAGACCCCCGGCGAAGTTCACGGCGTGCGCGGCCTCCCCGCGCCACACCGCCTCCGCGCCCGCCACCGACTGCCCGGCGATCAGGGCGGACGCCTCGTGCATCCCGTGGAAGGCCGGATCGTCCATGGTCCCGAGCCCGTACGACCCGTCCGCCGCACGGGGATCGGCCGACACCTGCCGCACCGCGGCGACGTAGTCCTCCCGGTGCACGAGCCGCAGTGTCGAGTCCCCCGCCGCGCGGGCCGCCCGCACCTCCACGGCCCGGTCCAGCCCGAAGGCGCGTACCAGGCCCATCGTCAGCGCCAGGCGCACCGGATCCATCGGATGGCCCGGCCCGAAGTCATACCCCGTGACCGCCTCGTCCCACATCAACAGCGCGCGCCCGCTCATGCCCGACACCGTATCGGGCCTCGTCGGAGCCGAACGAACGGGCGTAGAAGAGTGTCACGAGGACGAGCCCCATCGGCACGAGCATCGCGCCCCGGTAGCTCCAGGCGTCCCCGATACCCCCGACGAGCGGCGACCCGATGAGGAAGCCGACGTAATTGAAGATGTTCAAGCGGGCGATGGCGGTGTCCGAACTCCCCGGGAACAACCGCCCGGCCGCCGCGAAGGTCTGCGGCACGATCACACACAGCCCGATCCCCACGAGCGTGAAGCCGAGCATCCCCGTCCACGCCCCCGGCGCCGCGGCCACGACGGCGAACCCGGCGGCCGCGACCAGCGTCCCGCCCCGCACCACGGCCGCGGCCCCGAAGCGCCGCACACCCAGGTCCCCGACGGCCCGCCCGATCAGGGTGGTGACCATGTAGACGTTGTACGGGACCGTCGCCAGCTGCTCGGAGCTCCCGAGCACGTCCTGGAGGTACTTGGCACTCCAGTTCGCGACGGTCGAGTCCCCGATGTACGCGCACGCCATCACCAGGCAGAGCGGCAGCAGCAGCTTGCCCCCCTTGTCCGGCCGCCCCCGCACCCCTGCACGGGGCTCGGCCGGGGCATCGACGTAGCGCCGGCTCCCCAGCAGCGCGAGCGGCAACAGCACGACCACGGCCGGCAGATAGGACGTAGCCAGGTCCAGCCGCCAGTGCGCCCCGGCCCACGCCGCCGAGGCCCCCAGGATCCCTCCCAGGCTGTACGCGGCGTGGAACCCGAGCATGATGCTGCGCCCGTACGCCCGCTGCAGGCTGACCCCGAGCATGTTCATCGAGGCGTCCAGCGCACCCACCGACAGCCCGAACGCCCCCAGGGCCGCCGCCACATGCCACATCTCGCCGCCTGCTCCGACACCGAGGAGGGACAGCAGCACGAGCGGCTGCGCCCATCGCAGGACGGCACTGGGCGGCACCCGCTTCACCAGGTGCTCGGTGGCCACGCTCGCCGCTCCGGCGAGGATCGGCACGGCGGCGAGGAAGACGGGCAGCAGCCCGTCGGATATCCCGTATCGGTTCTGGATGGCGGGAATCCGGGTCACGAGGAGGGCGAACGTCACGCCCTGCACGAAGAAGCTGAACCCGAGTGAGCCCCGCCCACGGCGCAGCCGCAGGTCTGCCGTCATGGCGGGTCAGCGTAGGCCCCTGCCCTACCGGTGGGTAGAGCGATCACAGAACGAATCGGTCAGACGGCCAGTCCGAGGAGCCCGTACAGCTCCTTCATCTCCCCGAAGCAGGCGGACGCACCGGCGAGGGTCCCGGCCGGCGTCATGGCGGTGAACCCCAGGACGTCCATCCCCGCCGCCCGCGCGGCCTGCACCCCGAGCCGGCTGTCCTCGACGACCACACACCGGGCGGGGTCCACGCCCATCTCCCGGGCGGCATGCAGAAACAGATCCGGAGCCGGCTTCCCGCGTCCCACGTCCTCGGAGCTGAAGATCCACTCTTCCTCGAACCACTCGCCCAGCCCGGCACTGCGATGCCCGACCCGGATCCGTTCGTGGCTCCCGGACGACGCGAGACAGTACGCCACACCTTGCGCGGACAGCTCAGCCAGCACCTCGGCCACACCGGGCACGGGCCTGAGCTCCCGCTCGAACGCGGCGAAGGTCCTCGCGTGCAGCGTCTCGTCGAAGTCGGCGGGCAACCGCTCCCCGGTCCGCTCCAGGACCAGGTCGTGCACCCGGTGCACGGCGGCCCCCATGTAGTCGCGCAGCGACTCCTCGTAGGAGGTCGCGTGCCCCAGCTCGGTCAGGTACCCGGCCAGGATGGTGTTGGCGACCGGCTCACTGTCCACGAGCACGCCGTCGTTGTCGAAGATGATGAGGTCATATCCCATCACCCCACCTTACGAGCGATCAGTGCGGGCTCAGGGCAACCCGGTGCTGGTGAACGGACGAACGGCGGAACATCGTCAGCCCGCCGAAGCGGCCGACACCGTCCCGACGCACCGGACGTCACAAGAACGGGCCGGGAACGCAGAAAAGCCCCGCACCATAAGGTGCGGGGCTTTCCCACAATAATCGTTCGGCGGCGTCCTACTCTCCCACAGGGTCCCCCCTGCAGTA
>NZ_JBEXNN010000021.1:0-113413 GCF_040611115.1 Streptomyces sp. NPDC003038
CCGGGCGTTGGGGCGCCCCCCCCCACACCCCCCGTCCCGCCCGGGGCGCCCGGCCGCCCGCCCCCCCCCCCGCACGGCCCGTTACGCATGGTGAGGCGACGAGTGCTAGCCGCCCTGCTTGAACTCCAGCGCCGCCGCCATCGCGCCCAGCTGCTCGAAGGACGCCGTCCCGGTCACCACGGTGACGTGACCCTGTTCCTGCCGGACGAGGGCGTCGTACTTCTCGCCGTCCCAGCGCTCCCAGGTCAGCTCGCCGATCTGCTCCGTCTGCCCGGTGGCCTTCGCCTGCCGGGTGACCTTGCCGATGTACTTCGCCGAGACGTCGCTGGACTGCTCCACCGCCACGTACTGCTGCTGCGGGTCGAGGAAGCCCAGGTGCCAGGCGTTGGCGTTCTTGCGCTCGTACGTCACCGAGGTCGCCCGCCACTCCGCCGGAAGTCCTGCGGGCGCGGCCACCGGGTACGGCGCCGCGCGCCGGGCGGTGATCGTCTCGACGCGGTAGTCGACCGTGCGCGTCGGATCGGCCTTCTCGTCATGGGGGACGAAGAGGTAGATCCCCGCCACGACGACGCCGATCACCGCCAGCGACCGGACCATGTCCCAGACCGTCTGCTTGCCTTTCATACCTGCCACGGGACCATCGTCGCGCATCAGCGGGGGGCGATCATTCCCGGGGTCGTCGCAGGGGTCGGCGCGGCGCCCCCGCACCCGCCCCCCGAGAGCCGCAAGATGTCCGCTCAGGCCAATCGACTGACCGATATTCCGCTCATACGTGACCCGCCCTGCTCAATTTATCGACGTACCGATAGAGTTCAAGCACCCTCACTTCCCGGCCGTCGCCGTACAGAAAGGTGCGCTCCGATGACCGAGCACAACCTGCCGCCCCAGCTCGAAGTCTCTCCCGAAGCCCCCGACCGCAACCTCGCCATGGAACTCGTCCGTGTCACGGAGGCCGCAGCCATGGCCGCGGGCCGGTGGGTCGGACGCGGCGACAAGATCGGCGCGGACGGCGCCGCGGTCAACGCGATGCGGACCCTGATCTCCACCGTCTCGATGAACGGCGTCGTCGTCATCGGCGAGGGGGAGAAGGACGAAGCCCCCATGCTCTTCAACGGCGAGCGGGTCGGCGACGGCACCGGTGCCGAGGTCGACATCGCCGTGGACCCGATCGACGGCACCACCCTGAACGCCAAGGGCATGCCGAACGCGATCGCCGTACTGGCGGCCGCCGACCGCGGCACCATGTTCGACCCGTCCGCGGTCTTCTACATGGACAAGCTCGTCACCGGTCCCGAGGCCGCCGACTTCGTGGACATCAACGCCCCCGTCTCGGTCAACATCCGCCGGGTCGCCAAGGCCAAGAGCATGGCCGTCGAGGACGTCACGGTCGTCATCCTGGACCGCCCCCGCCACGAGGGCATCGTCAAGGAGATCCGCGAGACCGGCGCGCGCATCAAGTTCATCTCGGACGGCGACGTCGCGGGCTCGGTCATGGCCGTGCGTGAGGGCACCGGCGTGGACCTGCTCCTCGGCATCGGCGGCACCCCCGAGGGCATCATCTCGGCCTGCGCCATCAAGTGCCTCGGCGGCACGATCCAGGGCAAGCTGTGGCCGAAGGACGACGCCGAGCGCGGTCGCGCCCTCGACGCCGGCCACGACCTGGACCGCGTCCTGACCACGCACGACCTGGTGTCCGGCGAGAACGTCTTCTTCGTCGCCACCGGCATCACGGACGGCGAGCTGCTGCGCGGCGTCCACTACCGCTCGGAGACCGCGACGACGTCCTCGCTGGTCATGCGCTCGAAGTCGGGCACGATCCGGCAGATCGACTCGACCCACCGCCTGGCGAAGCTCCGCGCCTACAGCGCGATCGACTTCGACCGCGCCCAGTAGAGCGGGCGGGCGGCAGAACAGAGGGGCGGTCCCCGCGTGCGGCGGGGACCGCCCCTCTGGCGTTCTTCCTACGGGACTTCCCTTGGGGACTTCCTTCGGGGCGTCTTACGAGGGCTCGCGCGTACGGGCCGAGGGCGCGGGCCCTGGCCCGTACGGTGACCCCGCAGGCCCGGGCTCAGCCCGCCCGGGATCAGCCCGCCCGGGATCAGCCCAGCCCCGGGCTCAGCCCGCGGCCGCTATCGGCTCGGCTCCCGGGCCCTGGCGCAGCTCCGCCGACCTGCGCCGCATCCGCGCCAGCACCACCCGGCGCTCGGCCGCGGTGAGCCCGCCCCACACCCCGTAAGGCTCCGGCTGGAGCAGCGCGTGCTCGCGGCAGGCGACCATCACCGGGCAGCGGGCGCAGACGCGCTTGGCGGCCTCCTCGCGGGAGAGACGGGCCGCGGTCGGCTCCTTCGAGGGCGCGAAGAAGAGCCCCGCCTCGTCGCGGCGGCACACCGCCTCCGCATGCCATGGGCCGTCTTCCACCCTGGCCGGCACCCGTGGCTTCGGCACGGCCAGCGCGCGCCCCTGAAGGCTCTGGACGGCGGCGACCTGCAGGGACTGATGCGGCGGATGCGGCACGGTCTACTCCTGACGACGTATACGCGAGCGAGAGACGATGCACCTGTCCCTACCCGCTGTGCGCGCCCCTATGCGCCCCGTGCCACCGGGCGGGAGGTTCGACCGAAATACGACGGGGGCCGTGGCCGGAGGGCTACCCTTCCCCGCGCTTGCGCAGCTGGAGGGCCAGATCGACCAGCCGCGCGCCGCGCTTGGGCCGCGCCTCGATGTTGCCGAGCAGCGAGAAGCCACGGACGATCACGACCGGAGCCTGCGGATCGGTCTCCGCGCGGCCCTCGCCGCCCACCTCGAAGTTTCCGAGGACTCCGCTGCCGTAGCCGCGGAGCGTGACGTTCTCCGGGACCACCACCTCGACGTTCCCCAGGACGCAGGTCACGGTGATCTCCGTGACCTGCTGCTCGAAGACCGCTTCCGTGAGGTCGATGGTGATGTCGCCCATGACCGAGACCGCACGGGTCTGCGCCCCCGGCCGCCAGCGGCCCTTGCGGGCGGAGCTGCTGCACACGGCGACCACGGTCTCGGTGGGGCCGACGGCCGCGGCGGGCGCACCCGGGGCGGCCACGGGGTACTCGTCCCAGGCGCGGGCGCCGCCGGGCGCGGGCAGGTCGCGCACCAGCACGTCCAGCTCGCCGACCGTCTTGAGGGCGTACAGCGAGTCCAGGCGCTCGGAGTGCTCCTGGGCGGTGAGCCGGCCCTCGGCCAGGGCGTCACCGAGGGTCTGGACGATCCGGTCCCGGTCGGCGTCGGAGGCACGCAGTCCGGCGGGCGGGGCTGCGGGCGCGGGCGCGGCAGCCGGCACGGGCGCCGGCACGGGCGCGGCTGCGGGAGGCTGCGCGGGGGCGGTGGGGTGCTTTTCCAGGTCCACGCCACCCAGCATAGCGAGACACGATAGATCGCGATACTGCTGAGTGAGCCTTACCTCACAGACACGCACGCGCCGGGAGGTCCTACGCTGGTGGACTGCGCTGCCAATTGGTCGTCAGCGCTGTCTGCCGAGTGAGGAATGGCCCCCATGTCCCTTAGCCCCCGCCCCCCCGGCCCGGCGTTCGCGTACACCGACCTGCTGCCCCTGGGCGAGGACACCACCCCCTACCGGCTGGTGACCGCCGAGGGCGTGTCCACCTTCGAGGCGGACGGCCGTACGTTCCTCAAGGTGGAGCCGGAGGCGCTGCGCAAGCTCGCCGAAGAGGCCATCCACGACATCCAGCACTTCCTGCGTCCCGCGCACCTCGCGCAGCTGCGCCGCATCATCGACGACCCCGAGGCCTCCTCGAACGACAAGTTCGTCGCGCTGGACCTGCTGAAGAACGCGAACATCGCGGCGGCCGGCGTCCTGCCGATGTGTCAGGACACGGGTACGGCGATCGTGATGGGCAAGCGCGGTCAGAACGTGCTGACCTCGGGCGGCGACGAGGCGGCCCTGTCGCGCGGCATCTTCGACGCGTACACGCGGCTGAATCTGCGCTACTCGCAGATGGCTCCCCTCACCATGTGGGAGGAGAAGAACACCGGCTCCAACCTGCCCGCGCAGATCGAGCTGTACGCGACCGACGGCGGCGCCTACAAGTTCCTCTTCATGGCCAAGGGCGGCGGCTCGGCCAACAAGTCCTTCCTCTACCAGGAGACCAAGGCGGTCCTCAACGAGGCCTCCATGATGAAGTTCCTGGAGGAGAAGATCCGCTCGCTCGGTACGGCGGCCTGCCCGCCCTACCACCTCGCGATCGTGGTCGGCGGCACCTCCGCCGAGCACGCGCTGAAGACCGCGAAGTACGCCTCGGCCCACTACCTGGACGAGCTGCCGACGGAGGGCTCCGCCCTGGGCCACGGCTTCCGCGATCTCGACCTCGAGCAGCAGGTCTTCGAGCTGACGCAGAAGATCGGCATCGGCGCCCAGTTCGGCGGCAAGTACTTCTGCCACGACGTCCGCGTCGTGCGCCTGCCGCGCCACGGCGCGTCCCTTCCGGTCGCGATCGCCGTGTCCTGCTCGGCGGACCGCCAGGCCACCGCGAAGATCACCGCCGAGGGCGTCTTCCTGGAGCAGCTGGAGACGGACCCGGCGCGCTTCCTGCCGGAGACCACGGACGCGCACCTGGCCGAGGCCTCCGACGTCGTCTCCATCGACCTGAACCAGCCGATGGACGACATCCTCGCCACGCTCACCAAGCACCCGGTCAAGACCCGCCTCTCGCTGACCGGCCCGCTGGTCGTGGCGCGCGACATCGCGCACGCCAAGATCAAGGAGCGGCTGGACGCGGGCGAGGGCATGCCGCAGTACCTCAAGGACCACCCGGTCTACTACGCCGGTCCCGCCAAGACCCCCGAGGGCTACGCTTCGGGCTCCTTCGGCCCCACCACGGCCGGCCGGATGGACTCGTACGTCGAGCAGTTCCAGGCGGCGGGCGGCTCCAAGGTCATGCTGGCCAAGGGCAACCGCTCGCAGCAGGTGACGGACGCGTGCGGCTCGCACGGCGGCTTCTACCTCGGCTCGATCGGCGGCCCGGCCGCGCGTCTCGCCCAGGACTGCATCAAGAAGGTCGAGGTCCTGGAGTACGAGGAACTCGGCATGGAGGCGGTCTGGAAGATCGAGGTCGAGGACTTCCCGGCCTTCATCGTCGTTGACGACAAGGGCAACGACTTCTTCCAGAACCCGGCCCCGGAGCCGACCTTCACCCACATCCCGGTGCGCGGTCCCGGCCTCTGACGCTCTTTCCCCGAGGGCCTCTCTCCCCTTCGGGAGAGGGGCCCTTGCTCATGTCCACGGTCTCCGCCGAGGGCGGCCTCAAGGCCACCGTCGTCGGCTCCGGCACGGCGTCGCCCCGTCCTGCCCGGCAGGGCGTCCGCATCCGGTTAACGTCGGGGTCACAGCCCCCTGCCTGTGTGTTCACCCCGGTTCGCAAGGATTCCCGTATGGCAGCGACGACGCCCTCCCTCCGCACCGCCCGCGCCACGCGCGTGGTCGCGCATCGCGGGGCCTCCGACGAGCATCCCGAGCACACCCTCGCCGCCTATCGGCAGGCCATCGCCGACGGGGCCGACGCCCTCGAATGCGACGTACGGCTCACCGCCGACCACCGGCTCGTATGCGTGCACGACCGGCGCGTGGACCGGACCTCCGACGGGCGGGGCCTGGTCTCGGCGATGACCTACGAGGAGCTGTCCGCCCTCGACTTCGGGGCGTGGAAGGGGGCCGCGCACGCCGGCTCCCGGGTGCTGCTCTTCGAGGATCTGCTCCGGGAGGCGCTGGCCGCGCCCCGGCCGGTGGGGCTCGCCGTCGAGACCAAGCACCCGACGCGTGCGGGCGGCCGCCTGGAGGCCGAACTGGTGCGGATGCTCCGGCAGTACGGGCTGGCCGACGGCTCCACCGGCCGCGTCGAGGTGATGAGCTTCTCGCGGGGCGCCCTGACCCGCATGCACCGGCTCGCGCCCGGCCTGCCCGCGGTGTACCTGATGGAGCGCAGGATCAGGCCCGTACGCCCGCCCTACGCCGGCCACGCGGGCCCGGGCATCGACCTCGTACGCGGGGACCCGCGGCTGGTGGCCCGGCTGAAGGCGAAGGGGCTGGCCGTACGGGTGTGGACCGTGGACGAGCCGGAGGACGTCGAGCTGTGTCTGCGCCTCGGCGTGGACACGATCATCACCAACCGGCCGCGCGCGGTGCGCGAGCAGCTCGACGCGAGGTGACATGGAGACACCCGGCCGGGGTGCGCCGGCCGGGTGTGGGGGGTCTGGGTGTGGTGGTCCGGTGGGAAAGGGGCGGTTACACGAAGCGCTGGTTCGCGGATCCGTTGCAGGTCTGCAGGCGCAGCGGGTCGTGGGCGGCGGCGACCGTCAGGCACATGCCCGGTGCGGCTGCGGGGCGGAGGGTGGCGCCGTCGCGGACGAACCGCTGGTTCGCGCCGCCGTGGCAGTTGTAGAGGATCAGGCCGGTGCCGTTGCCGTAGGCGGCGCCGGGGGCGTCGAGGCAGCGGTCATGGGTCAGCTCGATGTGGACGGACTTGCGGGCGGCGTCGTACCACCAGCCCTGGTTGCGGCCGCCGTGGCAGTCCCAGCCCACGACCTTGGTGCCATGGGCGCTGGAGCCGCCGAAGGAGTCCAGGCAGTTGCCGGTCGCCTCGTTCTTCAGGGGCCTGTACAGGTCGTCCCAGGCCCCGGCCTGCAGGACGGGGGTGCCGGTGCTCGCCGGGTCGGCGCAGGAGGCCTCGCGCAGGCCGGAGTCGTAGAGCTGGGTCAGGCACGCCGCGAACGCCCCGTGGCCCCGGGAGTTGGGGTGGAACGACTGGCGCGCGGTGTTCTCGTCCCACGGGAAGTGGTCCGCGAGGTCCAGGTAGAGACCGCGGGCCCAGGCGTCCTCCATGCACACCTCGTGGCCGTGGAACAGCCGCGAGTTGTCCAGGTAGAGGGCGCCGGAGTTGCGGGCGGCCTGGCGCATGCCCTTCTCGAAGGCGGGCACCGCGTAGTCGCGGCCCCAGCGGGCGTCGGAGTCGTAGCCGGCGCAGCCGCCGGGCAGCTTGCCGGGGAAGTTCGGGTTGTCGTAGAAGTCGGGGCCGATGGGGCTGGGGTAGCCCATCACGACCAGCTTGTAGTCGGAGTCGGCGTAGCCGGCGCCGCGCATGACGGTCTTGAGGTCCGCGACGGTGGATTCCACCTTGGGCCTGAGGCCGTCGACGCGGGCCTGCCAGCCGGGGGCGTACTTGGGCTCGCAGGCGCCCTGGCTGAGCACCCAGCGGGTCACGCAGTCCGTCATGACCGGGCCGAACTGCAGGTCGTCGTTGGCCCCGGCGACCAGCAGCACCATCTTGATCCTGGTGTTGCGGGCCTTGATCGCGAGGCTGTCGCTCTGCACCAGCTCGTCGGCGTACTGCTTGGTGCCGCCTATCTTGATGTTGCCGCTGTACGCGCCGGAGCAGGCTACGTTGAAGGTCAGGTCGGCCTGGATGCCGGTGCGGTGGATCGCCGTGTCCGGCGAGCGGTGGCACTGGTTGGTGGGCGTATTGGTCGCGGGGTCGTAGGTGCCGACGCCCTCGCCCGAAATCTCGCTGTCGCCCAGCGAGATCAGGCCCGTCTTGCGTTCGTTCAGTGGACGGATGGCCGCATCACCGTAGATCTTGGTGGCCTCCGCGGCGCGGATCGCCTCCAGCTCTGGCGAGAGGGGGGTGACGGCGCCGGCGGGGGTGGCCGCCTGGGCCATGGGGGTGATGGCGGTGACGCCCCCGAGGGCGGCCGCGAACGCCGCGACCGCGGCGAAGGTAGATCTGAGCCCGGGCTTCGTACGTGCACGTGCCATGAACGCCTCCCCGATGTCTGTGTTACCCCCGGTATTTACTGGCCGGTAAGGGACTTGGGAACACTTCGAACAAGACAATTGCTCAACTTTTAGAGGAGGCCATGAAAATGACGGAAGATCAGCAGGCCGACGCCTACCGCGTCGAGCACGACTCCATGGGCGAGGTACGCGTCCCCGCGCACGCCAAATGGCGGGCTCAGACCCAGCGCGCGGTGGAGAACTTCCCCATCTCGGGGCAGCGGTTGGAGGACGCCCACATCCAGGCGCTGGCCCGGATCAAGGCCGCGGCCGCCGTGGTCAACGCGCGCCTCGGCGTGGTGGACCAGGACATCGCCGACGCCATCCGGTCCGCCGCCGACGAGGTGGCCGAGGGCCGCTGGTACGAACACTTCCCGGTGGACGTCTTCCAGACCGGTTCCGGGACCTCCTCCAACATGAACGCCAACGAGGTCATCGCCACCCTGGCCACCGAGCGCCTGGGGCGCCCGGTCCACCCCAACGACCACGTCAACGCCTCGCAGAGTTCCAACGACGTCTTCCCCTCCTCCATCCACATCGCCGCCACCGCCGCCGTCACCGGCGAGCTGATCCCGGCCCTGGAGCACCTCGCCGGCGCGATGGAGCGCAAGGCCGCCGAGTTCCAGCAGGTCGTCAAGGCCGGGCGGACCCACCTGATGGACGCCACCCCGGTCACCCTGGGCCAGGAGTTCGGCGGGTACGCGGTCCAGCTCCGCTACGGCGTCGAGCGGCTGCGGGCGGCCCTGCCCCGCCTCGCCGAACTGCCGTTGGGCGGCACCGCGGTGGGCACCGGGATCAACACCCCGCCCGGTTTCTCCGCCGCCGTCATCGCCGAGGTGGCCGCCACCACCGGCCTGCCGCTGACCGAGGCCCGCAACCACTTCGAGGCCCAGGGGGCACGGGACGCGCTGGTGGAGACGTCGGGCATGCTCCGTACCGTCGCCGTCTCGCTCACCAAGATCTCCAACGACCTGCGCTGGATGGCCTCCGGTCCGCGCACCGGATTGGCCGAAATCAATCTCCCCGATCTCCAGCCGGGGTCCTCGATCATGCCCGGGAAGGTCAATCCGGTCGTGCCGGAGGCCGTCCTGATGGTCGCCGCCCAGGTGATGGGGAACGACGCCGCCGTCGCGGTGGCGGGAGCGGCCGGTAATTTCGAACTCAACGTGATGCTCCCGGTGATGGCCAGGAACCTCCTGGAATCGATCCGGCTGCTCGGCAACGCGAGTCGCCTGCTCGCCGACCGCACGGTCGACGGAATCACCGCCAACACGGCGCGGGCCAGGCAGTACGCGGAATCCTCACCCTCCGTGGTGACCCCGCTGAACCGCTACATCGGCTACGAGGAGGCGGCCAAGGTCGCCAAGAAGGCCCTCGCGGAGCAGAAGACGATCCGGGAGGTCGTGCTGGAGTCGGGTTACGTCGACCGCGGCGACCTCACCCTGGAGCAGCTGGACGAGGCCCTGGACGTGCTGCGCATGACGCGCCCCTGAAACTCCCCCCGCGCGGCGCCCCCAGGGTCCGGATTCGGTCGATTACCGTCCCCCGACGCCTCCGTGACCTGCACCGCAGCGGGCGCGAGGGCCCCCGCCCTAAGATCTGCGCATGACAGGTACCTTCAGGCCAGCGGGGGGCGGCGCGGCGCGGGGCGAGGCACGGGGTGACGTGCGGGGCGAGGCACGGACCACCGTGCGGGGCAAGGCGCGGGCCGTGCGCTGGGCGCCCGGGGAGCAGATCCTCTGGCGCTACCGCGACCACGCCCCGGCGGCGAAGGGCCAGGTGCACATCTGCCGTCCGGTGACCGTGGTGCAGGACACCGCCGAGCTGCTGGCCGTGTGGATGGCCCCCGGTACCGAATGCGTCAAACCGGTCCTCGTGGACGGCACCCCCGTGCACGCGGAACCGCTCGCCACCCGCTACACCGCGCCGCGGACCACCGTACGGTCGCGCTGGTTCGGCACCGGTGTGCTGAAGCTGGCCCGGCCCGGGGACCCGTGGTCGGTGTGGCTGTTCTGGGAGCGCGGCTGGCGGTTCAAGAACTGGTACGTGAATCTGGAGGAGCCGCGTGCCCGCTGGGCGGGCGGGGTCGACTCCGAGGACCACTTCCTGGACATCGCCGTGCATCCCGACCGCAGCTGGAAGTGGCTGGACGAGGACGAGTTCGCGCAGGCCCAGCGCTCCGGTCTGATGGACCGGGAGCAGGCGCGGCGGGTGCAGGCCGCCGGGCGGGCGGCGGTCGATGTGATCAAGGCCTGGGGGGCGCCGTTCTCCGACGGGTGGCAGGACTGGCGGCCGGATCCGGCCTGGACGGTTCCGGTCCTGCCGGAGGACTGGGACCGCACCCCGGCGCATATGACGTCATGAGACCCTTGATGTGCCCCCGGGGTTCAAACGTAGGATCGTCCTCCGCGAGGTCGCGCGCCCGAAGTGGTGCGCTCGGGCCGTAGATCCGTAAGTGTCGTGCCGTATGCGGGACTTGACCGGAGGTCAACCCAGAACGAGGTAACGAGGGGGAAGCGGTATCGCGGGCGATGGTGCCCCGGCCGCTGAGCGGGTATACCGCGACTGACCGAGTTGTGTGCAGCGCACATCGAGCGCAAACGGACGGAATTCCACGCGTGACGGAGTACCCCACCTCCCAGGAGGGCCCGCAGCCTGCCGCGGCCGCCGCGACACCGGCACCGGGCGGCTCCGAGCTGCCCTCCGGTTCCGGCCCGGCCCGCGCCGACCTGGCCCGCGCCGACCTGGCCCGTGCCGCGGCCCTCGCCGCCTCCGGCGCGGGTACGGACGAGCCCGGCCACGGCAAGGCCCCCGTCCCGGCCGTCGAGGCCACCCGCCCCGGCATCCCGGCGGCCCGCAGCCGTGACGCCGCCGCGCTGGGCGCGGACCCGGCGGTACGGGTGACCGTGGAGGCCTCCCGCCGGCCCGGGTCCGGACTCGGCGCACAGGACCGGGCCGCCGGGACGGGAGCCTCCGGAGCCGAGGCCGTGCGCAGCGCCGGCGAGCCCGCCGGCACCCAGGGCGCGGGCACCGCACCCTTCGACCGCGAACCCTCCGGCCACGAACCCTCCGGCGCCGCACCGTCCGGCCCCGCCGAGGATGCCGCCGGCGCTCGCGGTGCGCAGGGCCGCGACGCCGAGGCCGCACGCGCCGCCGCCGCGGGAAGCGCGCGGGAGCCCGACGGGCAGGCCGGCACCCTCCCCGGGCCCGCGCGCGGCCCGCAGGGCTCCGCCGGCCAGGAGCAGGAGTACGTACTCTCCGCCGCGGCCGGGCGCCACGGCGGCGGGACCGGGATACCGGTCGCCACGACCGGGGACACCGTCGCGCGCCGCGAAGGCGACCGGCTGCGCTTCGTCGGCGCCGCCACCCGCCGCATCGCCCGCGGCATCGACCTCGACGAGATCGTGCTCGGCCTGTGCCGGGCCACCGTGCCGACGTTTTCCGACGCCATCCTCGTGTATCTCCGGGACCCGCTCCCGGTCGGTGACGAGCGCCCCGTCGGCCCGGTCGTTTTAAGGCTCCGCCGGACCGACCGGCTCCGGCCGATCGACGATCTCACCGACAGCGGCGGCACCACCAGCGCGGGCACGGACCCCGCCGGGGCCGCGGGGGCCACCGGCGAGCTGGATTTCAGCCAGTTGCCGCTGGTCGGCCCGCAAGGTGACCTGCCCGCAGCCGAGTTGTGCGAGATCCGGCCCGGCGGCGCGCTCGCCGAGGTGCTGCGCGGCGTACGGCCCGTCTTCGGGTCCTCCCCCGGCGCCAAGGCCGCGCTGCCGGAGCTGCTGGGCGCGGACCATCCCCTTCCGCGCGGCCAGCGGGCCATCCTCGCGCCGCTGCGCGGGCGCCGCCGCGTGATCGGAGCGGCCGTCTTCCTGCGCAGCCCGGAGCGTCCCGCCTTCGAGCAGAACGACCTCCTGGTCGCCGCCCAGCTGGCCACCCACACGGCGCTCGGCATCGACAAGGCGGTCCTGTACGGCCGCGAGGCGTACATCGCCGACGAACTCCAGCGCACCATGCTGCCCGACAGCCTCCCGCAGCCCACCGGGGTGCGCCTCGCCTCCCGCTACCTGCCCGCCGCCGAGACGGCACGGGTCGGCGGCGACTGGTACGACGCGATACCGCTGCCCGGCAGCCGGGTCGCGCTCGTCGTCGGCGACGTCATGGGCCACTCCATGACCTCCGCCGCGATCATGGGCCAGCTCCGCACCACCGCGCAGACCCTGGCCCAGCTCGACCTCCCGCCGGCCGAGGTGCTGCACCACCTGGACGAGCAGGCCCAACGGCTCGGCTCCGACCGCATGGCCACCTGCCTCTACGCCGTCTACGACCCCGTCTCACACCGGATCACCATCGCCAACGCCGGCCACCCGCCGCCGGTACTGCTGCACCTGGGCGGCCGCGCCGAGGTGTTGCGCGTGCCGCCCGGCGCCCCCATCGGCGTCGGCGGCGTGGACTTCGAGGCCGTGGAGCTGGACGCGCCCGCCGGGGCCACCCTGCTGCTCTACACGGACGGGCTGGTGGAATCCCGCCTGCGCGACGTGTGGACCGGCATCGAGCAGCTCCGCGAGCGGCTGGCCACCACCGCCCAGCTGACCGGCCTGGACCATCCGCCGCCGCTGGAGGCCCTCTGCGACGACGTCCTGGACATGCTGGGGCCGGGCGACCGCGACGACGACATCGCGCTGCTCGCGGCCCGCTTCGAGGGGATCGCGCCCAGTGACGTGGCGTACTGGTTCCTGGACCCGGAGGAGACGGCTCCGGGACGGGCCCGCCGGTTCGCCCGCCGCGCCCTGACCCGGTGGGGTCTGGAGGAGCTCAGTGACTCCCTGGAGCTACTGGTCAGCGAGGTCGTGACGAACGCCGTCCGGTACGCGGAGCGGCCCGTGACCCTGCGCCTGCTGCGGACGGACGTGCTGCGCTGCGAGGTCGGCGACGACTCCCCGCAACTGCCCCGCCAGCGCCGGGCCCGGGACACCGACGAGGGCGGCCGTGGCCTGTTCCTGGTCAACCGGATGGCCCGCCGCTGGGGCGCCACCCGTCTGAGCAGCGGAAAGGTGGTCTGGTTCGAGCTCGCCTTGCCGGGGGCGCACGAGCGGCGTTGACACGCCGGGACCACGCACGACAGAGCGCCGCCCCGCAGTGTGAACACTGCGGGGCGGCGCTCTGTCCGTGTCCGCGGCCTACGAATCCGGGAACAGCGGCGGCGGGTCCTGCGGCTTCGGTGAGCTCTTGCTCGGATCCGGCTTCGGCGAACTCTTGCTCGGGTCGGGCTTCGGCGAACTCGCGCTCGGGTCCGGCGACTTGGAGGTGCTCTTGCTCGGGTCCGGGGTGTTCTCCGGCGACCGGCTGATGCTCGCGGGAGCGCTGGACGAGGACTGGCTCGGCGACGGGCTGGGGGACGCGCTGCGGGACGGCACGACCACCGCGCCCATGTCCGCCTCCGACAGGTCGAACTTGCCCGTCTTCTCGCCCTTGAGCGCGGCCAGGGTGTAGGCCTTCCAGATCTCGGCGGGGAAGCTGGAACCGCCCGCGCGCCCCAGGCCTGCGGTGCCGGTCAGGGTGACCTGCCTGCCCGTGCCGGGCTCCTCGCCGAACATCGCGACGACCGTGACGAGCTCCGGGGTGTACGCGGTGAACCAGGCCGCCACGTTGGACTCGGTGGTACCGGTCTTGGCGGCGGCCTCGTAGGCGCTGCTCTTGACCTTCGAGCCGGAGCCGTCGTTGACGACGCCGGTGAGCACCTTGGTCACCGTGTCGGCGGTCTCACGGCTGATCGCCTGACCGCCGACCGCCTCGACCGGCGTGAACTCACGGTCCTTGTGCTCGGCCTTCTTGACGATGGTCGGCGTGACCTTCTTGCCGTGGTTGTCGAAGGTGGCGTAGACGGCGGCCATCTCGACGGTGTTGGCGCTCATGGTGCCGAGCGACATGGCCGGCTTGTCCTCGGGCCAGCCCTCACGGTCCTGCATGCCGAGGGCGAGGGCCGTCTTCTTCACGTTGGGCGGCTTGACGTCCACGATCATCTGCGCGTAGACGGAGTTCACGGAGGAGTTGGTGGCGTCCTGCACCGTGATCCACGGGTCGCCGTAGTCCTTGTCGTCCTGGTTCTGCGGGTTGAAGGGGATCTTGCTGCCGACGACCTGCCGCTTGCTGGTGCCGTCGTAGAGCGCGTTCGGCGTGATCTCCTTGCCGTCCTGGGTGGTCGCCTTGTTCTCCAGGGCGGAGGCGAGCACGATCGGCTTGAAAGTCGAGCCGGGCTGGTAGTCGGTGCGCAGGGCGTTGTTCGACCAGTGGTCGGCGATGCCCGTGCCGCCGTACATCGCGACGATCTCGCCGGTCTTCGGGTTCACCGAGGTGGCGCCGGCCTGCACGTTCTGGTCGACGGGGCGCTTGGCGGTGTCCTTGCGGTCGAGCTTGGACTCCAGCTCGTCCTGGACCGCCTTGTCCAGCGCCGCCTGCTTCTCCTTGTCGATGGAGAGGGTGATCGTCCAGCCGCCGGCCGTGATCTGCTCGGGGAGGATGTTCTGCTTCTTGAGCTCGTCGTTGGCGGCCTGGACCAGGTAGCCGACGGTGCCCTCCATGCCGGGGGCGGGCTTGGGCTTGATCGGCTCCTGGAGCTTGAGCTCCTTGCTCTTGGCGGCGTCCAGCTTGCCCATGTCGACCATGTTGGCGAGGGTGCCGTTGAAGCGGACCATGACCAGGTCCCTGGCCTTCGGGCCGGCGACGGCCAGGTCGTACTGGCTGGGGGCCTGGAGGACGGCGGCGAGGTAGACGCCCTGCTCCAGGGTCAGCTTCTCCGCGTCGACGCCGTAGTAGGCCTGCGCGGCGGCCTGGATGCCGTAGGCGCCCCGGCCGTAGTAGCTGGTGTTCATGTAGCCGGCGAGGATCTCGTCCTTCTCCATGTCGGCGTCGACCTTGAGGGAGATCACCAGCTCTTTGAGCTTGCGGGACGCCGTCTGGTCCTGGTTCAGGTAGTAGTTCTTGACGTACTGCTGGGTGATCGTCGAACCGCCGGCCTTGCCCTGGCCGCTGACCGTGTTCCACACCGCACGGGCCAGGCCCTTGACGTCGACTCCGCGGTCCTCGTAGAAGGACTTGTTCTCGATGGCGATGAACGCCGCCTGAACGTCCTTCGGGATCTTGTCGATCGGCAGGATCTCGCGGTTGACCTCGCCGGTGCGGGCCATGATCGACCCGTCGGCGTACTTGTACACGTTGCTCTGGAGCGTCGCGTGCTGGTTGGGGTCGGGCTTCTCCACATAGAAGTAGAGGCCGACCAACGCGGCCATGCCGAGCAGGATCATCCCGAAGAACGTGCCGAGGATCTTCTTCCACGTGAAGAAGCGGCGTATGCCGGAGCGTTCGCCGGAGCGCTCCCTGCCCTTGGTGCGTCCGCTCGGCGCCCGCCGCGCACCGCGCTGCTGCTGCGCCTTACGTGCTTCTGCTCGGCCCATCGCTCCCGCTCCGCTCGATTTCCCCCGACGTCAGCTGAGAAAGCTAACACCACAGGCTGTGACAAAGGTTGGCCAAGCAAGGCCAATATCGGTCAATTCGGACGTGAGAATCAGCACCCACATCAAGGGAACCGACGCAGGAGGGGGCCGAACGGTTGCCGGACGCCAAAAAAGTGATATCACTTTGCTAGGCGGTCCGATGGGCCGCGACCGACAGACTCGGGGGAACAGATGACGAATCCAGTCGCCACGGCAGTCGCCACACCGGACGGGGTACGGGAATTCACCGCGCGCAGCGTGGGCGGCGGCCTGGCGCTGCTGCTCGGACTGGCCGGCGTGCTCGCGGGCGTGGGCCTGATCACCGTCGGCGCGACGTCGGCGATCACCGTCGGCTTCCAGGCGGCACTGGTAGCCGGCGGCCTCCTGGTGATCATCGCCTCCCTCATAGCGATGACCGGACTGAACACCGTGGCGCCGGGCGAGGCCCGGGTGGTCCAGCTGTTCGGCCGCTACCGGGGCACGATCCGCATCGACGGGCTGCGCTGGGTCAACCCGCTGACCTCGCGGCAGAAGATCTCCACGCGGGTCCGCAACCACGAGACGGCCGTCATGAAGGTCAATGACGCCTACGGCAACCCGATCGAACTGGCGGCGGTCGTGGTGTGGCGGGTCGAGGACACGGCGCGGGCCAGTTTCGAGGTCGAGGACTTCACGGAGTTCGTCGAGACCCAGACCGAGGCCGCGGTCCGTCACATCGCGATCGAGTACCCCTACGACGCGCACGAGGAGGGCGGCCTGTCGCTGCGCGGGAACGCCGAGGAGATCACCGAGAAGCTGGCCGTCGAACTCCACGCCCGGGTGGAGGCGGCCGGCGTCCAGATCATCGAGTCCCGCTTCACGCATCTCGCGTACGCTCAGGAGATCGCCTCCGCGATGCTCCAGCGCCAGCAGGCGGGCGCGGTCGTGGCGGCCCGCAAGCAGATCGTGGAGGGCGCCGTCGGCATGGTCGAACTGGCCCTCAAGCGCCTGGCGGAGGAGGACATCGTGGACCTGGACCCGGAGCGGAAGGCCGCCATGGTCTCGAATCTGATGGTGGTCCTCTGCGGGGACCGCTCGGTCCAGCCCGTGGTCAACGCGGGCACCCTCTACCAGTGACCTCCGGCGGCGAGCAGAGCCCTGCGGGGCGACAGGCGCGCAAGCAGGTGCTGCTGCGGCTCGACCCGCAGGTGTACGAGGCGCTGGCCCGCTGGGCGGGCGAGGAGCTGCGCAGCGCCAACGCCCAGATCGAGTTCCTGCTCCGCCGCGCCCTGTCCGAGGCCGGCCGCCTCCCGTCCGGCCCGGCGCCGATCCCGCGCCGCGGCCGGCCCCCGAAGTCCACGGACTGAGCCGGCGCTGCCGGATGACGCCGCATGCGGGGCTGGATCGCGCCGAGCACGGTCCAGCCCCGTCGGCGCTTGAGGCGCGGGGTCGGGGGCGGAGCCCCGGCCACGGACCGCCAGAGAACCGTGACAAACCCACTGACCTGTGACTGAGCGCGTTAATGGTTCTGACCGCTCCTCCGTGGCGGCTACGCCAGAAGCCGAGGGCTATGGAACGGTCAGCACCCACCACTGCCGCAGCGTGCGGAGAGTACGCAGGAAGACGCGCGGACCCCGGCAGACGGGGCGGGCGTAGCGTCTGACGGGGTCACCGTTCGGGAAGACGAGGCCCTCGCGGCCGGCGACGACCGCTCCGTCGTCCGTCAGTCGGAGGTGGTGGACGGCATCCACCCGGGTAGCGGTGTGGCCGCCCCGCTCGTCCCCTCCGAGCAGGAGCAGCCGGTCACCGCGGATCGCGAGGCCCAATGGGTCCGAGACCGGCAGGGCGCGGATGCGGAGCGCCCCGCTGGGCCCCGTTTCGACGAGCGGTGCGCCGGGCCAGTACATGGCGTGGACCGCGGAGTCGGAGACGTTGATGGTGCTGACCTCCGCCACGTGGTGGTAGGGCTCCGGGGGGCGCAGGGCCCATGCGGGGTTGCCCCTGTCGTCCCAGCGGACCAGGCCGCCCGCGCTGACGCGGTCACCGCTGTAGATCCCTTCGTCGGCGTACCCGGTCCAGAAGCCGGCCCGGCGGTCCGCGACCAGGTGCTTGAGGTGCGTTCCCAGCGGGAACCGGCGCCGAGAGTGGCCGTCGGGGCCGAAGATCTGGCCGGACCGTGCGTTCGGCCCTCCGTTGCCGGAGAGGACGAAGCCGCCGCCCGGGAGGGCGTCGAAGGCGTCCGGGTCCACGGCCACTCCGTGCAGGGTCCGTTCCCGGACCTCGCCCCGGTCACTCATGACGACGAGGGCGTCGAAGGGCAGATTCACGGGCGCCGGTACGTCCCGGCCGGCCCACCTGTAGGGAAAACGGGTGTCAGGGCAGATCAGCCAGAGAGCCCGGCCCCACGGATCGATCGTGGAGGCCAGCACCTTCCGTTCGTCGTACTGCCGAGGCAACAGTGCGTAGGAACGCAGTGCCACCTTCGTCAAGAAGATCACCTCGCGGGCGAAGGAATGCGACTCCTCCATGATCACACGGTTGCGCGCTCGGCCGCCCGGGCGTCGCGGGCCGGGCGGGCCCGCCGCGGCCGGTCGTCCCGAACGTGGCCCCCGCCCGACGGGGTCCTGGTTTTCGGGCGGGGCCGGTGGCGAACGACGGTGCTGTTCGGAGTGCCTGCCCGGAGATCGCCTTCGCCTGTGACCTCGCGTGGGAGTTCACGGACATGCTCCGCCATCGCCGCGGCCACCTACGCCGGACGCCCTTGGGGGCGTCCGGTCAGGCGCCCGTGATCGTCTGGAGCGACGGGGCCTCCGTGAAACGCCCCGGCGCAAGCGCTCAATCAGGCATCCGGTAGCACGAGCCAGATCTCGGAGAAGGAGAGGCCGTGCTTGTTGATCACCACCCCGCAGGGGCAGCCCAAGGTCGCCCGACGCCAATCGCAGGTCACGGTCCACGGGCCGTCCTGGCCCCCGCACACCGGACAGCCGACGGCTTCAGCCGTCCACACCCCCGGCGCGGGTCTGGCATGGCGACGGAATCGGCCCCCGTACCGGACCTGCCAAGGCTCGATGGACGGTGTGCGCGGGATCGTCCCGGGTGCGCTCGTCGCGGCGAGGGCGGTGAAGAGCGCGATCAGGTCGGAGAGCAGAGCTTCGCCCGCCTCGGTCGGCGGGGCCATGCCTTCCACAGTCCCCGGCGCGGCTCCGTACCTTGGGGCCGCCGCCGCAGGGGGTGGGTTCGGAGCAGCGTGCCAGGGCAGTAGGGCGCGCGCGACTGCGGCCAGGAGGGCGGCGGCTGGCGGGCTGACAGCGCCCGCGTCGAGGTGGTGGACGGTCGTGCGCAGAATGCGTTGAAGCCGTCGGTCCCGGTCCGTCACCGGGATCCGTGCCGCCGAGCCCCGCCGGGCCGGGAGCGGGGCGGTGAGACGTGCCAGGACGGCCGCCGCAGCCGCGGCGTCCGCCGAGGGGAGACGCCATTCCCCTGCGGCGAGGAGGTGCCGGGCTCGCCCCGATTCTTGGGTGAGGGCGCGCGTCGACAAGGGGCTCGGTGTCCCCACTGGCCCTCCGCGAACGGCAGTCATCGCCTCTCCGTCCGTGTCCCGTCCCGGTTCCTCGCGATCTGCCCACGCGCCCTCTATGAGCGCCGACGAACACCCACATCCCACCACACGAGCGGACCGCCCCGAAACGGCATCGGGGGCCGGTGTGCTCTTCGCGGTCGGCTACTTCACCGCCCGCCTGGTTTTCGACCTGTCCGAGCAGCGGAGCATGGTCGTCGGCGCGGCGCTCCCGGTGGTCTGTGGAGCCGGCCGCCTCATCTGGCTGAAGTTGAGGCTGCCCACGCCGTTCAGCGACCACGACCGCTGGCGCAGCCAGGACCACCGGGACTACTGGAGCTGACGGACCACCGAAACGGGATGCAGCTGCGCCACCAACAGAGCACCAGTGCCAGTACCACCCGGATGGACCGGTCACCGGCGGCTTCCAGCGTGTTCGGGGCCGCCGACTGAAACGCTCACCCGCCAACTGTCGCGCTCAGTCACATGACCTGCGGGAACAGGTCCATACCGGCCAGCTATACACACCGCGTATACAGCGCGGGTATACACCGCGTGTACAGTCGGCCGCATGTCCATCGGTCACACTCTGCTCGGCCTCCTGGAGGCCGGCCCGCGCCACGGCTACGACCTCAAGCGCGCCTTCGACGAGAAGTTCGGCCACGACCGCCCCCTCGCCTACGGGCAGGTTTACTCGACCATGTCCCGCCTCCTCAAGAACGGCCTCGTCGAGGTCGACGGCGTCGAGAGCGGCGGCGGCCCCGAGCGCAAGCGGTACGCCATCACCGACGCCGGCATCACCGACGTCGAGACCTGGCTCTCGCAACCCGAGAAGCCCGAGCCCTACCTCCACTCGACCCTCTACACCAAGGTCGTCCTCGCCCTGCTCACCGGCCGCAGCGCGGGCGAGCTGCTCGACACCCAGCGGGCCGAGCACCTGCGCCTCATGCGCATCCTCACCCAGCGCAAGCGCAAGGGCGACCTCGCCGACCAACTCGTCTGCGACCACGCCCTGTTCCACCTGGAGGCGGACCTGCGGTGGCTGGAACTCACCACCGCCCGCCTCGAACAGCTCGCCCAGGAGGTACGCCGATGACCCCGGCCGGCACCCTGCTCGCCGCCACGGACCTCCGTAAGGCGTACGGGACCACCCACGCGCTCGACGGCGCCGAGTTCTCGATCCACCCCGGCGAGATCGTCGCCGTCATGGGGCCCTCCGGCTCCGGCAAGTCGACCCTGCTGCACTGCCTCGCCGGGATCGTCACGCCCGACTCCGGCTCCATCACGTACGCCGGGCGCGAGCTGTCCGCCATGAACGACGCCCAGCGCAGCGCCCTGCGGCGCGGCGACTTCGGCTTCGTCTTCCAGTTCGGGCAGCTCGTACCGGAACTGACCTGCGTGGAGAACGTCGCCCTCCCGCTGCGCCTGTGCGGCGTCAAGCGCAAGGAGGCCGAACAGAGTGCCCGGCACTGGATGGAGAAGCTCCAGGTGGAGGACGTGGGCGGCAAGCGTCCCGGAGAGGTCTCCGGCGGTCAGGGCCAGCGCGTCGCCGTCGCCCGCGCCCTCGTCACCCGCCCGCGGGTCGTCTTCGCCGACGAGCCCACCGGAGCCCTCGACTCGCTCAACGGCGAACTCGTGATGCAGCTGCTCACCGAAGCCGCCCGGTCCGCCAACGCCGCCGTCGTCCTCGTCACCCACGAGACCCGGGTGGCCGCGTACTCCGACCGCGAGATCGTCGTACGCGACGGCCGGTCCCGCGACATGGAGCGCCTCGTATGAGCACGCTGCGGGCATGGGCCCGCGACCTCGCGATGGGCGGCCGGTTCGCCTTCGGCGGCGGCCGCGAGGGCTGGACCCGCACCCTGCTCACCGGGGTGGGCGTCGGCCTGGGTGTGGCGCTGCTGCTGATCAGCACCGCACTTCCCAGCGCTCTCGCCGCCCGCTACGAGCGGGATGACGCCCGCTCGACGCTCGCCTCGCCCACCGCCGAGGCGCCCGGCCGCGACACCCTGCTCATCGCCGGGGCCAACCAGACGTTCCACAGCCAGGACATCGGCGGCACCCTCCTCAAGGCCGAGGGCCCGGACGCCCCGGTTCCGCCCGGCCTGAAGAAGATCCCCGGCCCGGGCGAGATGGCGGTTTCCCCCGCCCTGGCCGAGCTTCTGGAGTCCACGGACGGACGGCTTCTGCGCGAACGCCTCGACGGGAAGATCACCGAGACCATCGGCGACGCGGGCCTCGTGGGCCCTGGTGAGCTCTTCTTCTACGCCGGCTACGACGCTCTCCAACAGAGCGGCCCGCAGGACTACCGGGTCAAGCGCATCACCGGCTTCTCCAACGTCGAGCGGGAGGAGCTCGACCCCGTCCTCATGCTGTTGGTGGTGCTGACCTTCGTCGCCCTGCTGCTGCCCGTCGCCGTCTTCATCGCGACCGCCGTCCGCTTCGGCGGCGAGCGCCGCGACCGCCGGCTCGCCGCGCTGCGCCTGGTCGGCGCCGACAGCCGCATGGTCCGCCGGATCGCCGCCGGGGAGGCGCTCGCCGGGTCCCTGGTCGGCCTGGCCCTCGGCGTCGGCTTCTTCGTGATCGGCCGCGAGCTCGTCGGCAGCTTCAGCATCCAGCAGCGCAGCGTCTTCCCCGCCGACCTGGACCCGTCGGTGTGGCTGGCCGCACTCGTCGCGGTCGCGGTGCCCGCGGCGGCCGTAGCGGTGACCCTGTTCGCGCTGCGCGGCGTCGTCATCGAGCCGCTGGGTGTCGTCCGCACGGCCAAGCCGAGCAGACGCCGCATCTGGTGGCGGCTGCTGCTGCCGCTCGGCGGACTCGGCCTGCTCGCTCCGATGTCGGGCCGCGGCAAGGAGCACGGCGACTTCAACCAGTGGCAGGTCAGCGGCGGCGTGGTGCTGCTGCTGGTCGGCATCACCGCCCTGCTGCCCTGGATGCTGGAACGGTGCGTCGGCGGGATGTCCGGCGGCCCGGTCTCGTGGCAGTTGGCGGTCCGCCGCCTCCAGGTGAGCAGCGGCAGCGCCGCCCGGCTGGTCAACGGCATCGCGGTCGCCGTCGCCGGGGCCATCGCCCTGCAGATGCTGTTCGCCGGCGTCGAGGGCGACTACACCGAGGAGACCGGCCAGGACCCGTCCCGGGCCGCGGTCTCGATCCTGCTGCACCGGGGCACCGAGGCACAGGTCGATGCCGACGCCCTCGCCAAGACGGTCTCCGAGAGCGAGGGCATCGCCAAGACCGTCCCGCTGACCTCGGTCGGCGCCGCGCACCGGGTCCCCGAGCCGGATCGGATCATCAGTGTCACCATCGGCACCTGCGAGGCACTGCGCGAGGTCGCCGAGCTGGGCTCGTGTCAGGACGGCGACGCCTTCGTCCTGACGGGCGCCCCCGCCGGCGGACGCGGCACGTATGGTGCCACGGCAGCACCGGGCGACAAGCTGTTCGTCGGCAACGTCTACGGCTTCGAGCACTTCGGCAAGGCCGTCGAGTGGACCGTCCCGGCCGCCGCCCGTTCGGTCGCCAGCCGCGAGGACCCGGCCGGCAGCCTGCGCGACGGCCTGCTGGTGACCCCCTCGGCCGCACCCAAGGGCATGGACGCCGCCCAGTCCGCCCAGGTGTTCGTCCAGCTCGACGAGTCCGTGCCGGACGCCCTGGAGCGGGCCCGGACGGCCGCCTTCAAGGTGGACCCGTTCGCCACCGCGATGACGCTCACGTCCACCCAGCAGCTGTCCGGTTACTCCTCCGTCCGGACCGGGCTGTTCTTCGGCGCGACCGGCGTCCTGATCCTGATCGGCACGAGCCTGCTGGTCTCGCAGCTGGAGCAGTTGCGCGAGCGCAGGAAGCTGCTGTCGTCCCTGGTCGCCTTCGGTACCAAGCGCTCCACGCTGAGCCTGTCGGTGCTGTGGCAGACGGCCCTGCCGATCGGGCTGGGCCTGGGCCTGGCGGCGATGGTGGGCGTGGGGCTGGGCGTCGTCCTGCTCCGGATGACCGGCCGCCCCGTCCGCGTCGACTGGTCCTCGGTCGCCGCGATGACCGGCGTCGGCGGGGGCGTGGTCGCCCTGGTGACCCTGCTCAGCCTGCCGGTGCTGCTTCGCCTGATGCGCCCGGAGGGCCTGCGTACGGAGTAGCCCCGACCGCGGTGGTCCGTACGCCCGCTCCCGCCTTCCCTAGTCGGTGGGCCAGACGGGGAGCGGGCGTACGGCTTCGCGCAGTGCGGCCGCGATCGCCCGGAACTCCTCCTGCCGGGCGGTCCCGGTGCGCATGGCCAGCGCGATCCGCCGCGAGGGGGCGGGCTCGGTGAAGTACCCGGTGGCGAGGTATTCGTTGCGGGCGGTCTCCAGCCTCAGCGCGCTGCGCGGCAACAGCGTCACGCCCAGTCCCCCGGCGACCAGCTGTACGAGGGTGGACAGTCCGGCGGCGGTCGTGGTGACGTCAGCGCCCGTCGTGCGCCCCGCCTCGCGGCAGATGTCGAGGGCCTGGTCCCGCAGGCAGTGCCCCTCGTCCAGCAACAGCAGCTGCAGTCCCCGTAGTTCCTCACGCGGGATGTTCCGGCGTCCGGCCAGCGGATGATCCCGGGGCGCCAGCAGGACGAAGTCCTCGTCGAAGAGGGGTAGTTCGGCGATCCCGGGGACACCGAGCGGCACCGCGAGGAGCAGCAGGTCCAGCCGCCCGCCGGCCAGCCCCTCCAGCAGCGAGGCCGTCTGCTCCTCGTGCACCTGTAGGTCCATCCGCGGGTAGCGCCGGTGGAAGAGCCCGAGCACGGTCGGCAGCAGGTACGGCGCCACCGTGGGGATCACCCCGAGGCGCAGGGCTCCGGTGAAGGGGGCCCGTACGGCTTCGGCCTCCTCCAGCAGCCCGCCCACGGCGTCGAGCACCACCCGCGCGCGGGCCGCGATCCGCTCGCCCGCCGGCGAGAGCAGCACCTTGCGGGTGGTGCGCTCCAGCAGCTGCACGCCGAGGGCTTCCTCCAGCGCGGAGACGGCTCCGGAGAGCGCCGGCTGGCTCATGCCGATGGCCGCGGCGGCGTCCCGGAAATGCAGGTGCTCGGCGACCGCGGCGAAGGCGCGCAGCTGCGCCAGCGTCGGCTGCTTGGTCGCACCCTGCTTCGTACCCCTATTGCCGACACCATTACCGACAGCCACTGATAGGCACCTCCGATCACTCCCTTCAAGAGTAGCTATTTCCGTAATCAATGCAGCTGTGTCAGCATGTGAGATCCGTCCAACCCCCTCGGAAGACGACCAAAAGGGTCGTTTTCCCTCCAGCAAGGAGAGCACGTGCTCACTGTCGGCGACCAGTTCCCCACCTACGATCTGACCGCTTGCGTCTCGCTCGAAGCCGGCAGCGAGTTCGCCCAGATCGACCACAAGACCTATGAGGGCAAGTGGCGTGTGGTGTTTTTCTGGCCGAAGGACTTCACTTTCGTCTGCCCGACCGAGATCGCTGCCTTCGGCAAGCTGAACGACGAGTTCCTCGACCGCGACGCCCAGATCCTCGGCGTCTCCGGCGACTCCGAGTTCGTCCACCACGCCTGGCGCAAGGACCACGCCGACCTGCGTGACCTGCCCTTCCCGATGCTGGCCGACTCCAAGCACGAGCTCATGCAGGACTGCGGCGTCCAGGGCGCGGACGGCTTCGCCCAGCGCGCCGTCTTCATCGTCGACCAGAACAACGAGATCCAGTTCTCGATGGTGACCGCCGGTTCCGTGGGCCGTAACCCCAAGGAGGTCCTGCGGGTCCTCGACGCCCTGCAGACCGACGAGCTGTGCCCCTGCAACTGGACCAAGGGCGAGAACACGCTCGACGCCGGCGCGCTGCTGGCCGGTGAGTGACGATGTCCCTCGACTCCCTCAAGTCCGCCATACCGGACTTCGCCAAGGACCTGAAGCTGAACCTCGGTTCGGTCATCGGCAACAGCGACCTCCCGCAGCAGCAGCTGTGGGGCACGGTCCTGTCCTGCGCGATCGCCGCCCGCTCCCCGCGCGTCCTGCGTGAGCTGGAGCCGGAGGCGAAGGCGAACCTCTCGCCGGAGGCGTACACCGCCGCCAAGTCCGCAGCCGCGATCATGGCGATGAACAACGTCTTCTACCGCACGCGGCACCTGCTCTCCGACCCGGAGTACGGCACCCTGCGGGCGGGGCTGCGGATGAACGTCATCGGCAACCCGGGTGTGGAGAAGGTCGACTTCGAGCTGTGGTCGCTCGCGGTCTCCGCGATCAACGGCTGCGGGCAGTGCCTGGACTCGCACGAGCAGGTCCTGCGCAAGGCGGGCGTCGGCCGCGAGACGGTCCAGGAGGCCTTCAAGATCGCCTCGGTGATCCAGGCCGTCGCCGTCACCCTCGACGCCGAGGCCGCCCTCGGCGCCGAGTAGCAGCACCCCGTACGAGGACCCGTACGACGATCGGGGCCCCCGCAGCCGTACACCGGCGGCGAGGGCCCTGCGCGTTGCTCCTTCTGGAGTCCTTCAGGAGTCCTTCAGGGCTTCTTCAGGGCGGCCATCAGCGACCGCATGTCCTCGATCATCGCGGTCTTCAGCGTTTCCCGGTCGGGCCGGGGCCGCGCCGGCTGCACATCGCTCACGCCCCCCTGGTCGTCCCGTCCCCGTATGTCGAGGAAGACCAGCCGGAGGATGAAGACGGCGCCGCCGTCGCGGACCCTCAGGTGGAGATCCCCGTCGGTCGAGGACGTGGTCAGGAGCGCCTGCTCGCCGAGGCCCGGCACCGGCTCCCAGGGGATCTCGCCCTCGCTGTCCTCGGCGGCCATCCGGTCGTGCTTCGTGCCGACTTCGAACTCGACTGCCGGGTCGGCCTTCTTGTGCAGTTCGTACTCGGCCTGGATGAAGTACGAGTCCTCGCCGACCGGAGTGTCGCTGGAGCGGCTGCACATCGCCCAGTCCACGGCCGGATGCCGGCCGTCCAGGCGCGGATCCGCGGAGTCGGCGAGATTGCCCAGCGCCTGGTTCAGGGCCTGCGCCTTCAGCTGCCCGCACAGGTCGTCCGAGGCCCGGTAGCGGATATCGGGCGCCGTCAGCCGGTCCCCGTAGGCGTAGAGGCCGCCCGCCCACACCGCGGAGGTGGCCACCACCGCTGCCAGGACCCACCACCACGGCCGGCCAGGCCCCGGCCCGCCGTCCGCGGGCGGCCGCGCCACCTCGGCCGGCCGCGCGGACTCCCACGCCCCGTCCAGCTCGGGCTCGCCGATCATCCCTGTCCCCCTGTTTCGCCCGCCGGTGAGCTGCCGAGGGCCGTGGAGCCGTGCGGCGCCGGTCCCACCACTCCGGAGCCGTGGTGGAGCCGCTCACGCGAGTACGCCTTCAGATAGCCCACCACCGTGTTGGTGACGGCGACCAGCGGGACGGCGACGACCGCTCCGCCGATGCCCGCGACCATTCCGCCGGCGGCCACCGCGAGCACCACCGCGAGCGGGTGCACCCGTACCGCCCGGCCCAGGATCAAGGGCTGGAGCACGTGCCCCTCGATCTGCTGCACCGCCAGGACCACCACGAGCACCATCAGCGCGCTGAACACACCCTGCGTCACGAGCGCCACGACCACCGCGAGGGCGCCGGACACCACCGCGCCGACCAGCGGGATGAAGGCGAACAGGAAGATGAAGACGGCCAGCGGCACCGCCATCGGCACGTTGAGGAAGTAGATGCCGAGGCCGATGAAGGTGGCGTCGATGAGCGCGACGAGGACGGTGCCCCGTACGTACGCGGTCAGCGTGCGCCAGGCCCGGGGGCCGGCGCCCGCCACGCCGGGGCGGGCGGCGGCCGGGACGAGGCCGAGCGCCCAGGTCCAGATGCGCTTGCCGTCGTAGAGCAGGAAGAGCGTCGAGAACATCGCCAGCAGGATGCCCGTCAACACCTCGACCAGCACCGTCACGCCTTGCAGGCCGGCGGTGGTGATCTGCTCGGTGTTGGTGCCGATGGTCTCGCTGAGGTTCTTCGCGATGTCGTTGATCTGCTTCTCGGTCACGTGGAACGGACTGTCCAGTGCCCACAGTTTGAGCTCGTCGATGCCGTCGCGGACCCGGTCGGACAGGTCGTCGAGGTTCTCCATGACCTGCCAGACCACGAACCAGCCGACCAGTCCGATGACCACGAACCCGAGGACGGCGGTGACGGCGGTGGCCAGGCCGCGCGGCAGGCCCAGCCGGCGCAGCCGGACCACGAACGGCTGGAGCAGCGCGGTGACCAGGAGGGCTGCGGCGAAGGCGAGGACGACCAGGCGGACTTCGCTGATCACCCTCATCAGCACCCAGAGCATCCCGGCGAGCAGCAGCAGCCGCCAGCTGGCCTCGGCGGCGACGCGCACGCCCCAAGGGATCACGCTCGCGGGGTCGGGCCGCCCCGGGACGGCGGCCGTCGTGACGGTGGACCCGGCGGGTACGGGAGATCCGGCGGACGCGCCGGTGCCCGGCGTCACTTGGGGCGCTCCGGGCTCGCCGGGCGTGACCGGGCCGGGCAGGTCGCCTCTGGCCTCGGCCTCGACCTCGGCGCGCCGCTCGTGGAGCCGCGCCTCCATCCGGTTGAACCTGCTCCCGAGCCGGCCGAGCCAGCCTGCCCTCTTCGCCATGTCGTTCCCTTCCCCCCGCCCGTTCTGCCGGTTACGCCTCGAAAGACCGTACACGCGAGGAGCCCCGCACCGGAGGACGGTGCGGGGCTCTTCGAGGTCGAACGACGCGGGGCGCCGAGTGTGTCTAGTACCAGCCGTTGTTCTGGTGGAAGCTCCAGGCGCCGCAGGGGCTGCCGTAGCGCTCGTTCATGTAGTTCAGACCCCACTTGATCTGCGTGGCGGGGTTGGTGCGCCAGTCGGCACCGGCCGAGGCCATCTTCGAACCCGGAAGCGCCTGGACCAGGCCGTAGGCGCCCGAGGACGGGTTCACGGCCTTGTAGTTCCAGGTGGATTCCTGGTTGATGATGTTCGAGAAGCACTGGAACTGGCCGGACGGCACCATCTGCTGGGCCATGGCCTTGACCTGCGCGACCGTGTACGAGCTCTGGACCGCGAAGTCGCCGGCGTCGCGGGCGGCGGAGCGGCTGGCGGCCTGCTCCTTCTCCTCGCGTTCCTTCTTCGCCTTGGCGTCGGCTTCGGCCTTCGCCTTCTCCGCCTCCGCCTTCTTGGCCTTGGCGTCCTCGGCGGCCTGGATACGGGCCGCTTCCTCGGCCGAGCGCTTGGCGTCGGCGTCGGCGGCGTGGGCGATGGTGTCGGCCTGCTGCGTCAGGGACGCGCTCTGGACCTGCGCCTGCTCGCCGACCGGAATGTCTGCGAGGAGGGTCGCGCCGGACGCGGTCGTCTCGAGGTCGTTCGAGGAGGGGTCGCCAGTGGCAACGCCCACGACTGCGCCAACGGTGGTGACCGCGGTGGCCGAAGCCACAGCGAACCCCCGGACCGAGATCCGGCTCACACGGTGTCCTTCCAGCAGCATCCGCAGTGACCGGGCGGACGCAAAAGTGCCCCTCGACACTGGCCTCCGTGCTGCGCGGTCACTGGAGGCGCGGACCCGTGGGCAACTCCCTTCCGGGGGCTGCCGCGTGATGCTCCGGGCGGCATACGGCGAACGATGGTGGAGTTGTGGTGCTGCGGGTGTACCTCACGGGAGATACAGGTGTGCCGTATGCGGGGCCTGACGGAAAACAGACTCTGCCGGACCCCGACGCCGCAGGGCAATTCTCCGTTGCGTGGGAAAGGTCACACCTGCCATGTCGCCGCTGTTTTCGGCAAAGGCCTGTGCAGCACGACGCCGCCCGGCTAGGCTCCTGGGCCTTTGCCGGGCGGCGTCAACTCACCGTCCCACTATGGGGTTTTTGACTCCTTTACGGCCTGCGCAGCGCCGCTAGAGGTTCTCCAGCATCTCGGTCACCAGCGCGGCGATCGGGGAGCGTTCGGAGCGGTTCAGCGTGACGTGCGCGAAGAGCGGATGGCCCTTCAGCTTCTCGACCACGGCGACCACTCCGTCGTACCGGCCGACCCGCAGGTTGTCCCGCTGGGCGACATCGTGGGTCAGAACGACCCGCGAATTGGCCCCGATCCGGGACAGAACGGTCAGCAGGACATTGCGCTCCAGCGACTGCGCCTCGTCCACGATCACGAACGCGTCGTGGAGCGAACGGCCGCGGATGTGCGTGAGCGGCAGGACCTCCAGCATCCCGCGGTTCAGCACCTCCTCGATGACCGAGCGCCCCGCGACCGACGAGAGGGTGTCGAAGACCGCCTGCGCCCAGGGGCTCATCTTCTCGGCCTCGGTGCCGGGCAGGTATCCGAGCTCCTGCCCGCCCACCGCGTACAGCGGCCGGAAGACCATCACCTTCTGGTGCTGCCTTCGCTCCAGCACCGCCTCCAGGCCCGCGCACAGCGCCAGGGCCGACTTGCCGGTGCCTGCCCGGCCGCCCATCGACAGGATGCCGATCTCGGGGTCGAGGAGCAGGTCCAGCGCGATGCGCTGCTCGGCGCTGCGGCCGTGCAGCCCGAAGGCCTCGCGGTCACCCCGTACGAGCTTCACATTGCCGTCCACCGTGACCCGCCCGAGCGCCTTGCCGCGCTCGGACTGGAGGACCAGCCCGGTGTGCACGGGCAGTTCGGCGGCCTCCGCCACGTAGATCCGCTCCTCCGAGAAGAGCAGGTCCACCTGCTCCCCCGAGAGGGCGAGCTCGCTCATGCCGGTCCAGCCGCCATCGGTGACCGCGAGCTCCGCGCGGTACTCCTCCGCGATCAGCCCCACCGAGGAGGCCTTGATGCGCAGGGGGAGATCCTTCGAGACGACCGTGACGTCGTAGCCCTCGGCCTGGAGGTTGCGGGCGACCGCGAGGATCCGCGAGTCGTTGTCCCCCAGCCGGAAGCCCGCGGGCAGGACGCCCGGATCGGCGTGATTCAGCTCGACACGCAGGGTGCCACCCAGATCGCCCAGCGGGATGGGGGCGTCGAGGCGTCCGTACCGTACCCGGAAGTCGTCGAGCAGGCGCAGGGCCTGGCGCGCGAAGTAGCCGAGTTCGGGATGGTGCCTCTTCGCCTCCAGCTCGGTGATCACCACGATCGGGAGCACGACCTCGTGCTCGTCGAAGCGGGAGATCGCGTTCGGGTCTGCCAGCAGGACGCTGGTGTCGAGGACGTAGGTGCGCCTGTCGGGCAGGCGGCGCTTTGTGCTGGTCACCACGGAAGGACGTACCCCCTCGGAAGAGGTCGGGCCATGAAGACCGGACCGGTCATCGGCACCCATGCCAGGGCCGATTTCCGGCCCTCCACTGCGTCCGTGCGAACCGCACGTGCGTCCTGGTGCAAAGGGCCTCCCGGGCGGACGACCCCATGCCGTCCGCTGAGACTCGACACCCGTGGATCGGGCATCGACCTGCATGGGGTATTCCCCGAACAAGCCAGGACATGCCTTGGCATATGACGGACGCTCGGTTAATCCCTGGTGAAGGATGGGGGGAGGGGGCGGGCGCCGGGGCCGAGGGGGCGTCAGGGGAGCCGGGATCAGGTGCCGTAGCGCCGGTGGCGTGCCGCGTAGTCCCGCAGGGCCCGGAGGAAGTCGACCTTCCTGAAGGCCGGCCAGAAGACCTCGCAGAAGTAATACTCCGAGTGCGCGCTCTGCCACAACATGAATCCGGACAGCCGCTGCTCGCCGCTGGTGCGGATGACGAGGTCCGGGTCGGGCTGGCCGCGCGTGTAGAGGTGCTCGGCGATGTGGTCGATGTCCAGGATCTCGGCGAGCTCCTCGAAGGAGGTGCCCTTCTCCGCGTGCTCCAGCAGCAGGGAGCGGACCGCGTCGGCGATCTCCTGGCGGCCTCCGTAGCCGACGGCGACGTTGACCAGTATCCCGTCGACGTCGTGGGTGGCCTGCTCCGCCTCCTTGAGGACGCTCTGGGTCCGCGCGGGCAGGATGTCGAGATTGCCGACGTGGTGGACGCGCCAGCGGCCGTCGGCGGCGAGGCCCCGTACGGTGTTCTCGATGATGTTGAGCAGCGGGCGGAGCTCGACCTCCGGCCGGTCCAGATTGTCCGTGGACAGCATCCAGAGGGTGACGACCTCGACGTCCGTCTCGGTGCACCAGCCCAGCATCTCGGAGATCTTGTCGGCTCCGGCCTGGTGGCCCTGCTCCGTCGTACCTCCGGACGCCTTCGCCCAGCGCCTGTTCCCGTCCAGGATGACGCCGATGTGCTTGGGCGCCGCATCATGGTCGAGGCGGCCTTCCACCCGGCGTGCGTAGAGCCTGTACACCAGGTCGCGCAGCTTCACGATCTTCCAGCCCCTCCGTGCAATGCCCCCGTGCGAATTGCGGTCTCCCCGAGGTCGCCACATTACTGCGCGACGGGATCCGGTACCCAACTCGGTCTGTCACAGGTCCGTGATAGGGAGGACAACGTGACTGATAACAATCCCTATCGGGCAGAGCCCTCGCGCTACGACTCCATGGAGTACCGGCGCACCGGCCACAGCGGCCTCAAGCTCCCCGCCATCTCCCTCGGCCTCTGGCACAACTTCGGTGACGACACGTCACTGTCGTCCCAGCGCGCGATCCTGCGCCGGGCCTTCGACCTCGGCGTCACCCACTTCGACCTGGCCAACAACTACGGCCCGCCCCCCGGTTCGGCCGAGCTCAACTTCGGAAAGATCTTCGCGCAGGACTTCGCGTCCCACCGCGAGGAGCTGGTCCTCTCCACCAAGGCCGGCTACCTGATGCACTCCGGGCCGTACGGCGAGTGGGGCAGCCGCAAGTACCTGCTCGGCTCGCTCGACGCCTCGCTGAAGCGGATGGGCGTGGACTACGTCGACATCTTCTACTCGCACCGCTTCGACCCGGACACCCCACTGGAGGAGACCATGGGCGCCCTCGCGTCCGCGGTCCAGCAGGGCAAGGCGCTGTATGCCGGCGTCTCCTCCTACACGGCGGAGCAGACCGCCGAGGCGGCGCGGATCCTGCGCGAGATGGGGGTACGGCCGCTGATCCACCAGCCCTCGTACTCCATGATCAACCGCTGGACGGAGGAGGACGGGCTGCTGGACACCCTGGAGGAGGCCGGCATGGGCTGCATCTCCTTCGCTCCGCTCGCCCAGGGACTGCTGACCGGCAAGTACCTGAAGGGCATCCCGGCGGGCTCGCGCGCCACGCAGGGCAAGTCCCTCAACCCCGACCTGCTGTCCGACGAGGTGGTCCGCCGGCTGAGCGGGCTGAACGACATCGCCGCGCGCCGCGGCCAGTCGCTGGCGCAGCTGGCGCTGAAGTGGGTGCTCCGCGACGAGCGGATGACCTCGGCGCTGATCGGCGCGTCGAGCGTGAAGCAGCTGGAGGAGAACGTGGCCGCGCTGGCCGGTGCGCCGCTCTCGGAGCAGGAGCTGAAGGAGATCGACTCCTACGCCGTCTCCACCCCCGGCACGAACATCTGGGCCCAGCGCGGCTGACCTGCCTGCGCTTTCGGCGCGGCACCAGACCGAAGGGGCGAGGAAACGAAAAACGGGCCGGTCCGTGGGGGGGATACGGACCGGCCCGAGGGGGGGGGTTCCACCATAACCCTTCGTAAAGCGTGATGCGTGCATTGCCGCGACACGATTACGCTCCGGAGCCGCCCAGGGGCAGTCCGGTGAAGGCACCGGCGGCCATGAAGGGTCGAAGGCATCCCTGCCAGCGGGCGGCGGAGCCGCGCGGCACAAGGGCGAGGCCGTAGTGGGAGCCGTAGAGCGCGCCCGGGAAGGCGCCTGCGGCCCATACCCCCCGGCCGTACCACCCAAGAGTGATGCCCGGCGAGAGCGCCGGCTTGACGTCGCCGGGTGCACAGACCCCACCGCCTAAGGTGGCGGCCATGGCGCACTGGCAGGACGGCGAGGCCACCCTCAGGATCGGCGGCCACCCCATGGCGACTCCACCGGAGGCCTCGCCGCAGATCCCGCCGGAGATCCCGCTGGAGATCCCGCTGGAGATCCCGCTGGAGATCCCGCTGGAGATCGCCTCCTCCTACCGGGCCCGGACCTGCGGGCTGCTCGGCCGGGACGGCATCGCCGGGGCCATGCTGCTCACCCCCGCGGCCGGCGTCCACACCTTCCGGATGCGGTTCGCGATCGACGTGGCCCACCTGGACCGCAATCTGGACGTGATCGCCCTGACCACCATGGCGCCCGGACGGCTCGGGCTGCCGCGGCTCCGCTCCCGGCACGTACTGGAGGCCGAGGCGGGCGCGATGGCCCGCTGGGGGCTGCGGGTCGGAACCCGAGTGAACGTGGACGTACCCGGGCGTCTCGCGCGCGGCTAGGCGGTGTCGCCCCCCGGCGGTAGGTTGGGGCGGTTGAGCTGGGGTGGGAGGGGAGCGGCATGACGGAGAACGCGCGGATCAAGGCGCTGGAGCAGATCATGCCGGCGACGCACGGCGCCGACGAGGACATCGACTGGCAGGCGGTCGAGGCGGCCTGGGGAACCCGGTTCCCGGCCGACTTCGTCGCCTTCATGGGCCGCTTCGGCGCGGGCTCCATCAACGGCGAGGCCAGCATCCTGCTGCCGCTGCCCAAGCCGGGGCTCCAGTGGGAGCCGGCCGGGATGGCGGAGGAGACCGAGAACGCCCGGCAGGCCTGGATCGCGGCGGGCGGCCGGTCCGCCTTCGACGTGGACCCGGAGTCGATCATCGCCTGGGGCGTCACCGGCGGGTCGGACATCCTGTGCTGGCTCACCACCGACCCGGACCCGGACCGGTGGCCGGTTCTGGTGTGCGGGCGGCACACCGCCGACTCCTTCGCGGTGTACCCGTACGGCATGGCCGAGTTCCTCCACCTCCTCTGTTCGGACGAGTTCGACATGAGCCCCGTCGGCATCACCTTCTGGGACGGCGGCCACCTCAGCTTCGTGCACTGGCGCAAGGCCCAGCGCCGCTGGCAGGAGGGCCGCAATCCGGAGACGGGCGAGCCCGACCCGTACGCCGGCGAGTTCGCCGACTAGGTAGTGGACCGGCCGACCGGTCCGACGACATCTGGCCGACTCGCTCTCCCCGGCCTCTGAGCCCGTTTCCCCGCCGGAAACGGGCTTTTCGGCATGTCTCGCCGCGTCTCGCCCCCTCTCCGCCCGTCCCACGGCATCTCACCGCTTCTCGCCGCGTCTACGCGCGTCCACGGTGTCGATCACATATCGGAAAACACCAGTGGGAAAGGCCCCAGTTGGAGCATTGACCACAAGTGCCGCCCCAATGGAATCAACTACCCCTCCGTCAGGAGAGAATTCCGGCCAACGGGCCCACGGAGGGACACCTCAGCCCGGAGCAACTCATAAGTAACAACGAGATCCAAAAGAAAACCAGGGGACACACCCGTGCGACGAAGAATGTTCGGCACGGCCGCCACCACGGTCGTACTAGGTCTGCTGATACCTCTGTCCGGATGCGGAGGTTCCGATGACGACGCGGGTGACGCCGAGACGCTGCGCCTGGTCGCGGCGGAATACGGCGACACCGAGGCCACCAGTTCCAAGGCCTTCTGGGACAAGGTGACGGGCGATTTCACCGCCGCCAACCCCGGAATCAAGGTCGAGGTGCAGCTCCTGCCGTGGGCCGACATCGACCGCGAGGTCTCCCGTATGGTCAAGGCCGGCAATGCGCCCGACATCGCCTTGATGGGCTCCTATTCGGACTTCGCGGCCCAGGGCAAGCTCTATTCGGCGGACGAGCTCCTCTCCGTCACCACCGAGGCGAACTTCCTCCAGCCGCTCGCCGAAGCCGGCTCGTTCCGCAGCACCCTCTACGGTCTGCCCTTCGTCGCCAGCAGCCGCCTCCTCTTCTACAACCAGGGACTGTTCGCCAAGGCCGGCGTCAGTGCGCCCAAGACCTGGTCCGAGCTCAAGTCCGCGGCCAAGGCACTCAAGGACAAGGGCGTGAAGTTCCCGTACGCCATGCCGCTCGGCCCGGAGGAGGCGCACGCCGAGGCGATGATCTGGGAGCTGAGCAACGGCGGCGGATACGCGGACAGCAGCGGCAATTACAGCCTGGCCTCGGACCAGAACATCCATACGTGGCGCTGGGTCAAGGAGAACCTCGTCGGCCCCGGTCTGACCGGCCCCGTCCCGCCGGCCCAGCTCAACCGTGCCGACGCCTTCGCCGCGTTCCTGCGCGGTGAGGTCGGCATGCTCAACGGTTACCCGTCCCTCGCCCACGAGGCGCGCGCCAAGGGCATCGGCGTCGGCACGGTCGCCATGCCGCTCTCGGACTCGCTCGCCGGGGAATCGGCGCCGACCGTGGGCGTGGCCGACTGGATGATGGCCTTCAAGCAGAGCGGCAACCGCGAGGAGATCGGCCGGTTCCTGGAGTTCCTCTACCAGGACAAGAACCTGACGGACTTCGCCGGCCGCTACCACCTGCTGCCGTCCACCGTCACCGCCGCGCGCAACCCCGCGGGCGGCGGCCTCGACAAGACGGACGAGCAGTTCCTGACCGCGCTGCGCGGCGCCCAGCTCTACCCGGTGAACGACCCGTCCTGGGTGACGGTGAGCGACACCATCAAGCGCAACATCGGCCGCGCCGTGGAGCCGGCCGGGGACCCCAAGCTGGTCCTGGAGGAGATCGCCGTCAAGGCGCGCGAGGCCGGCAAGAAGCACTGACGAAGAAGACGCGAGGACGAGAAGCTCGGAAAGGCCCCTTCGACACGGGACTTTCGCCCCCTGCCGCACCCCACCCCGTGCGGCACCATGGCTGCTACGGCACTTGATCCGAGGCCGTGGTCCAGTCGCCCGCCGAGCACCCACAAGGTGCGCGGGGCGGCCGGCCGCAGTGGTGGCCCGTGACCGGGCTGCCGTCGTCGGCCCGCCCGTCGCCTATCTGCCCGTCGTCGGCCCGCCCGTCACCCGCCCGTCGTCGGCCGGCTCCTCACCGCTCTGCTTCGGTCACTGCTGTCCGATGGTCGGAGAAAACGCCGTACGGTGCTGCTCGCAACTGGAGTTCCAGCCCAGGGTGCCCGTGAGCGTCCCGTAACCGGAACGTGTGACCGACCATTCCACCGTGTACTCGCCGGTGTCACACGCGATCCGCTTGCCGCCGGCCACCTTCGCCCGCCCCGTCGCCGGCTTCCCGCTCAACTCCTGATGCACCTCCCCCACCTTGGCCCGGTCCGAGCCGCGTCGCAGCACGGCGTGCACGACGATCGGGTGACCGCCCTTCTTGGTGGTCACCGCCTTCTTCACCACCGTCGAGTCCGAGACGGCCCAGGCGAACTCGTACGAGGGCTGCCACGCCAGGGTCTTGGGGTCGGGGGCCTGCCGCTCCCGTTCCGGGGCGCCCGGGGGGCCGGGGCGGGTGACCGTCTTGTACTGGATCCCGGGGTGGAATCGGAACTGCCCTTCCACCTTGTGCATCTCGTCCTTGGTCCACATCGACTTCATGGTCTTTTCGCCGCCGGACGGGTCCTGGAGGTACTCCGTTCCCTCCGCGGCGGTGGCGGCCTGACCGAGGGCGGGGGCGAGGGCTGCCGCGGTGGCGGCGAGGGCGAGAGCGGCGGTGCGAATGCGCTTCATGCCGGGTCCAACGGGCTCCCCGGCAGGGCGGAACGACGCCCGGCGCGCTTTCACCCGTACGGGAGGCGCGTCGCCCACGGCGACCTGACGAAACCCCGCCGGTCTGAAATATCAGCTGATCAACTGCCGCCGGGCCGTGCGGAGACGGCACGACGAAAGCGATCAACGCGGGGATCAGATGAGCGTGAACGGCGCGGTGATGCGGCGGCCCGGTAGCGGGCTCCGCGCATCAGGCCTGACCGGTCTCGAAGCGGCTGACGCGCCCGTCGGGGGTGACGTCGAAGCGCCAGGCGGTGCGCATCGCGCCCCAGGTGTCGTTGCGGTAGTCGACGATGAGGGCGCGGCCGCCGTCGGACTCGGATTCGACCGCCATGTGGCCGCCGGAGGAGAAGATCTCCTTCTCCGCCCACTGGGTGAGGTCGCGGTCCGAGCCGTCGTCGGACATGGTCGCGTCCGGGGTGAGTGCGGCGGCGAAGGCGTTCTGGTCGCCCGCGTTCACGGCGGTGACGAAAGCGCGGACGGCGGGGTCGGAGAGCCGGCTCGGGTCGATCACGGGGACCTCCTGGTCGTACGGGGCTGCGTGCGCGACCAGGGAACACCGTGGACGGCGCTGCGGCGTCGACCCTCACCCGTTCGCCGCCGGACGGCGTGTCACGACGGGTCGGCAGCGGTGCGGACCGGGAAACCGGTCGGCCGGCCCTGGTCCTTCAGCCAGGCCAGCACCTGGTCGAGCGCCTCCACGGTCTGTGCGCGGTTGCCGCCGCCGTCGTGGAAGAGCACCGTCGGGCCGTTGCCGATCTCGCGCTTCACGGTGTCGACGATGGCGCCGACGCCCGGCTTGCCGAAGTCCTTGGTGTCGACGTTCCAGCCGAGCGGCCGCATGCCGTTCGCGGCGGCGGTGCGCCGGCTGCCGGGGGTGAACGCGCCGCCGGGGGCCCGGTAGTAATCGACCGTCGCGGAGGCGCCCGCGGCCCCTTCGATGAGCTTCTTCGCATCCAGGATCTGCTGCTCCTGGTAGGCGAGGGGCTTCTGGTCCATGGCGGTGTCGTGGTCCATGGTGTGGTCGCAGAGCCGGTGGCCGGCCGCGACGACCTTCTTGACCAGGTCCGGGTTGGCCGAGGCCTGCGGGCCGACCATGCAGAAGGTCACCTTCACGTCGTACTTCGCCAGTACGTCGAGCGCCTTCGGGGTCCACCGGGGGTCGGGGCCGTCGTCGATCGTGATGTTGACGGCGTCCGCGCCGTTCTCCGACGCGTGGGCGATGCCCTCGGGTATCTGCTCCCGCTCCTGCGGTGGCGGCGCGTCATCGGCGTGGCCGCCCGTACCGCCGGTGCCGCCAGGGCCGCTGTTCCCGCCGTCCCCGCCGGCGTCGTTCTGGCGGGACACCATCCGGTGGGAGGCGGCGTGGTCCGGGTCCACGACGGCCACCAGTCCCCCGATCGCCGCTGCCACGACGGCAACCGCCGCCACGACGGACATCCAGGTCCGGATACCCCTTCGCCTGCTCGTACGCGCCTTGTGCCGCTTCTTCATTCGGGCGTCCACTCCCCATCCGCCTTGTGAGCGTTCTGTGGGTCAGACGTTCGGTGCCATGGGAAGGTTCCCGGCAATTCCCCCATAAAATCCCTGTAATGGGACTTTAGTCCTCGACCACCCCGAATCCGTGCGCCGGCCCGTCGTCTCAAACACCCCCGACCGGCTCGGAGTTCCTCAGCCCCACCACGCCGAAAAGGCCCGGCCCCCGGTGGATTCGCACACCCACCGGGGGCCGGGCCGACTGTCGCGGAGCACTCAGTGCGCGACGGTCTCCTGCGGAGTGCGGGCCGCCTTGCCGCCGCCGTCGCCGTCGGCCTCACCGCTCGCGCCGCCGGCCGGGGCCGGACCCGCGCCCCGCAGCGGGACCTCCTTGACGAACCAGGCCGCCACGAAGCCCAGTACCGCGATGGCTGCACCGAGCAGGAACGCGGAGTGCGTACCGGCGGCCACCGCGTACTGGTAGGCCTCGCGTACGGCCTCCGGCAGTTTGGCGAGGCTCGCCGCGTCCAGCTGGGCGGAGCCCGCGGCTCCGGCGGCCTCCGGGCCCAGGCGGTCGGACATGGTGTGGGTGACCTGGGTGGTGAAGAGGGAGCCCATGAGGGCCACGCCGAAGGAGCCGCCGAGCGTACGGAAGAGGGTCGCCGAGGAGGACGCGACGCCCATGTCCTTCATGTCGACGCTGTTCTGCGCGACCAGCATGGTGATCTGCATCAGGAAGCCGAGCCCGGCCCCGAGGACGGCCATGTACACGCCGGACACCAGGCGCGAGGTGCTCGTGTCCATCGTCGCGAGCAGGAACAGTCCGACGACCATGAGCGCGCCGCCGACGATCGGGAAGATCTTGTACTTGCCGCTACTGGTGGTGATGCGGCCCGCGACGAGCGAGACGGCCATCATCGAGAGCAGCATGGGCAGGAGCAGCAGGCCCGAGTTGGTGGCGGAGGCGCCCTGCACCGACTGCTGGAAGAGCGGGAGGTAGAGCACGCCGCCGAACATCGCGAAGCCGACCAGGAAGCCGATCACGGACATGAGGGTGAAGTTGCGGTTGCGGAAGATGTGCAGCGGCATGACCGGCTCGGCGGCCTTGGTCTCGGCGTAGAGGAACCCGGCGGTGGACAGGACACCGACGGCGATCAGCGCGAGTATCTCGCCGGAGCCCCAGGCGTACTCGGTGCCGCCCCAGGTCGTGACCAGCACGGTGGAGGTGATGGCGACGGTCAGCAGCGCCGCGCCCAGGTAGTCGATGCGCGGGCGCTTGCCCGGTTCCGCCTTCTTGGGCAGGTGCAGGACCGCGGTGACCATGGCGAGGGCCACCGCGCCGAGCGGCAGGTTGATGTAGAAGGACCAGCGCCAGCCCCAGTGGTCGGTGATGGTGCCGCCGACGAGCGGGCCTCCGATCATGGCGAGGGCCATTACGCCGGCCATCATGCCCTGGTACTTGCCGCGCTCGCGGGGCGGTATCAGGTCGCCGATGATCGCCATGACGCCGACCATGAGACCGCCGGCGCCGAGGCCCTGGATCGCGCGGAAGCCGATCAACTGGCCCATGTCCTGGGCCATGCCGCTGAGCGCCGAGCCGATCAGGAAGATGACGATCGAGGTGAGGAAGGAGCCCTTCCGCCCGTACATGTCGCCGATCTTGCCCCAGATGGGAGTGGAGGCGGCGGTGGCCAGCGTGTACGCGGTGACCACCCAGGAGAGGTGTTCGAGGCCGCCGAGCTCACCGACGATCGTGGGCATCGCGGTGCCGATGATCATGTTGTCGAGCATGGCCAGCAGCATGGCGATCATGAGCGCCATGAGGACGACACGCACGCTGCGGGGCTTCACCTCCTTGGAGGTTGCCGCCGTCTTCACTGTCTCGCCCATGTCCGCTCCCCTGGCACTGCTGACCGGTCCTTCTTCCCCGCACCGGCACCTACTTGCCGACCGGCTAGTTCACTACACTGGGGACGGTAGACCCGTAACTAGCCGGGCGTCAAGTAAGTAAGTTTGGGGAGAGCCATGTCCAGCAGCAGTCCGCAGCAGCGCCGTGGAGACACGCGTCAGCGCATCCAGGACGTCGCGCTGGAGCTTTTCGCCGAGCAGGGGTACGAGAAGACGTCGCTGCGCGAGATCGCGGAGCGGCTGGGGGTCACGAAGGCGGCGCTGTACTACCACTTCAAGACCAAGGAAGACATCATCATCAGCCTCTTCCACGACCTGACGCGGCCGATCGACGAACTGATCGCATGGGCGGAGGAGCAGCCGCGCACCCTGGAGACGAAGCGGGAAGTGCTGCGCCGCTACAGCGAGGCCATGGCGGTGGGCGCTTCGCTGTACCGCTTCATGCAGGAGAACCAGGCGACGATGCGCGAGCTGAGCATCGGTGAGACGGTGAAGAAGCGGCTCTTCCGCCTGGTGGAACTCCTGCGCACGGAGGACGGCCCCCTGAAGGACCAGGTGCGCTGCGTCAGCGCCCTGTTCACGCTGCACGCCGGAATGATGTTCCTCCAGCACGTGGAGGGCGACCCGGAGGAGACCCGCCAGGCAGCCCTGGAGGTCGCCACGGAACTCATCACCCAGGCGCACGGCCGCCCCTGAAGGGCCGGCCGCCCGCAGCGGCGGGATCCCGCGGCGCCGCCCTCACCGTCCGCGGGGTGAGCCGGCGACTGGACCCCCCGCCGCCCCATCCCGCAGACGGCGCTCGGATTCCGCGATGGGGACGTCGTTGATGCTGGCCTCGCGGCGGCGCATCAGGCCGTCGGGGGCGAACTCCCACTGCTCGTTGCCGTGGCTGCGCCACCACTGGCCGGCGGAGTCGTGCCACTCGTACTCGAAACGCACGGAGATGCGGTTGCCGGTGTACGCCCAGAGCTCCTTGCGGAGCCGGTAGTCGAGCTCGCGCTCCCACTTCTCGGCGAGGAAGCCCCGGATCTCGGCGCGGCCGGTGAGGAAGCGGTCGCGGTTCCGCCAGACCGAGTCCTCGGTGTACGCGAGGGCCACGCGCTCGGGATCGCGGGTGTTCCAGGCGTCTTCCGCCGCCTGCACCTTGGCCCGGGCGGACTCCTCGGTGAACGGCGGCACGGGCGGACGTACTACGGCGGCGGTCATGACGAACCCTCTCGCGTCCCGGCTGGAAGAACGATCGTCCTCACAGTAGAGAACGACCGTTCTCTCCACAAGTGACGACTGGACTACGCTGCCTCCATGGACGACGAAGAGGCCCGCACCCGACTGCTCGACGCCGCGGAGGCGCTCTTCTACGCCCACGGCATCCAGGCCGTCGGCATGGACCGCATCCGCACCGAGTCGGGGGTCCCGCTCAAACGGCTCTACCGCGTCTTCCCGGCGAAGGAATCCCTGATCACGGCCTACCTGGAGCGCCGCGACCGCCGCTGGACGGCCGGCCTGCGGGATGCGGTGACGGGCGCCCCGGACCCGGTGGCGGCGGTCTTCGACTGGCTGGCGGACTGGTTCTCGGAGCCGGACTTCCGGGGCTGCGCGTTCTTGAACGCGTACGGGGAACTGGGCACGGGACCCGCCGGAGTACTGGACGTCGTACGCCGCCACAAAGCCGAACTCCACGCCCTGCTCACCGACCTGGCCGGCCCCGGCCACGAGACCCTGGCGGACCAGCTCATGATCCTGGTGGAAGGCGCCACGGTGGTGGCAGCCCTGAACCCCGGCCCCGAACCGGCCCACCGCGCCCGCGAGGCGGCCGCGCTGCTCGTGGCTACTTGTCGCTGCGCGGGAAAGTGATCTCGACGCGGCGGTTCTTCTTGCGGCCCTCTTCGGTGCTGTTGTCGGCGATCGGATAGTCCTCGCTGTACCCGCGGACGTCGAAGACGACGCTCGGGTTCACCACGGTCTTGGCCAACTCCGCCTGCACGGCATCGGCGCGCTGCTTCGACAGCTCCTTGCCGTGCTCGTAACTCCCCTGGTCGTCGGTGAACCCGAAGACCCGCACCCGGGTGGCCTTCTGCTGATTGATCTCGTTGGCGACGGCCTGTATCCGCGCGGCCGCCTGCGCGTTGAAGACAGCGCTGTCCTCCGGGAACAACACCTCGGACTGCAGCGCCGTCATGACGGTCTGATTGGTCTCCTGCCGCCGCTGCTCACCCCCGAGGTCCTCCACCACCTCGGCGATGTCGAGCACCTTGGCGGGGGCGAGCGTCCCGCCTTGCGGGATCTTCAGCCCGGGCGAATTGGAGTCGATGGGCACGGGCGCGGAGGCCGACGGCTCGGCGCCGGGGGGTACGGAGGGCTTGACTTCGTCGGCGTGTGCGCTGCTCGCGCCCATGAGGTGGGCCCCGGCGACGACGAGACCGACGATGGCCGTGGCTGCGGAGGCGCGGAGGTGTGTGGTCATGGGGTCACCCAGAGATTTTGATGGTGGCCGTGGCGAAGGTGGGGAGGTTGAAGTCGACCTCGGTGGTGGTGGTCGGTGGCGCCGGGAACTGGGCGAAGAAGGGGATGGTCGCGCCGCGCTCGATGAGGGCGATACCCGTGGTGCACAAGCACCTGCCGTCTGTGTCTCGCAGTACGTAGTAGCGCTTCTTCCCAACCTTGTCGATCACAGTCACTCCCGCAATCGACGTCCCGCTCTGCGTCAGTTCGTTGCCTCTCCAAGAAGAAGTCTTCACATAGTCGGCGGCGCCGCCATTCTTGAGCTGGCCGCTGACGGTCAGGAATCCGCCCGAATCACGAGACGCCGAATTGACCGTCAGCACCATGCCGTCCTCGCCGTTCGCAACAGCCAGGACCTGCGTCGGCGCAGGGCTCGCGCTGCCGTCCGGGCTGGGCGCCTGGGGAGCACCGCTCTGCGGCTTGGCCTCGGCAGATTTCTGAGGCACCTGCGACTTGCCGTCATCGCCACCGCCACATCCGGCCAGCCCGAGGGCGAGGACCGCCACAATCGCAGCGGCGACTCCCCCACGAATCTTCACCCTGTGCCGAATCCTCATCTACGCAGCTTCCTTTTCTCGTTCACCATCAGTCGACCAGTCGGACATCGAAGAGACTCTTAGCCAACGTGCCCCACGGCTCAGGCTTCAAGGGATCTATGACAACGTCCGCACCTCGACAATCAAGGTGTACAGACGCCGGCTTCGGCTCCTCAGCGGGCAGCGACCCGAGCGTGCATCGCGGTTCGACCACTGCCGTGGCGGTGGCCTTGCCGTGGATAGCGCCAGTTCCCGGGATGACCGAGTCGCCGACCGTTCCCTTCGTCTCCGCCTCAACCGTGAACCGGAGAAGCGCACGCTTGCAACTGACCGTGGCGTCGTTTCTTGCGGCGAAGTCCTCTGCCTTACCGCAGGCACGCTCCGGGTGGTCAAAACGACCACCCAGGAGGAAGTCCTCCCAGTCCTTCGGCTGGAAGGTTGCGAAGTCCATGCCTGGCGTCAGATGGCTCCTGGCATCTCGGGCAGCCGCGAGCGCAGCCGCATCAGCAGCACCCTGCGCATTGCTACGCGTCACTCCTGCGCGGCCGACAACGAAGAGGGCGAACGCAGCAAAGAGCAGACCCGCCACCACTACGACGTAGATGGGGAAAGCCTGCCCTCGGTCGTTCAGTGTGCCGTCGTCTGTCACTTGCCGGCTGTGATCGAAGCGATCTGGGCCGTGATCTTGGCGGTGATCGTCTGCCCGATGCCCGTGCCGACGATCGCTCCGATGATGACCACGACCACCAGGATGATGCCCAGGTATTCGAACGCCGTCTGGCCGCGATCCCTCGCGCCCTTGCCCGCGTACCGCTTCCGCGTCCTCGCCAGGGTGTTGTGCAACATGGGGGTTCCCTCCCGGGCCGGTGCCGCTGTTGGTCTGCGGACGGTACGGCGTGTCACGGGTGGTTACCAAGGGTCCCGGGGCCCAATTACGGACCCATCGCGCACGCTGTCTACCCATGACCGGTCACTCCTGGACGGGCGGTTCCCAGCCAGCGGGCTATCGCCTCGCTGCGGGTGGTGCTCTGGAGCTTCGCGAAGATGCGGTTGATGTGGTTCTTGACCGTCTTCTCGCTGATGAAGCACGCGGCGGCGATCTGCTGGTTACTCATTCCGGACGCGATCAGGTCCATGATCTCCACCTCGCGAGAACTCAGTCCGAATGCAACGGAGTTGTGCACGCGCTCAGAAGACTGTGCCACAGTTCGTTGCGGATGCGAAGAGGACCGCAGTTCCGCGAGGAGTGCGCTCGCGGCCGTCGGGGTGAAGTGGGGGCGGCCCTCGCGGACGTCGCGGACCGCGCGGAGCAGGTCGTCGGCCGTGAACTCACCGTGGACGAGGTAGCCGCCCGCGCCCAGCAGCAAGGCCTCCCGTACGTGGTCCGCTTCCTGGCTGTACGTCAGCATCAGTACGGGAGCCAGCTGCACCAGGTGCGGGAGCGCCGAGATGCCGTCCACGCCCGGCATCCGGACGTCCAGCAGGATCACGTCCGGGGTGTGGAGCCGGGTGAGGTGCAGGGCCTCGCGGCCGTCGGTCGCCACCGCCGCCACCTCGATGCCCTCGGCGGTGGCCATGAGCGCGGCCAGGCCGGCTCGTACGACCGGGTTGTCGTCGGCGATCAGGACTCTGAGCGGCATCACAGGCCCCTCTCCGAAGCGACGGCCGCCAGCGGCAAGGCGACGCGCACTCGGGTCCCCCGGCCGGCCGGGCGGGGGCCGATGTCGATGCGGGCTCCGATCGCGGCCGCGCGTTCCGCCATGCCGATCAGGCCGAAGTGGCCCGTGCGTCGGAGTGCGGCCGGGTCGGCCCCGGTGTCGGGCAGGCCGTGCCCGTCGTCCTCGACCGTCAGGGTCAGGTGGGGGCCGTCGACGGCCGCCTCGACCACGACGCGGTCCGCGTCCGCATGACGGCGGGCGTTCTCCAGCGCCTCCGAGGCCACGCAGACGACGTGGCGTGCCACCGTGGCCGGGACGACCGGCATGGCTCCCGAAACGCGGAACTCCGCACCGGCGGCGGAGCACAGGGCGCCTAGTTCCGATGCGAGCGAGACGGGGACGGTCACGAGCACGGGCACGGGGACGCTGACGCTGACGCCCGGAGCGTTCGGATCCCGGCGCAGGTCCGTCAGGAGTTCGCGGGATTCCGCCGCCGCGCGGCGGGCCGCGTCGGCGATCAGGTCGGCCTGGCGGCGGACGGCCGCCGGGTCGGTGGTGCGGGACAGGGCTTCCGCCGCCAGGGCCAGGCCGTGGAGGGTCTTGGACACCGAGTCGTGCATCTCCCGGGCCAGGCGGGCTCGTTCCTCGCCGACCGCCTCCGTCACGGCGAGCCGGGCCCGCGTCTCGGCCAGAGCCCGGCTCGCCGTGCCGAAGCGGAAGAGGAGGTCGCGCACGCAGACTCCGGCCGCTCCCGCCAGGACGCACAGCAGTGGCAGGGCCAGCCCGTCGGCGACGGCCGCCACCGTGACCGCTTGCGCGGCCGCGTAGAGCGCCGAGCCGCGCCAGCCGTGAACCAGACCGGCCAACAGCGGAGTGCAGAGGGAGACGAGGCCGAGGGGGGACTCGGGCGTGGCCGTCACCAGGAGGAGGGTGCTGAAGGCCATGTCCACTGCCAGGAGCCACCGGCGGCGAAGCAGCAGCGGTCCGATGCGCTCCCAGTCGCGGAAGAGGACGTACGACAGCGTGAAGGTGAGCAGGATCGCGCCGCCCACGAGGTACGTCGGCGCGCCCGGAGCGGTCCGGCCCAGTGCCAGCGGCGCACCCGAGGCGATCATCACCAGCCGGAACGCGAAGACCTGGCGGCACAGCGCCTGGAGCGCGTTCGCCTGGAGCGCGTTCACCTGGAGCGCGGGCGAGGGCGAGGGCGAGAGCGAGGGCGAGGGCTCCGCTGAGCGTACGGAGGCCCGGTCCCGCACGGTGAACGCGGTGAAGCCCGACGAGGTGGCCATGGGTCACCCGCCCCCGAGCATCGCGCCGAAGTCGACGTTCGTGCCGTAGACGAAACCGCACACGAGGAGGATCAACGTGCCCGGCAGCATGAACATGGTGACGGCGAAGGTGGCTTTCGGGACGGCGCGCGCCGCTCGGCGCCGGGCGTTCTGGGCGTCCGTGCGGCGCATGTCCTCGGCGATCGCAATGAGGGTCTCGACGATCGGGGAGCCGAGTTCCTCGCCCTGCTGGAGGGCGGTCACGAACTGGGCGACCTGTTCGGAGTCGTTGCGGCGCCGCAGTTCGTCGAAGGCCTGGCGGCGGCTGACGCCCATGTCCATCTGCTGGAGCGTGATGCGGATCTCGTCCGCCCACGGGCCCTCGTACTTGCCCGCCACCCGGTCCAGCGCCTGCCGGAAGCCGAGGCCGGCGCTCACGACCACCGCCAGCACGTCCAGGAAGTCGGGCAGGGTGCGCTCGATGTGGTCGCGGCGGATACGGATCGCCGACCACAGGCCGACTTCGATCCAGAACAGGCCGAAGGCGACCATGAGCAGGGCCGGTACGAGCTGCCCGTTGATCAGCATCGAGAAGGCGCCGAGCGCGCCCAGCAGGCCGTACACCGCGCGCCGCGCCGCGTACCGGTCGATCGTCAGTCCGGCCGGGTTGCCGGCCATGTCGATCTGGCGGCGCTTGCGTGCGACTTGGTTCGGACCCATCAGGCGCAGGATCAGCGGCGCCCAGCGGATGCCGAGCCGGTCCACGACCGAGCCGACCGCCGTCGTACGGGTGGCTCCGACTTCCAGCGCCAGCGCGAGGTCGGTCGGGAGTTTGACGTCGGCCCGGTAGAGGCGCAGGCCGTGGAAGGCGCCGAAGACCGATGCGGCCAGGGCCGCGGCGAGGAGCAGAGCGATCATGACCGGCGGCCCCTCACACGTCGATCTTGGACAGGCGGCGGATGAGGATGAAGCCGAGCGCGAAGAGCCCGAGCGAGATCAGGACCGCCGTCTGGCCGATGAAGGCTCCGGTCATACGGTCCAGCGCGCCCGGCATCATGGTGTCGACCAGCAGCAGCGAGCCGAGCCCGATGGCGGGGACGAGGTACGCCGTCACCGTCACCTGGGACAGCTGCGTGCGGATCTCGCGGCGGGTCTCCTTGCGCTGCTCCAGGGTCACCGTCAGGTTGCGCAGGCTGTCCACGATCGCGCCGCCCGCGCGCGCGGACAGGACGAGGGTCGAGACCAGGACGACCAGTTCCCGTGACGGGAGGCGTTCGGTCAGCTCGCCCAGGGATTCCTCGATGGAGTGGCCGACGGCGAGGCGGTCCGCGACGCGGCCCAGTTCCTCGCCGGCCGGGGCCTCCAGTTCCTCTGCCGCCATGCTGATGGCCGTACGCAGGGCCAGGCCCGCCTGGGTGGCGTTGGCGAGGATCCGGGCCAGGTCCGGGAGCTGGTTGATGAACCGTTCCGTGCGCCGGGTCCGCTGCCAGTTGAGGAAGGCGTTGGCCGCCCAGATGCCGATCGCGCCCGCCACCGGCCCGAAGAAGGGGGCCAGGAAGCTCGACGCGACCAGCCAGGTCCCGGCGACGGACATCAGCATGTAGACGAAGAATTCGCCCGGCGTGAGGTCCAGGCCGGTGGTCGCCAGTTTGAGTTCGATGCGGCGGCCCAGCTTCGTCTTCCTCAGCCGCCGGTCCACCCCCCGGAAGCGGCGCCGGCGGCCGGCCGGCTCCGGGGCGGCGCTCGCCGTGAGGCGCTCGATGAGGGCTGCGCGCTGGGCGCGGCCCGCCGCGTAGGCGTGTACGCCGAGGACCACGAGCAGGCAGGCCAGCAGCGTGGCGGCGAGGGTGATGAGTACCAGAGGGTTCACGGGGCGGTCCGGGTGATGCGGGTGGCGAGGGGGCCGTCCGAGAGGGCGACGCCGAAGGCCTGCGGGATCGGCTGGTTGTTCATGTAGAGGCGGTCCGCGATGCGGCGCGGCAGCGGGTGGTACTCGAAGTAGCCGTGGACGCGGGAGTCCGGCCCCATGGGCTGGGCGACGTAGCGGCAGACGGTCGTGATCCGGAAGGGCTCGCGGCCGTGGGAGTCGAGGATGGCGATCTCGGTGATGCGGCGCGAGCCGTCGCCGAAGCGCGTGAGCTGGACGACGACGTTGACCGCGCTGTTGATCTGGTCCTGGAGGGCTTCGAAGGGGACTTCCACCTCGGACATGGACGCGAGGGTCTGCAGACGCATCAGGGCGTCCTCGGCGCTGTTCGCGTGGACGGTGGCCAGGGAGCCGTCGTGGCCCGTCGACATCGCCTGGAGCATGTCGAGGGTCTCGCCGCCGCGGACCTCGCCGACGATGATGCGGTCGGGGCGCATGCGCAGGGAGTTGCGTACGAGGTCGCGGATGGTGATCCGGCCCTTGCCCTCCACGTTCGCCGGGCGGGATTCGAGGCGGATGACGTGCGCCTGCTGGAGCTGGAGTTCCGCCGAGTCCTCGATGGTGATGATGCGCTCGCCCTCGGGGATCAGGCCGGAGAGGGCGTTGAGGAGGGTGGTCTTGCCGGTGCCCGTCGCGCCCGAGACGATCACGTTCATCTTCGCCTGGACCAGGCCGGAGAGGAGCAGCAGCATCTGCTCGTCGAGCGAGCCGAGGGCGATCATCTCGTGCAGGGTGTAGGCGCGCGGGAAGCGGCGGATCGTGAGCGTGGCGCCGGTCAGGGAGAGCGGCGGGATGATGACGTTGACGCGCTCGCCGCTGGGCAGGCGGGCGTCGACCATGGGATTGGCCTCGTCGACACGGCGGTTGACGGTGGAGACGATGCGCTCGATGGTCTGCATCAGCTGCTCGTGGGAGGCGAAGCGCAGCGGGAGCTGTTCGACCCGGCCGCCCCGCTCGACGAAGATCTGGTCGGGCCCGTTGACCATGATCTCGGAGATCGAGGCGTCTTCGAGGAGCGGTTCGAGGACGCCGAGGCCCAGTGCCTCGTCCACGACGCGGCGGATCAGCTGCGCCCGCTCGACGGTGGACAGGACGGGTCCCTCGCGGCTGATGATGTGGCCCAGTACGCGTTCCAGCCGCGCCCGGCGCTCGGCGGGTGCGAGCGCGGACATCTCGGCGAGGTCGATCTCCTCCAGCAGCTTGGCGCGGTACGAGGAGACCAGGCGGCCGTCCTCGCGGGGGCTGTGGCGGTCGTCGGGGGTGTTGACCCGGGAACGCAGGCTCATCGTGAGGGTCCCTTCGGGTCCGGGTCGTCGTTGGGCATGATGGCGGTGGCTTTGGCCTCCGGGATGTCGAGCCCCGGCACGATGGAGTTGATCCGGATCGTCGCGACGGCGGTGACGGCGTCCTCCGTCGTGGACACCTCCACGCTCGCGTCGAGTCCCGCCCGGACGGCGCTCTCACCCGCCGCCTCCCCGCCCGAGCCCTTACGGGCTTCCACGCGCGCGGCGGTACGGGCTGCCGTGTCGGCCTGCTCGTGGACGTACGCGACCCAGCCGAGCTGGATCCCGCAGAGTGCGACGAACAGGAGGATCGGCACGAAGCCGATGTACTCCAGGGCGACTTGTCCCCGGTCGGAGCGCGTACGCCGGTTCATGTCACTGCGCCTCCCTCTCCATCGCCGCGCCGCCCGTGCCCTCGATCGAGCCGAAGTTGAGCGCCGGGTGGAGGACGGGGATGCTGAGCTTGACCTCGGCCTTGTAGATGTCGCCCGAGGGGCGACAGTCCACCGTGAGGTTCCAAGCCGCGGAGATGTGCTCCCCCGCCGCCGCCCGGCACTCCGCCTCCCCGTGCACCGCGCCCGCGCGCGCCGCCTCGTCCGCCGCGTTGCCCGCCAGGGAGAAGGCGTAGCCGATCAGGACGCACTCCCAGACCGCCGCCACGAGCAGCAGGATCAGCGGGACCGTGCCGACGAACTCGATCGCCACCTGGCCGCGGTCACCGCCGCGGCCACCGCCCTGGCCACCTCCCTGGCCCCCGCCGTGGTCACCGCCGCGGGCTCTGCGCGCGAGCATCCGTCAGCCCTCCCGGCCGCGGCGCAGCCGCGCCACCGGGCCGGACGCGCGGACCGCCAGGGCGGCGCCCCTGCCGGTCAGGGAGGTCGGCGAGCCCGGGGCGGCGGCCGTCGCGGGGGTGTCCGGGGCGGAGAGGAGGCCCAGTTCGCCCGCCAGGGTCCACAGGGCCTGTTTCACGGTGGAGCGGTTGTCGAGGTCCTGGAGGCGGCCCGCGTCCACCACCGCCTGGAGTTCCTTGAAGGCGGCCGGGACCGGGGTCCGGGTGGCGCGGGTCTTGGTGATCTTCTCGATCAGGCCGGGGTGGATCTCCGTGTGCCTGCTCCAGCGGTTGACGACCATCGCGGTGTCCTGCGCCTTGCGCACCTGGAGCCGTTCCCACATCCGCACCATCCGCTTCGCCGCCCGCACGGCGATCACGTCCGGGGTGGTGACGAGCACCGCCACGTCCGCCATTTCCACGGCGGCCGCGTTCGCGCCGGTCATCTGGGTGCCGCAGTCGATGACGACGAGCTCGTAGCGGCTGCGCAGGGCGCCGATGACGTGCCGGGCGGCCCGGTCGTCGACCTCCTCGCCCCGTTCTCCGTCGGCCGGGGCGAGCAGCAGCGCGAGACCCGTCCGGTCGTCGTAGACGGCGTCCTGGAGGACCCGCGGCGAGATGTCCTGGATCCCGGCGAGGTCGGCGATGGAGCGCCGGAACTGCACGTCGAGGTACGAGCCGACGTCACCGGCCTGCAGGTCCAGGTCGACCAGTGCGGTACGCCGTCCCGAGGCGGCCGCGGCCAGCGCGAACTGCACCGCGGTGAGGGTGGTGCCGACGCCGCCCTTGGCTCCGGTGACGGTGACCACCCGGCCGCCGGGGCCGGTGAACACGTCGGCTCCCCGCCCCAGGTGGCGGCGTACGCCCACGGCCCACTGGGCGGCGGCCTGCACGCGGGCGGCGAGCTCCTCGTAGGACGGCGGGAGGCCGATGAGTCCCCGCGCGCCCGAATCCATGGCGGCGGAGAAGAGCGCCGGTCCGGCGTCGGAGGAGACGAGCACGACGCCCACCGCCGGGAAGCGCAGGGCCACCTCCCGGATCAGCTCCAGGGCGGGCACCGGGCCGATCCGCTCGTGGACCAGGACCACTTCGGGCAGTTCGTCGATGGACTCGGCGGCGAGCCGCCCGAGGGTGTCGAGCAGGGTGGTGGAGTCGGGGACGGGCACGGCCGGCTCGGCGGCCGGGAGCTGGCTGAGGAGGGTGGCGAGGGCGCGCGCGGCGTCCGGGTCGGCGACCGCGGGAAGGATTCGGGTGCTCATCCTGGCCTCACTTGTCCCCGTCGAGGGTGTACGTGCGGTCGCCCGGGCTGGGCGCCGAGTCGGTGCCGGGGGCGACCAGGGCGAGGCGTACGTGCTCCGCGAAGGACTCGGCGTAGGCGACGCGCTGGGTGTCCTTGGTGTTCAGGGCGAAGGTGATCGGGACGGCTTCGGCGGGGCCCTTGCGGTCGCTGTCCTTGTCGAGGGCGGTCAGTTTGCCGACGCCCAGGACCCGGGCGTTGGCGACGATGATCACCGAGCGGGACGGGTCGGTGTCCTTGGCGCCCTTGAAGGTGGCGATGATGTTGACCTTGGCACCGGAGGTGATCTTGCCCGCGACTCCCGTCGCGGCGTCGATCATGATGGCGATCTCCTGCTCTCCCGGCTGGAGCTGCGGCTTGTCGACGAACATGTCCGCCTGGAGCAGGGAGCCCTTCTTCAGGGTGGTGAGCGCGATCTTGTCCTTGAGCGCGCCGAGGTCGGTGACGGCGGTCTCCGACAGCCAGCGCTTCGGGATGCGGACTTCCTCGAACTGCGCCGCCGTCAGGGCGCTGTACGGCGCGATGTCACCCTTGGCGCGGTACGCGACGACCTCGGCCCCGACCTTGGAATTCACGTCGCCGATCACCACGAGGACGCCGGCGAAGGCCCCGAGGGCGCACAGGACCGACAGGAGCAGCAGAATGACGCCGCGGCGCTGGCGTGAGTTCATGGGCCGTACTACCTCGCCATTCTTCGTTCGTTCATGCGTGCGTTCGGGTCGGTCAGGGTCTTGAGCGGGCGGTACGGGCCGCTGCGGCCGATGCTCCCTGCGCGGCCGCCGCTGGCGGCAGCGGTGGCGCGGCCAGCGGGGCGGCGCAGAAGCCGCAGCGGTCGCCGATGAGTTCCAGGCCGCACCAGCGGCACTCCTCGCGCCGAACCGAGGCGACCAGCTGGTAGAGGACGGACAGGTCGGGGATGCCGGCGGCGAACTCGACGAGCTTCGGGGTCGCCCACCAGCCGGCCGAGGCGGCGGGCAGCGGGTGCTCCATCACGCCCTGCACCTGCCACGCGGGGGCGAGTTCGGCCGCGACCCAGTCGGAGGCGAGCTGGCCGCGGGCGAAGGTGAGGTGCGTGGCGAACTCGGGCCCGGGCGGCAGACCCGCGCCCGCGCGCGCACCTCCGCCGCGAGCACCGCCACCGCCGCCGCCGCGAGCAACGGCCGCGTGGACCGGGCCTCCCCGAGCACCGCCCCCGAGGCCGCCCCGGTGGGCAGCGGGCTGCGTGCCCGGCGCGCCCAGCCGCACCAGGTGGGGCGTCGGGTGGGCGAGGACGGCGAACTGCGCGTTCGGCGACCAGGACCTGGCGTGCGCCTTGAGCCCGACCGGGACCCGGTCGAGCTTGGCGACCGAGCCGAGCAGGGCGCCCGCGTAGATGTAGTGGGACAGCAGCCGGGCCGCGGAAGCGATGATTCCGGGGCTGAAATCGCAGACGCTGAGCTGGCGCAGCTGACGGACGAGCAGGGCCGTCCCCAGGGGCGGCAGATCGATGTCGATGAGCGCTATCCGGTCGGTTTCGAGAATGGCCCGTACGGTGTGCAGCCGCCGGGCCGTGGCGGCGGGCAGCCAGGGCGGCACGACGGCCACGAGGTGGCCGTGGCCCTCCAGCAGGGCGCTGGTCGCGGCGAGCGCGCCCTCCAGGTCGAGCTGCTCGGGCGGGTGCAGCACGGCGGCGCCGGGTGTGTGCCGGTCCGGGGCCGGAAGTACCAGATCGGCGCTGGTGACTGCGATGGCGGTCGGCACGCGAATCCCCCCGTTCACCCCGTTGACCCCGTACTCCCCCGGCTACCGCGGGGCGGTGCCCCCTGCGGACGTCAGGCGCTCGTCCCGTGCTCGTGACGTGCTCGTGCCGTGTCGGACGCCGGCTCGTCGCCCGCTCTTCACCGGCTCGCCGCCTGCCCGTTCAGCGCTCGCTCCGTGCCCGTGACCTACGTACGCACACTGCGCGACCGCAAACGATCGACGCACGTCCCCCCTTGCTCCAGCACCATATCCGCGTCCTCCCTGGCAGGGCAGGGCCTTGGTGATTCCCGTGCCACGAGCACATGTCACAGGTGACCGGAAACCCGGACAACAGGGATCGGCAGTCCGATCAGTTCAAGCCACATCGCACAGAACCTTGACACCAGGATTGGTCTGGACCAACTTGGCGGTGGGGCACCCCACTTGCCCCCTCCCACACCTTCCCCCCACCGGAGCCTCCGTGAACCGCATACGCTCCCTCGCCCTGCTGGGCGCCGCCACCCTCACCGCGGGCGGCCTGACCGCCCTCGCCACCGGGACCGCCCAGGCCGCCGACGTCAACGTCGCCCGCAACGGAGGCTTCGAGTCCGGCCTCGCCGGCTGGTCCTGCTCCGGCGGGACCGGCGCCGCCGTCTCCTCCCCCGTCCACTCCGGAGCCGGCGCCCTCAAGGCCACCCCGGCGGGCCAGGACAACGCACGCTGCAGCCAGACCGTCACGGTCAAGCCGAATTCGACGTACACGCTGAGCACGCAGGCGCAGGGCAGTTACGTCTACCTCGGCGCGACCGGGACCGGCACACAGGACGTGACCACCTGGACCCCGGGCTCGGGCAGCGGCTGGCAGAAGCTCTCCACCACCTTCTCCACCGGCGCGAACACCACCCAGGTCACCGTCTACACGCACGGTTGGTACGGCCAGTCCGCCTACGTCGTGGACGAGTTCAGCGTCTTCGGTCCGGACGGGGGCGGCGGCACGGACCCCGGCCCGAGCGTCCCCGGCTCCCCCGCCGGGACCGCCGTTTCCGGCCAGAGCGCGAACGCGCTCACCCTTTCGTGGAACGCGGTCGGCGGAGCCGCGGGCTATTACGTGTATCAGGACGGCGCCCGCGTCCAGACCGTCACCGGCACCTCCGCCCAGATCACCGGGCTCACCGCCGCCACCTCGTACTCCTTCCGGGTGAGCGCGTACAACGCGGCGGGCGAGGGGCCCAAGTCGGCTCCGGTGACCGGCACCACGACCGGCGGCAACGGTCCGGACCCGAATCCGAATCCGGCCGTCCCCAAGCACGCGCTGACCGGCTACTGGCAGAACTTCGACAACGGCGCGACCGTCCAGAAGATCTCCGACGTCTCCGCGCAGTACGACATCATCGCCGTCTCCTTCGCCGACGCCACGGCCACACCCGGCGCCATCACCTTCAACCTGGACTCGGCGGGCCTCGGCGGCTACACGGTGGCCCAGTTCAAGGCGGACATCGCCGCTAAGAAGGCGGCGGGCAAGTCGGTCATCCTCTCCATCGGCGGCGAGAAGGGCACGATCTCGGTCAATGACTCCGCCTCGGCGGACAACCTGGCGAACTCGGCCTGGGCGCTGATGCGGGAGTACGGCTTCACCGGCATCGACATCGACCTGGAGAACGGCCTCAACCCCACCTACATGACGCAGGCGCTGCGCTCCCTGTCGCAGAAGGCCGGCCCCTCGCTCGTCATCACCATGGCTCCGCAGACGATCGACATGCAGTCGACGTCGGGCGCGTACTTCAAGACGGCGCTCAACATCAAGGACATCCTCACCGTCGTCAACATGCAGTACTACAACAGCGGCTCGATGAACGGCTGCGACGGCAAGGTCTACTCCCAGGGCTCGGTGGACTTCCTCACCGCCCTCGCCTGCATCCAGCTGGAGGGCGGCCTCGCCCCCTCCCAGGTCGGCATCGGCGTCCCGGCCTCGCCGAGCGGCGCGGGCAGCGGCTACGTCTCGCCGACCGTCGTCAACAACGCCCTGGACTGCCTGGCCAGGGGCACGAACTGCGGCTCCTTCAAGCCGTCGAAGACCTACCCGGGCCTGCGCGGTGCGATGACCTGGTCGACCAATTGGGACGCCAAAGCGGGTCACGCCTGGTCCAACTCGGTGGGTCCCAAGGTCCACGGCCTCCCGTAGGCGGTAGGTGTGGGGGTGGCCGATTCGGTTCGGCGGGCATGCTCGGGTTCTTGACCGGAACATGCCATGAGAGCACGCTGTGCGCGTCCGCACGGCTACCCCCACACTCCCACCCAGGAGAACGCATGCGGCTCATCCACACCCGACGAAGGGCCGCCGTCACGGCGGCCCTCCTGGCGCTCGCACTCGGCGCACCCGCCTACGGCATGAGCGCCACCGCGTCACCACCGTCCGCCCCGTCCACCGCCACCCAGGACGAGGCCGTCGTCCAGTACCGGATCCACGGCCCCTCCACCGCCGCCGACCGCACCGCCCTGCTCCGTACGGGCGTGTCGATCGACGAGGTGGACGACCACACCGTCGTGGTCAGCGCCGACACCATGCAGGCGAAGGACCTGCGCGCGCTCGGCTACCGGCTGACCGCCCTGCCCGGGCCCCCGGACCGCTCCGAGCCCGGGATCGCGGCGGGCGCGATGGACTTCCCCTCCGCCGACTCGAAGTACCACAACTACGCCGAGATGAACACGGAGATCAACCAGCGCATCGCGCAGTACCCGAACATCATGAGCAAGAGGGTGATCGGGAAGTCCTACCAGGGCCGGGACCTGATCGCGATCAAGATCAGTGACAACGTCGCCACGGACGAGGCCGAGCCCGAGGTGCTCTTCACGCACCACCAGCACGCCCGCGAGCACCTGACCGTCGAGATGGCGCTGTACCTGCTGCGCGAGTTCGGCGAGGACTACGGCTCCGACTCCCGCATCACCAACATGGTCAACGGGCGCGAGATCTGGATCATCCCGGACCTCAACCCGGACGGCGGCGAGTACGACATCGCCACCGGCTCCTACCGGTCCTGGCGCAAGAACCGGCAGCCCAACGCCGGGTCCTCGTACGTCGGCACCGACGAGAACCGCAACTGGAACTACAAGTGGGGCTGCTGCGGCGGCTCCTCGGGCAGCAAGAGTTCGGAGACCTACCGGGGACCGGCCGCCGAGTCGACGCCCGAGGTGAAGGCGGTCTCGGACTTCGTCCGCAGCCGGGTGGTCGGCGGCAAGCAGCAGATCAAGGCCGCCATCGACTTCCACACCTACAGCGAGCTGGTGCTGTGGCCCTTCGGCTACACGTACAACGACACGGCTCCCGGCCTCACCACGGACGATCTGGGCGCCTTCAAGGCGGTCGGCCAGAAGATGGCGGCGAGCAACGGCTACACGGCCGAGCAGTCCAGTGACCTCTACATCACGGACGGCAGCATCGACGACTGGCTGTGGGGCGACCAGAAGATCTTCGGGTACACCTTCGAGATGTACCCGGCGAGCTCGAGCGGCGGCGGCTTCTACCCGCCCGACGAGGTGATCGAGCGCGAGACGAGCCGCAACCGGGACGCCGTGCTGCAGTTGCTGGAGAACGCGGACTGCATGTACCGGTCGATCGGCAAGGAAGCGCAGTACTGCGCCTGACGAGCCGTCTGACGACTCGTCTGGCGAGCCGTACGGGGCGCCCCACCGCCAGGGGGGCGCCCTCGCACCCGTCGGCGCCGTCAGCCCGGCCCCGCGCCCCGCGCGCCGCGCGCTCAGCCGAGGACCGCGAGGGCGTCGATCTCGATAAGCAGCCCGGCGGGCAGGCCGACGTACACGGTGGTGCGGGCCGCGGGCGCCTCCTTCAGTCCCAGCTCCTCGAAGTAGGCGTTGTAGAGCTCGTTCATCTCGGCGAAGTGCGCGGTGTCCGTGAGGTAGACGCGGATCATCATCACGTCGTCCCAGTCCGCTCCGCCGGCCTCCAGGACGGAGCGGACGTTCTCCAGCGTCTGGAGGGTCTGCTCGCGCAGCGTCGTCCCGGCGGGGGTGGGCGGCTGCCCGTCGACGTGCGGGAGGAAGCCGACCTGGCCGGCGACCTGGAGGATGTTCCCCTTGCGCACGCCGTGCGAGAACCTCGCGGGCGGGGTGGTGTGGGTGCCGGGGGTGATGGCGGTCTTCCCGGCCTTGCCGCTCTTGCCGGTCTCGTCGGTCATGCCGTGCCCTTCCTTGGGGAGCCCGAGTACTCCCGGCTGATGGTGTCGGCGGTACGCAGCACCAGGGGCAGCAGTTCGAGCAGCCCTTCGGCGGTGACGACCACACTGGGGGCGGAGACGGACAGGGCGGCGGCGACCCGCCCGTCGGGCCCGTACACCGGCCCGCCCAGGCAGTTGACGGACTCCTCGTGCCCACCGAAGTCGGCGGCCCAGCCCTGTTCCCGTACGAGCGCCAGCTCGCGGAGGAAGGCGGCGGCGTCCGGAGTCGAACGGGGGGTGTGGCGGGGGTACTCGATGCGGTGGGCGAGGGCCTCGCGTTCGGCCTCCGGGAGGTCGGCGAGGAGCAGCTTGGCGACGGCGGCGACGGTGAGGGGGACGGGCCGGCCGATGCGGGAGTACATGCGGACGGGGTAGCGGCTGTCGACCTTGTCGATGTACACCACCTCGTCGTCCTGGTGCAGGGCGAGGTGGACGGTGTGACCGGTCGCCTTGTTCAGTTCGACCAGGTGGGGGTGCGCGATCTCCCTGACGTCCAGGTTCTCGATCGCCTCGGCGGCGAGCGCGAAGAGCTGCGCGCCGAGGCGGTAGCGGCCGTCGGGCTGGCGGTACACGAAGCCGCGCTCCTGCAGGGTGCGCAGCAGGCGCAGGGCGGTGCTCTTGTGCACGCCGAGCTCCTCGGCGACCTCCCCGAGGCCCGCGGGGCCGCGTGCGAGCAACGGCAGGACACCGAGTGCCCGTTCCACGGACTGGCTCATCCTCGTCCTCTCGTACCGCCGGCGGGGGTGGAGACGTTCAGCCCCGCCAGGGGGCCCCTCCCAGCGGTAGCTGGGGGAGTTCGAGGCGCGGGGCCGGGCGGTCCGGGGCACCGCCCCCGGCGACGGCGACGGCGACGCGCCGGCCCGGGCCACCGGCCAACGGCGCGGCCGCAACCCCAGCCCGCAGCCCGAGCCGCCCGACATTGACCCGTCATCACCCGGGATGTTAGACAGCACGCAGCGGCACACGCAACGCCAGTTGCACCCAGCGCAACGCAATCCCCGGGAGGCACCCGCATGGCCAGCGACCCCCTCAAGGACCTCTCCGACGAGCCGGTCGACCACCGGTTCAAGGGCCTCCCCCCGGACGCCGAGGCGCTCGGCCTCACCGTCGGCCGGCTCGCCGCCCAGCGGCGGGACCTCTTCGACGGCGGGTTCACCACCCCCGTCCTGACCCTCGACGCGGACGCGCTGGAGCACAACCTCACCGCCCTCGGCGCCTACGCCGCCCGCCACGGCCTCGCCTTTGCACCCCACGGCAAGACCTGCATGTCCCCCCAGCTCTTCCGGCGCCAGCTGGACCACGGCGCCTGGGGCATCACCGCCGCCGTCCCCCACCAGGCCCGCGTCTACCGCGCTTTCGGCATCCAGCGGATCTTCCTCGCCAACGAGCTCGTCGACGCCGCCGCCCTGCGCTGGGTCGCCGCCGAGCTCGCCGCCGACCCCGGTTTCCGCTTCGTCTGCTACGTCGACTCCGTGCGCGGCGTGCGGCTGATGGACCGCGCCCTCCAGGGCGCGCCCGGCCGCCGCGTCGACGTCGTCGTGGAGCTCGGCGCCGGCGAGGGTGCCCGCACGGGCGCCCGTACCGACGAGGACTGCCGCGCCGTCGCCGACGCCGTGGCCGCCACCGCCACCCTGCGCCTCACCGGCATCGCCGGCTACGAGGCCGAGGTCCCGGACGCCACCCCGGAACGCGTGCACGCGTACCTGCGCCGCCTCACCGGCCTCGCCGCCGAGTTCGACAAGGCCGGACGGTTCTCCCCGGACCTGGACGAGATCATCGTCAGCGCGGGCGGCTCCGCCTGGTTCGACGCCGTCGCGGACGTCTTCGCGGAGATCCCGGAGCTCTCCCGGCCCACCCTGAAGCTGCTGCGCTCCGGCGCGTACATCTCGCACGACCACGGCTGGTACACCCGTCTCACTCCCTTCAACCGGGTCCCGCAGGAGGGCGGCCTGCGCCCCGCCTTCCGGCTCTGGGCGCAGGTGGTCTCCCGCCCCTCCCCCACCCAGGCCTTCGTCAACGCGGGCAAGCGGGACATGGCCTACGACCTCGGCCTCCCGGAGCCGGAACTGGTCCGCGACCCGCTCGACGGCGCCGAACGCCCCGCGACCGGCGTCCGCGTGGTCAAGCTGTCCGACCAGCACACCTGGCTGGAGACCGATTCCGCCGACGACCTCCAGGTCGGCGACTGGGTGGCGCTCGGCATGTCCCACCCCTGCACGATCTTCGAGAAGTGGCCGCTGATCCCGGTCGTGGAGGCCGACGGCACGGTCACCGACTACGTCCGGACCTTCTTCTGAGCGGCCCTCTCACTCCCGCAGCGCACAGCCCATGGACCTGGTCATCCGCGGGGCCCGCGTCGTCGACGGCACGGGCGGCCCCTCGTACATCGCCGACATCGGCGTCCACGAGGGCCGGATCGCCGGGATCGGCCGGATCCCGGCGGGCGGGCGCACGACCGTCGACGCGCACGGCCTCGCTCTCGCCCCCGGCTTCATCGACATGCACGCCCACAGCGACCTCGCCCTGCTCCGCGACCCGGACCACAGCGCGAAGGCGGCCCAGGGCGTGACCCTCGAAGTCCTCGGCCAGGACGGGCTGTCCTACGCGCCCGTGGACGACCGGACCCTCGGCGAGGTGCGGGCCGCCATCGCGGGCTGGAACGGCGGTGCGCCGGGTAGTACGGACGTCGACTTCGGGTGGCGCACGGTCGGCGAGTACCTCGACCGGCTCGACACCGCCTTCGGCGGCCGGGGCGTCGCCGTCAACGCCGCGTACCTCGTCCCCCAGGGCACCGTCCGCGCGTACGCGGTCGGCTGGGACGACCGCCCCGCCACCCCCGCCGAGCTGGACCGCATGCGCGCCCTCGTCGCCGACGGCCTCGCCCAGGGCGCGGTGGGGATGTCCTCCGGACTCACCTACACCCCCGGCATGTACGCCTCCGGCTCCGAACTGACCGACCTGTGCCGGGTGGTGGCCTCCTACGGCGGCTACTACTGCCCGCACCACCGCTCGTACGGCCACGGGGCGCTCGCCGCCTACGCCGAGATGGTCCGGCTGACGCGCGAGGCGGGCTGCGCGCTGCACCTCGCGCACGCCACCATGAACTTCGGCGAGAACCGGGGCCGGGCCCCCGCACTGCTCGCCCTCCTCGACGCGGCGCTGGCCGACGGCGCCGACATCACCCTCGACAGCTACCCGTACACCCCCGGCTGCACCACGCTCGCCGCCCTGCTCCCCAGTTGGGCGGGCGAGGGCGGCCCGGAGGCCGCCTTGGCCCGGCTGCGCGACGACGCCGAGGCCGAGCGGATCCGGCACGCGCTGGAGGTGGAGGGCGCCGACGGATGCCACGGTGTTCCCGTCGACTGGTCGACGGTCGAGATCTCCGGGACCGCGGACCCCGCGTACGGGGCGTACGTCGGCACGCGCCTCGACGGCTGGGACACCGCCCGGCGGCTCCTGCTCGGCGACCGCCTCGCGCCGACGATCCTCCAGCACGTCGGCCACGAGGAGAACGTGCGGGCGATCATGCGCCACCCCGTCCACACCGGCGGCTCCGACGGCATCCTCCAGGGCGCGAAACCGCACCCGCGGGCATACGGCACCTTCCCGCACTACCTCGGGCACTACGTGCGGGAGCTCGGCGTGCTCACCCTGGAGGAGTGCGTCGCGCACCTCGCCGGCCGCCCGGCGGCCCGCCTGCGCCTGCCCGACCGGGGCCTGGTCCGCGAGGGCCACCGCGCCGACCTCGTCCTCTTCGACCCGGACACGGTCGCGGCCGGGTCGACGTACGAGAACCCGCGGGAGCTGCCGAGCGGCATTCCGCACGTGCTGATCGACGGACGGTTCGTGATGCGGGACGGCCGCCGCACCGACGTCCTGGCGGGACGCTCCGTACGCCGTACTCCGGCTCGATCATGACAACTTACGATGGCCGGATGGTCGCCTTCGCCCTCGCAGCCCTGTTTTTCGTCACCTTCTGCGCCAGTGTCCGAAAAGACCGCCGCCGTTTCCGCAACGCCGTGCTGCTCGGCCTGACCTTGATGACCCTGTCGTTCGCCCTGCTCCTCCAAGTGGGGGCCCTGCCGGGCTGGGCGCCGGCCGCCGCGGTGCTGCTCGTCTTCGCCGTGCCCGCCCTCGGCATCCTCGCGCTCGGGGTCTTCCTCATCGCCAACGGCGTGACCATGGTCCGCAAGGAGGGCCGCAGCCCGGCCAATCTGCTGTCCCTCGCGGCGGGGGTGGGCATCTTCGCGCTGATCACGCTGATCCTCGCGGTGTCCGACCGGGGCTCGCACCTCCTCGACTCCCTCGTCGCGGGGCTGGTGCTGCTGGTGGCGTACGTGTCGTTCCTCTTTCTCTGCTTCCTCGCCTACGCCTTCCTGTACGGGCGGATCAAGGTCCGACGCGACGTCGACTACGTGGTGGTGCTCGGCGCCGGCCTGATCGGCGGGGAGCGGGTGCCGCCGTTGCTGGCCTCGCGACTGCGCAAGGCGCAGCGGATCTACGAGGCCCAGATCGCCCGGGGCGGACCGGCGCCGCTGCTGCTCCCGTCGGGCGGGAAGGGCGACGACGAGAGGCTTCCTGAGGCGCGGGCGATGGCCGACTGGCTCATCGCGGCAGGGGTACCGCGGGAGCACGTACGGCTGGAGGACCGCTCCAGCACGACGGAGGAGAACCTCTCCTTCAGCCAGGTGATCATGGCGGAGGCCGATCCGGGCTACCGGTGCGTGGTCGTCACGAACGACTTCCACGCCTTCCGGGCCGCGATGATGGCCCGCAAGGCCGGGGTGAACGGGCAGGTGGTCGGCTCACCGACCGCGAAGTACTTCTGGCCGAGTGCCACGATCCGCGAGTTCGTGGCGGTGTTCTGGGAGCACAGGGCGGTCAACCTGAGCATCTGCGGCGCGATAGTCGCCATGACGGCGGCGCTGGCCCTCGGCACCTGAGCACACGGGGGTGCCGTGGCTCCCCCCTCGGAAGCCACGGCACCCCCTGGAACCGGTCACGGTGGTCGCAGTGGCCACCGCGGTGGTCGCTGTGGTCAGAGCCGCTGCCAGAGCGCCGGGACGTTCGGGGGCTCCCAGCCCGTCTGGGCCTGGTGGCCCTGGAGGCAGCGGTAGCTGGCCCCACCGTAGGTGACGGTGGCGCCGGTCGCGTAGACCGTGCCCGCCTTCCAGGTGCCGCCCGGCTCGGGGTCACCGGGGCCGGGGCCCGGGTCGCCGCCGCTCACCTTGAGGGTGAGGCCGTACGCGGACAGGATCGGGTTCAGCGGCTGGAAGAAGGTGGTCCCGCCGCTGGAGCAGTTGCCGGAGCCGCCGGAGGTCACGCCCTGGGCCTGGCTCCCGGAGATGTAGGAGCCTCCCGAGTCGCCCGGTTCGGCGCAGACCGTCGTACGGGTCACGCCGGAGATGGTGCCCTGGGGGTAGGTGACGCTGGTGTTGTGCTGCTGGATCGTCCCGCAGTGCCAGCCGGTGGTCGAGCCGGACCGGCACACCGAGGCCCCGACGGGCTGCAGCACCGAGCCCGTGACCTGCACGTTCGCTCCCCCGCTGCCCTTGACGTACGGAGTCGCGGTCCACTGGCCGTTGGCGGCGACCCAGGCCATGTCGTTGCCGGGGAAGACCGAGGCCTGGAAGGACCCCTGGGCAACCTGGTTGAAACCGGAGGTGGTGGTCCCGGCGCGCCCGCAGTGCCCGGCGGTGGCGAAACCGTTGACGGCTCCCTTGGTGACCGGGAAGCCGACCGAGCAGCGGCCGCTGCCGTTCATGTAGTAGGCGTCGCCGCCGCGCAGGTCGTAGAGCGGGCGCGGGGCCTCGGCCGTACGGACCACCGTGACCAGGGCCGCGTCGGTCCCGGTGGCGGCCAGCAGCCGGGCGGCCGCACCCGGCTCGGCCTCCTCGACGACCAGGGTGTTGGAGCGCGGGTCCACGTACCGGACCGGGGTCGCGGCGGTGGCGGCCCGGTCCAGCGCGGCCCTGGTGGTGTCCAGCTCGGCCAGGGTGCGGGTGACCACGGCGGCCCGGGCCCCGGCGGCCCGTATCGCGGCGGTGTCGGCGGCCCGGGTGGTGGCCACGGTCAGGGTGCGGGCCTCGGCGCCGTCCACCCACGCTCCGGCGAAGGCGGCGCCGAGCCGTGCCTGGAGCCGGGCGGCGGTGGCGCCCGCCTCGGCCTCGTGGACGAGGCGGGCCTTGGCCTGCGTGGGGGTCAGGCCGAGGTCGCGCTGCAGGGCGGTGAGCAGCGCGGGCGGGGCGTCGGCGGTGCGCAGGGTGGCGGCGGCCGAGCGGGCGGCCGGGTCGGAGTCGGCGGTGGCGCCGCTCGTCCCGGCCAGCAGCAGCCCGGCGGCGGCCAGGGCGGTACACGCCGCGCGGGCGTGTCGCTTGAGCATGGGGATCTCCTCGGTTTCCGGTGGGGGGTGGGGCGGGGGGTCTGCGGAAACCGTAGAAATCCGAACGATCGGGCGGGAGCCGTCAGTTGGCCCCTCCCCCGGTGTTATGGCCGTCGTGGAGGTCCGGCCGACGTGCGTTCATGGGGCCGCCGCCGGAGGATGGGGGCCAGGAAGCACTGGAGGAGGTACGCATGGACAGTGAATCGGACCAGCAGCCCACACGGTCGGACCGGCTCTTCACCGGCGGGGAACGGCCGTACGACCCCGAGGACCTCGTGATGGTGCAAGGCCAGGAGCCGACTCCGGAGCGGCTCGAGAAGGCCCGCAAGCTGATCGCGAAGGAGGGCCCGCAGGTCATCGAGCGCTACCTGCCGTAGCCCCGGCACAGCGCACCGGATGCTGCTACCCGCTCCGACCCGCCCCCGGGCCGGAGCGGCGCGCCGTTACGCCGGCTTCGGCGCGGGGGCCGGAGCGGCGCGCCGTTACGCCGGCTTCGGCGCGGACGCCGAGGACCACGCCGTGGTGGGCTCCGCAGACGCCGACGCAGACGCAGACGCCCCGGGCACTGGCAATGGCACCGGCACCCGCCCCGCCTGCGGGGGCGCAGGCAACGTTCCGCCCCGGCCGGCCAGGCCACCGGCCCGCGCCAGCGCCCCCGCGTGCGCCGCCCTCGCATGCGCCAGCACCCCCGCCGCCCGCCCTGCCGCCCGCCCCGCGGGATGCCACCCGAGCAGGTGCCGCCAGACCAGCGGGGTCCCGGCCAGCGGCCGGGTGACCACCCCCGGGGTCGGCGGGAAGGTGGCCCGGCAGAGCCCGACGGCCCGCCCGACCTGCACCAGGTGCACGCAGGACGCGGTATCGGTCTCGTACACGCACGCGGGAGTGAATCCGGCCCGCACACAGGCCGCGGCGAAGCAGTCCCCGAAGCACCCGTCCCCCGGCACGTCCGTCCACGCCTCCGCGGCCAGCTCGGCCAGCTCGATGCCTCCGCGCGGAGCCGCCGCGAGCGGATGGTCCTCGGCCAGCATCACGTACACCGGATCCCGCGCCACCTCCCTCCACGCGAGCCGCCCCGGCTCGGGCGGGGCGCTCTCCCCGCACACCCCGACGAGCGCGAAGTCCAGCCGCCCGGCGGCGACGCTCCCGGCGACCTCCTTCTCGGACCAGGACGTGTACGTGGTCACCGCCGCCCCGGGGTCCGCCCGGGCGAGCCGGTCGACGAGCCCGCCGAGCAGCGGCCCGTGCGTCCCGCCGAGCCGGTAGCCCGCCGCCCCCTGGCGGGCGAACCGCAGGGCCTCCTCCTGTAGTTCGCACACCGCCGGGAGCACGACCCGCGCGCGTTCCAGCACCATTTCCCCGAGCGCGGTGGCCCGTACGCCTTCCCGCCCGCGTACGAAGAGTTCCCCGCCCAGCGCCCGCTCGATCCGCTTCAGCTGCGCGCTGAGCGCGGGCTGCGCGAGCCCGAGCCCGGTGGCTGCCCGGGTCAGGCTCCCGGCGTCGGCGACGGCCCGGACGATCTTGAGGTGCCTCAGCTCCAGATCCATACGACGAGCTTGGTCCAGACCAGTGCGCATGCGCTACGGGTCGACCGCATCCAGAATCGGTGAGTGCTCGTTAGCCGCCCGGGGGCCGAAACCCTAAGGACAGGTAAATGCACGCACTCGATGTCGACTGGGACCACCCCACGGACCCGCGGCCCGGCCCACGCCTCGACCACGTCCGCGCGTACGTGACCACCGCGGGCGCCGACGGACACCTCTGGCACGGGGTCCCCACCTTGCTGCTCACCACGCTCGACCGCACCGCCGGCCGCACCGTCCGCACCCCGCTGATCTACGGCGAGGACACGGGCCGGTACATCGTCCTGGCCGCCGCCTACGGCGCGCCCGACCACCCCGCGTGGTACCGGAACCTCACCGTCCACCCGGAGGTCCGCCTCCAGGTGGGCGCCGCGGCCTTCCCGGCCACGGCGCGCACGGCGACCCCGCTGGAGCGGGAGACGTACTGGGAGGCCATGACGGCCCTGTGGCCCGCCTACGACGACTACCAGGAGGCCGCCAGACCCCGGGAGATCCCCTTGGTGATCATCGAGGCTGACGGAGGAGGCGGCCCGCCCGTACGCCGCTAGCCCGGGAAGCCGAAGCGCACCGAGCGCACTTCGAGGTCGTCCCGCGCGGGCTTGCCGTGCGGCCGCAGCCTCCACTCGTCGCCCTCGCAGTTGACGTCGAGGTAGACGGTCACCATGGAGTCGGTCTCGTTGTGCGGTCCGTAGCCGGGCAGCGCATCGTCGTCGCCGACGGCGTAGAGGTTGATGCACTTGCCGCTGTGCGGGTCGTGCAGGGTGACATGCTGCTGACGACCCATGTCGTCGACGTACTTGTAGTGGAAGTGGCCCTGGGCGGCGACGGCCGACCCGGACATCGACAGGGCCAGCGCGAAGGCCGCCACGGTCGCGGCGGCGGCGTTACGGAGCTTCATAACGGGTGATTCCCTTCCGAAGGGGGCATGTCGGCACGACCCTAGGAGGGCCCGGACGGGGCGAATCGATCCTTCACGCAGGCTCGGCGCGGCGTGTCGCGCGAAGCGGTTCCGGCGCCACCCGTTCGGGGCATTGATCACCGAACCGGTGGCCCGGCCGGGCTCAGAGGTATTCGCGGGCGAACTCGATCGCCCATTCCACCGCGGCCACGGGGACGCTGCCCGAGTGGGGGTCGATGGCGAGGCGGGCGGCCTCCCACCCCTGCTCGTACTCGCGGTAGATCGCGAAGCATCCCGTCTCGGTGCCAGCCCGGGGCGTCACCAGGAACTCGATCACCCGGTCGTCGCCGTCCGTCCCCGCCGTACTGATCGCCATGTCGCCGACTACGAACTCCACTGCTCCGCCACCCTCTCCGTCGACGCCGCTCAGGCCCGGGCCACCAGCAGCAACAGCAGCACCGCGAGGAGCGCCGCCGCCGCCATGACGGCCCCGGCCAGGGCCACGATGACCGTGCCGACGCGCTCCGTGCCGCGGCGGTAGTCCGCCGGCTTCCACTCGCCCTGGTTCATGGGGGCAAGCATGTGCGCGGGAGTGGCCCGCCGCATGAGTGCGCGTACTCATGCGGCGCAGCCGGGCCGCACTCACCCGGACCCCGCGACCGCGGGCCCCCGCACCCGACTCCGCGCTCAAGCTCCGCACCCGGACCCGCGCCCAGGCCGTCCGCGCCGTCTTCCTCCCGACCGAGGTGACGAGCGCAACACCCGCGCTCCCGGCCACCCCGAGCCCAGCCATTCCGCAGGCCGCGGCGCGGGCCCGGCCAGGATTCCAAGGGCGGACCGCATCGCCACCCACCCATCACGCGATAACGGGACATACCACTCCCCCGGTCCCCCGCTCTAATCGCTCGGCAAGCCCGCGCGCGGGCCCGTAAGCTCCCGTCATGCAGGTGATCCAGTCAACGAAACTCGCCAACGTTTGCTACGAGATCCGCGGCCCCGTGCTCGAAGAGGCCATGCGGCTCGAAGCAGCAGGTCATCGCATCCTCAAGCTCAACACCGGCAACCCCGCGGCCTTCGGCTTCGAGTGCCCGCCGGAGATCCTTGAGGACATGCTCCGCAACCTGGGCAACGCCCACGGGTACGGGGACGCGAAGGGTCTGCTCTCCGCGCGGCGCGCGGTGATGCAGCACTACCAGACCAAGGGCATCGAGCTGGACGTCGAGGACATCTACCTCGGCAACGGCGTCTCGGAACTGATCCAGATGTCGATGCAGGCGCTGCTCGACGACGGCGACGAGGTGCTCGTCCCCGCACCGGACTACCCGCTGTGGACCGCCTCCGTCTCGCTCGCGGGCGGCACGGCCGTGCACTACCGCTGCGACGAGCAGGCCGACTGGATGCCGGACCTCGCCGACATCGAGCGCAAGATCACCGATCGCACCCGCGCCATCGTGATCATCAACCCGAACAACCCGACCGGCGCCGTCTACGACGACGCGATGCTGCGCGGGCTCACGGACATCGCGCGCCGCCACAACCTGGTCGTGTGCTCGGACGAGATCTACGACCGGATCCTGTACGACGGCGCCACGCACACCAACACCGCCGCCATCGCGCCGGACCTCCTCACCCTCACCTTCAACGGGCTCTCCAAGAACTACCGCGTCGCCGGCTACCGGGCCGGCTGGATGGCGGTCTGCGGCCCCAAGAAGAACGCCTCGTCGTACATCGAGGGCCTGACGATCCTGGCCAACATGCGGCTGTGCGCCAACATGCCGTCGCAGCACGCCGTCGCCACCGCCCTGGGCGGGCGTCAGTCCATCGAGGACCTGGTCCTGCCGGGCGGGCGGCTGCTGGAGCAGCGCGACACGGCGTACGAGCTGCTCACGCGGATCCCCGGCATCAGCTGCGTGAAGCCCAAGGGGGCGCTGTACCTCTTCCCGAGGCTCGACCCGTCGGTCTACAAGATCAAGGACGACCGGCAGATGGTCCTCGACCTGCTGCGGGCCGAGAAGATCATGGTGGTGCACGGTACGGGCTTCAACTGGCCCGAGCCCGACCACTTCCGCATCGTCACCCTGCCGAACAGCAAGGACCTGGGCGATGCGGTGACGCGGATCGGGAACTTCCTGAACGGTTACGGACAGCCGTAGGGCCATCGGCGAGGCCCGGCAGGATCCAGCTCAACTTTAGAACGAATCCAATGTAGGATGGTCTCCTGACCACGCAGGAGGCCTCCTCATGTACGAGCCGATCCGCACCAAGTCGGTCGTCCATCGCATGGGCGGCAACGGCAACGACTACCCGCACAGCAGCCGCGGCGAAGCCCTCGGCATCCAGCTCGCCGGGCATCTCGCCGCCCTGCTCGCCGTCACGGACGAACTCGGGCTCGAAGAGGCCTCCGCCCGGATCGCCGCGCAGGTGGCCCGCCTGGGTGGAGCGCAGCCCGCCCGGGCGCCGCAGCGGGCCGCCGGGAACGCCGCCGCCCTGCACCAGCGCGCACACGATCTCGCCGCCCGGGCGCTCCTCGTCGCCGCGTCCCGCGCGGACACCACCGTCGCGATCCTCGCCGCCGAGCGCATGGACGCCCACGCCGCCGCCCTGGAGTCCCTGGACCTGGCCGGCGCCCTCTGAACGGCCCCGGTCCGGGGCCGCGGAGGCTCCGGACCGGGTGCCACACACCCTGCGGGTGGCTCGGCAGGGTCGCGGGGCCGGCCTGCGGTCGATGCGGCCTGCGATCCGGCCCGCGGTTGATCCTCGCCGCCCCGCGCCCCGCTTTCCGCGCGTCCGCCGCGCGGAGGGCTACCGCGTGAATTCCGCCGCCGCCACACCGCACCAGGGCACCGTCGCGACCGGCCAGACCGGACCGACCGCCTCGGCGTATTCGGTGCCGCCGGGGACCACGCCCGGGACCTTGACCAGCGCCTGAGCGGCCCGCCGTGCCGGATCCGGCACGGCCTGCTCGCGGAACTCCACCGTGACGACGTAGGCGCCCGGTTCCCGCTGCCGCCCCGTCACCTCCAGCGCCGCCACCACCCGCCTGCTCGGGGGATCGACGCGGCATCCGGTGACCCGTACGTCCTCCAGCGCCGCCCGCGACGCCGCCCCGGGCGGCTCGCCGCCGCTGGCCCATACGTACAGCCCCAGCGGGGCGAACACCAGAAGTCCGGCCAGCACCACCAGACCGACCAGCCAGCCCTGCCACTTCGACGCGCTCACGCCCATGCCACGATCCTCCCCGGCGGCCGCCCCGCCGACCAGCACCTACGGGCCCACACAGCATTTCGAAGTAGGACCGCCTGGACACTGCGGCGATCTACCGGCGCCACGCGACCAAGCTACGTGCAGAACCGCACCGGGGACGGGCTGGCCGAGCGGCTGGGGGCCCTCGCGCACGGCGCACTGACGTGCATGACGAACGCCCGGCGGATTCCCGCCGGGCGTTCGTCATGCGTCCGGAAAGCTCAGGCCTCGGAGGCGGAGCTTCAGCCGAGGCGCTCGACCAGGGCGCGGTGCTGGTCCCACAGCTCCTTGGGGGTGTGGTCGCCGTAGGTGTTCAGGTGCTCGGGGACCAGGGCGGCCTCCTCGCGCCAGACCTCCTTGTCGACCGTGAGGAGGAAGTCCAGGTCGGCGGCCGGGAGGTCCAGGCCGTCGATGTCCAGGGAGGCGACGGTCGGCAGGATGCCGATGGGGGTCTCGACACCCTCGGCCTTGCCCTCCAGGCGCTCGACGATCCACTTCAGGACGCGGCTGTTCTCACCGAATCCGGGCCAGACGAACTTGCCCGCGTCGTTCTTGCGGAACCAGTTGACGTAGTAGATCTTCGGGAGCTTGGACTGGTCCCTGCCTTCGCCGACCTTGATCCAGTGACCCATGTAGTCGCCCATGTTGTAGCCGCAGAACGGCAGCATGGCGAAGGGGTCGCGGCGCAGCTCGCCGACCTTGCCCTCGGCGGCGGCGGTCTTCTCGGACGCGATGTTCGAGCCGATGAAGACACCGTGGTTCCAGTCGAAGGACTCGGTGACCAGCGGCACGGCGGAGGCGCGGCGGCCGCCGAAGAGGATCGCGGAGATCGGGACGCCCTTGGGGTCCTCCCACTCGGGCGCGATCGTCGGGCACTGGGAAGCGGGCACGGCGAAACGGGCGTTGGGGTGGGCCGCCGGCGTCTCGGACTCCGGAGTCCAGTCGTTGCCCTTCCAGTCGATGAGGTGGGCGGGCGCCTCCTCGGTCATGCCCTCCCACCACACGTCGCCGTCGTCGGTGAGCGCGACGTTGGTGAAGACGGTGTTGGCGTACATCGTCTTCATGGCGTTGGCGTTGGTGTGCTCGCCGGTACCGGGGGCGACGCCGAAGAAGCCGGCCTCGGGGTTGATCGCGTAGAGGCGGCCGTCCTCGCCGAAGCGCATCCAGGCGATGTCGTCACCGACGGTCTCGACGGTCCAGCCGGGGATCGTGGGCTCCAGCATGGCCAGGTTGGTCTTGCCGCAGGCGCTCGGGAACGCGGCGGCGATGTACTTGGGGCCCTCGGCCTCACCCTGCGGCGGGGTGAGCTTGAGGATCAGCATGTGCTCGGCGAGCCAGCCCTCGTCGCGGGCCATCACGGACGCGATGCGCAGCGCGTAGCACTTCTTGCCGAGCAGGGCGTTGCCGCCGTAGCCGGAACCGTAGGACCAGATCTCGCGGGTCTCCGGGAAGTGCGAGATGTACTTGGTGGTGTTGCAGGGCCACGGGACGTCGGCCTCGCCCTCGGCGAGCGGAGCGCCGAGGGTGTGGACGGCCTTGACGAAGAAGCCGTCGGTGCCCAGCTCGTCCAGGACGGGCTTGCCCATACGGGTCATGGTGCGCATGGCGACCGCGACGTAGGCGGAGTCGGTGATCTCGACGCCGATCGCGGAGAGCTCGGAGCCGAGCGGGCCCATGCAGAAGGGGACGACGTACATCGTCCGGCCCTTCATCGAACCGCGGAAGATCCCTTCCGGGCCGGTGAAGACGTCCTTCATCTCGGCCGGGGCCTTCCAGTGGTTCGTGGGGCCCGCGTCCTCCTCCTTCTCGGAGCAGATGAAGGTGCGGTCCTCGACGCGCGCGACGTCGGAGGGGTCGGAGGCCGCGTAGTACGAGTTCGGGCGCTTGGCCGGGTCGAGCTTCTTGAACGTGCCCTTGGCGACGAGCTCCTCGCACAGGAGCTCGTACTCGGCCTCGGACCCGTCGCACCACACGATGCGGTCCGGCTGGGTGAGGGCCGCGATCTCGTCGACCCAGGAGATCAGCTCCTGGTGATTCGTCGGGACGGAAGTGGTGGGAGCCGCGTTGTCGCGCGCCACGATTGCTCCTTGTTGAGGGATTCGTTTGGTGTATGCCCCGTGGGGGCTGCGACCCGGACGCTTCGCGCTCCGCTCATCCGGTGCCGACCGCACTCATCTGATCATCCGGTGCGTGTGCGCATATGTCCAGGGGGCTTCTCACGTGAGCATCGCCACTCACGTCAATCTTCCGTAAAGAGGACTAACGGAAACCTACGGGCGCGTAGCTACCATGTGGTTCATGACTTCTGACGCCGCCGCACCGGCCGCCGAGGCCTCTCCGGTCGTCCAGGCCTTGGAGGCCGCCGAGGCCTCCTTGGAGGCCAAGCCGCTCATGCGCGGCTGGCTGCACACCGGGATGTTCCCCGCCGTGGTGATCGCGGGCCTGGTGCTGATGGCCTTCACCGACTCGACCCGGGCACGGGTGGCCTGCGGGATCTACGTCCTCACGGCCTGCCTGCTCTTCGGCGTCAGCGCGGTCTACCACCGCGGCACCTGGGGACCGCGCGGAGAGGCCATCCTGCGCCGCCTCGACCACGCCAACATCTTCCTGATCATCGCGGGCACGTACACGCCGCTGACCGTCCTGCTGCTCCCGCCCTCCACCGGCCGGACCCTGCTGTGGGCCGTGTGGATCGCGGCCGCCGCCGGCATAGCCTTCCGGGTCTTCTGGGTCGGCGCGCCCCGCTGGCTGTACACGCCCTGCTACATCGCCATGGGCTGGGCGGCGGTCTTCTTCCTGCCCGACTTCATGCGGACCGGCGGCATCGCCGTCCTGGTCCTGGTGATCGTCGGCGGCCTGCTCTACAGCGTGGGCGGCGTCATCTACGGCATGAAGCGCCCCAACCCCTCGCCGCGCTTCTTCGGCTTCCACGAGGTCTTCCACTTGCTGACCCTCGCGGCCTTCGTCGCCCACTACGTCGGCATCTCGCTCGCCGCCTACGCGCACTGACCTCGACTGGCCTCGTACGGACCCGGCACGACCGGAATCGACGGCACTGCCCCGTCGTCTCAGGGGTGAACCGTCCCCAACTGCTCCCGGAGCTCGACGGGATCCGTCGTGGGCCGCGCGCACACGAAGTGCCGGCAGACGTAGGCCGTGGGACGGTCGTCTACGAGTGTGCGCTCGGCCAGAAGCGGGAACTCACCCCCGCTGCCGTCCGCTTCACGCGGAAGACCCATCGCCACCACAGCCCCCGGAGCCGTCCCCAGCAACGCGGCCCGGTGCAGCTCCGCCAGCGCCGGATCCTCCGGATGCCCGACGACCGCGACCTCCCGCGGCCCGTCGAGGAGCGCCTCGGCGACCGCCAGCCCGTGCCCGATGAAGCGAGGGGCGCGCGGCCCCAGGGCGCCCACCACCCCGAGCGCCCGCTCCGCCGCCGTGCGGTGGGCCTCCGAACCGGTGTGCGCGGCATACGAGAGCAGCGCGCCGGCCGCGGCCGTCCAACCGGACGGGGTGGCCGTGTCGGTGGGATCCTGCGGCCGCCTGATCAGCTTCTCCGCGTCATGCGCGGTGTCGTAGAGCGAGCCGTCCGGCGCGGTGAACAGGTCCAGGACCAGGTCCACCAGGAACCCGGCGAACTCCAGCCAGACCCCCTCACCGGTGACGGCGGCGAGAGCCAGGAACCCCTCCGCCACGTCACCGTAGTCCTCCAGCACCCCCGCGTTCGCCCCGGCGTGACCGTCCTTGCTCGTCCGCGCCAGCCGGGCCCGCCCGTCCATGTGCACCCGTACCAGGAGGTCCGCGGCCTCGGTGGCCCGCTCGACCAGGTCGGGCCGGTCGAAGTACGCCCCGCACTCGGCGAGCGCGGCGACGGCCAGCCCGTTCCAGGCGGCGACGACCTTGTCGTCCCGCCCGGGCGCGGGCCGCCGGTCCCGTGCGGCGAGCAGCCGCGCCTTGATGTCCGCGATCCGCCCGGCGTCCACGGCGGGCCCGTCCTGGGGCAGCTGGAGCACGGACTTGCCGTGCTCGAAAGTGCCCTCCTCGCTCACCCCGAAGCAGGCTGCGGCCAGATCCCCGTCGGCCTCCCCCAGCACCTCCCGCAGCTCGGCGGGCGTCCAGGCGTAGTACGCCCCCTCCACGTGCTTGCCGCTCATCGGGTCCTCGCTGTCGGCGTCGAGCGCGGAAGCGAAGCCGCCCTGCTCCGTCCGCAGCTCGCGCACGATGAAGTCGGCCGTTTCCAGCGCGACGCGCCGCGCGAGGTCGGAGCCGGTGGCCCGCCACACGTGGGCGTACACCCGGCACAGCAGCGCGTTGTCGTACAGCATCTTCTCGAAGTGGGGCACCACCCACTCCCGGTCCACGGAGTACCGCGCGAACCCGCCGCCGAGCTGGTCGTAGATCCCGCCGCGGGCCATCGCCTCGCAGGTGTCGACGGCCATCTGCAGCGCACCCTCGGATCCCGTCCGCGCGTGGTGGCGGAGCAGGAACTCCAGCACCATGGACGGCGGGAACTTCGGCGCCCCGCCGAATCCGCCGCGCGTGGCGTCGTACTCCCGCGTCAGTGTGAGCAGCGCCTGCGCCAGCTCCTCGGCGCCGGGGGGCTGCGCCTTCCCGTAGTCCAGCTGCCGCCCGGCCAGGTCTCGTACGATCCGCTGCGCCACGTCGGCGACCTCCTCGCGCCGCCCCTCCCAGGCGGTGCGCACTCCTTCGAGGACCTGCGTGAAGGAGGGCATCCCGTGCCTGGGCTCGGGCGGGAAGTAGGTCCCGAAGTAGAACGGCTCGGCGTCGGCCGTGAGGAACACCGTCATGGGCCACCCACCGTGCCCGGTGGCGGCCTGCACGGCCTCCATGTAGACGGCGTCGACGTCGGGGCGCTCTTCGCGGTCCACCTTGATGTTGACGAAGTGTTCGTTCATGTAGGCGGCGGCCAGCTCGTCCTCGAAGGACTCGTGCGCCATCACATGGCACCAGTGGCACGCGGAGTAGCCGACCGACAGCAGCACGGGTACATCACGCCGCCGCGCTTCCTCGAACGCCTCGGGCGACCAGGGCCACCAGTCGACGGGATTCTCAGCATGCTGAAGCAGATAAGGCGAGGTCACACCAGCCAGCCGGTTCATACGACCCAGCCTCTCACAATGCCCAACCCCGTCGGCGAGACCCGCACAGGCTCTGCCTCGCTTGGTCGACTGCGCTTGTGCGCCATCACGTGACGGACGAAGCCTCCCCTCGTAACAACTCACTTCGGACAAGCATTGAGTCGAGGCTGTTCACTGGGCGGGCTTAACGCATCCTGCCCAGCGAGCTATGCGGGTTGGGATGTGCCTTGGGCGAGGCGGAGGCGGCGTCCCGCATCTCCTGGCACTCTTCCGAATCGGGCGCCCCGGCACCCCAGGGCAGTAGGCTGAGCCCAGCAGCGCCGGACCTGTCAAGGCTCCTCGAAGGAGGTACACCATGACCGCCGAGATGGTGGCGCCCGCGTGGATGCATACGCAGATCAGCGCGGAGCAGTACGACTCCTGGTCCGAGGAGCAGTGTGCCGGCATCGAGATCGTGGACGGGATGGTCGCCGTGAGCCCGAGCGCGTCCAAGCGGCACAACCGGCTGGCCCGGATCCTGGCCAATGCCCTGGACGCCGCCGCAGGCCCGGACTGGAACGCCGACACGGACTTCGACGTCCGTTTGCAAGACGTTCCGCTCACCAACCGCCGTCCGGACGTCGTCGTCTACCAGGCGGAGACCATCGACCTCACGCCCACCCGCCCCGAACATGTACTCCTGGTCGTCGAGATCGTGTCGCCCGGCTCGGAGACCACCGACCGGATCGTGAAGGTGGACCAGTACGCCAAGGCCGGCATCCCCTTCTACTGGCGGATCGAACAGGCCGCCACCGGTGTCCCCATCGTCTACACCTACGTTCTCGACCCCGCCACCAAGGCCTACAGGGACGGCGAGATGTTCACCGGCGTGATCAAGGCTGCGGCGCCCTTCTCCGTCACCGTCGACCTGGGAGCCATCTGACAGCGCTGGAAGATCACTTCCTCATGGCTGAGCACAAGGGAAAGCGAAGTGGCCGGGGGAGTTGCCTCGACGACACTGCCCAGCTCTGAACTAGCTCAGATTCCCTCGCGCTCGCCACCGTCCCGCAGGACACTTGGCGCACGTTGCCGGAGCTCTCTGAGGGGGATGCCGATGCGGGACAGCCATCGCGGCGAGGCGGAGCGGCTGTTGGGGCGGGCCGTGGAGGAGGAGGCCCGGCGGGGGGCGGGAGTGGCGGGCGCGCCGGGTGCGGTGGTGGACCGGTCCGCCCTGCTGGCGCGCGGCAGGGAGGCGCTGGACGCGCTCGCGGAGCGTGCGGCGCCGGAGTACGAGGCGTACGTGCGGGCCTTGGACGAGGCGGCGGCGGGGAACGTGTCGCTGGGTGAGGCGTTCCGGCGGGCCAACGCGTCGACGGCCGTGCTGGTGGCAGCCGTTACGGCGGCCGCTGCCGTCGGGGCGGACCTGGCGCTCGGTGTCGCGTCGGGTACGGCGCTGACCGCGGGGGCCGTGGCGGGCGTCGCGGGGGCCGCCGCGACGGTGGCGAAGGTGACGGCGGTGTACCTGCCGGCCGCGAACCGGCGGGCGGGAGAACTGGGCCGTCCGGGCGGGGCGGAGCAGCTGAGGCTGCAGTGGCTGTCGGCGCTGGAGGTGCGGGGGATACGGCCGTTCCTGGAGCAGCAGCGTGCGGTGGCGGCCGCTGTGCGGGCGCCCCGGCCGCCGGTGCGTCCGCCCGCGCCACAGCTGCGCGGGACGGACCGGAGCGCGGAGGCGCGGCGGCGCAGTGTGCTGGAGCAGTCGTTCGGGCAGCTTCCGGATCCGGCGGGCGGGTTCGTGGGACGGCGGGCGGAGTTGACCCGGATCGCGCAGTGGGTGCGGGCGGCGCGGGCCAGTACGGAGACCCGTCCGGTGGTCGTGGTGTTGCACGGTGAGCCGGGGGTGGGGCGTACGGCTCTGGCCCTGCGGGCGGCGCACGGGCTGCGGGACCAGTTCCGGGGCGCGTGCGTGGTGGACCTGCGGGGCGGCCGGCCCGGTGGGGAGCCCGGGCCCGGGGACGTAGCGGGGGAGGCGCCCGGGGAGGCGCCGCTGTCGACGCGGGAGGCGTTGCTGCACCTGCTGAACCGGCTCGGCGCGCCACGCGAGCAGTTGCTGTTCCGGGAGGGAGCTTCGGCGGAGCAGCAGGTACGGCGGCTGGGCGAGCTGTACCACCAGTACCTCCAGGGGCTTCCGGTGACGGTGGTGCTGGACGACGCGGTGGACGCGGCGCAGGTCCGGATGCTGGTTCCGGAGCGCTCCGAGAGCCTGGTGCTGGTGACGGCGCGGGAGCCGCTGGAACTGCCGGCGGATCTGACGGCGTGGGTGTACCAGCTGCCGGTCGAGCGGCTGGCGCCGGCGGAGGCTGCCGAGCTGGTCCGGGCCGCCGCGCCAGAGGCGGGGACGGAGGCGCAGGCGGAGGCCGGGGCCGCGCCGGAGGCCGGGACGGGGGCTCCTGAGGCCGTGGACGCGGTGGTGGAGCTGAGCGGCGGGCTGCCCCTGGCGCTGCGGATGCTGGCTCCGCTGGCGCGCGCCGGCCGGGAACCCGACGGCGCGGAGACCGCCGGCCCCGGGGCGCACCCCGTGGAACGCGCGCTGCACGCGGCCGACGCCCGGCTGGCGGAACCGGCCCGGCAGCTGCTGCGGCGGCTGCCGCTGGCCGGGCGGGCCTCGCTCGGCGGTGCGGCCGCGGCCGCGCTGGCGGACGTACCAGAGCAGGCCGCGCTGCGCACGCTGGAGGAGCTGTGGGAGGCCGGGCTGATCGAGCGGGTGCGCGGCCAGCGGTTCCGCATGCACGACGCGGTGCGCGCGTACGCGGCGGAGCGCCTCGCGGCGGACGAGGACCGGGCGCAGGCGGCCGCGGCGCACGAGCGGCTGATCCGCACCTACGCGCAGCTCGCGGACTCCGTGATCCGGATGGTCGACGGGAAGATGTCCACGCGGGCGGACCACTTCGACGGACACGGCTTCACCTCGCTGGACGCGGCGCTGCGCTGGCTGGACGACGAGTCGAGCTTCATCACCGCGGCGCTGCGGCATTCGGAGGGCGTGGACCAGCAGGCCGTGCTGGATCTGCTGGGGGCGCTGTGCGACTTCTGCCTGTTGCGCGGCGACCTGTACCGGCTCGGTGAGATCGATGAACTGACCCGGGCGGTGGCGTCGGCGGCGGCCGGGAATCCGGGGGCCCAGGGGCAGCCGGGGCGGCTGGTGCGCTCGGTGCAGTGGCGTACGGGCATCGCGGCGCGCCAGCTGGGTGAGCTCGACAAGGCGCGCACGACGCTGACGTCGGTGGTGGACCAGTACATGGAGGCGCATCAGGAGGCGGGGGCGGCGATGGCGCTGATCTCGCTGGGCATCACCCTGCACCACCAGGGGAACCTGCCGGAGGCCGCGGCCCGGATCCGGGAGGCGCTGGTGCTGCAGGAGCCGCCGGAGCTGGCGGGCGACCGGGCCTGGGGGCTGCACGCGCTGGCGGCGGTGGAGCGCGACCTCGCCCACCTCGGGGAGGCGATGGCGCTGCTGGAGCGGTCCCTGGCCCTGCATCGGGAGAGCGAGAGCGTGCACGGGGAGGCGTGGGCGCATTTTCAGCTGGGCCAGGTGTACCTGCGGCTCGGTGACGTCCCGCGGGCGGAGGAGGAGCTGCGGCTGGCGCTCGACTTGTACGGCCGTACGCGCGACGACCGCGGCCAGGCGTGGGCGCTGACCCAGCTGGGCCGGGCTCGGGTGGTGGACGGCGATCCGGAGCCGGCGGTGGAGCGGCTGCGGGAGGCACTGGTGCGCCACCGGGACGCGGAGGACGCGCGCGGCGAGGCGTGGACGCTGTACTACCTGGGCCAGGCGCTGGAGGAGGGCGGCGAGCGCGACCGGGCGGTACGGGAGCTGGAGCGGGCCCGGACCATGTTCTCGCGGATGCGGGACGTGTACGGGCTGGCGCACGCCCGCCACCACTCGGGCCGGGTGACGCGCGACCAGCGGGCGGCGCAGACGGGGAACCTGAAGAACTCCGGGTTCGCGCGTCAGCTGCTGGTGGACGCGCGGGCGGACTTCCGGAGGATCGGGCTGGCGCACGGCGAGGCGTGGACGTGCCTGGAGCTGGCGGTGGTGGACGCGGGCAACGGCCGGGTCTCGCAGGCGCTCGGCCTGTGCGAGGAGGCGGTGCGGCTGTTCATCTCGTACGGGGACCGGCGCGGGGAGGACTGGGCCCGCTTCCTGCGCTGCACGCTGCTGCCCTACGCCGACCTGACCGCCCCGGGCGCCTACGAGGAGGCGGGGGCGGAACTGGCGCGGCTGGTCGCGGCTCCGCATCCGGCGCGGGACGGGCGGCTCGCGGACTGCCTGGAGACGTACGGGGTGATCCTGGGCCGCGGGGTGGACCCGGCGGAGGGCTGGCAGGCGTGGCGGCTCGGCCTGGTCCCGAACCTGCACGCGCGGGAGATCATGGGCGTGCCGGTGGCGGCTCCCCCGGCGTAGCCGTGCGCGCGGGAGCCGGCCTGCCTGCCGGCCGCTCGCGCAGCGCGTTCGGCTGGTCACACCCGCGCGGAGACCGCCGCCCCACCCGGTGTACGGGCGGGGCGGCGGTCACGCGGAGGATCTCAGGTGGTCCGCTCGGGCGCGGGGGCCGGCGCCCGGTCCGGGGTCTCCTCGAAGTTCACCCGGCCCATGTGCCGGCTCATCGACTTCATCAGGGCCCACACCCCGAGGGCGAGGGCCGCGAACACGAGGAAGCCCAGGATTCCGGGGGTCACCTTGTTCTTGTCGAAGGTGTCAGCCGCAAGGGGGAGGACCTGGCTCAGTGCTGCGTGCGTAGCGCTCATAGCTACGCATTCTCCCGGATGCCCGCGAAGAGGTCGGACTCGGGGAGGGAAGTGTCGACGAGCGACTTCACGAGCTCGTACTCCTCCGTCGGCCAGACCTCCCGCTGGATGTGCATCGGGACGCGGAACCATCCGCCGTCGGGGTCGATCTGCGTGGCGTGCGCGATGAGGGCCTTGTCACGGATCTCGAAGAAGTCCGCGCAGGGCACGTGCGTCGTCAGGGTCCGCTCCTTGCGCTCGAACTCGTTCCAGCGGTCGAGCCACTCCCCGTAGGGGGACTCCAGGCCGCGCGCGAGCAGCGCCTCGTGCAGGGCGATGGTGCGCGGCTTGTTGAAGCCCTGGTTGTAGTAGAGCTTCTGCGGCTGGTACGCGGGGCCGAATTCGGCCTCCGGGTACTTCTGCGTGTCGGCCGCGCCCTCGAAGGCCACCATCGAGATCTTGTGGGTCATGATGTGGTCGGGGTGCGGGTAGCCGCCGTTCTCGTCGTACGTGGTGATGACCTGCGGCCTGAAGGCGCGGATCTTCTTCACCAGGCGTCCGGCCGCCTCGTCCACGTCCTCCAGGGCGAAGCAGCCTTGGGGCAGCGGGGGCAGCGGGTCGCCCTCCGGGAGGCCGGAGTCGACGTAGCCCAGCCATTCCTGCTGGATGCCGAGGATCTCGCGCGCCTCGTCCATCTCCCGCGCGCGGACCTCGTGGATGTTCTCCTCGATGTACCTGTCGCCCTGGAGCTTGGGGTTCAGGATCGAGCCGCGCTCGCCGCCGGTGCAGGTCACGACGAGTACGGGCACCCCCTCGGACACGTACTTGGCCATGGTGGCCGCGCCCTTGCTCGACTCGTCGTCGGGGTGGGCGTGGACGGCCATCAGTCGAAGCTGCTCGGTCAAGACAGGATCCTCTGTGATTCGTCGGGGCGGCGGCTTCTATAGTGACCGAATCGGGGGACGGAAAATTCCTGGGGTGGGCCCGCACGGGCCCGGCCCCGCCCTCTCGGAAGGAACGATCGATGAGCACGGTGCGCGAGGGGCTGCCCGAGGGCCGGTACGGCCGGTCGGCGGACGAGCGTGCGGACCGGAAGCTCAAGATCGTCGGATCGGTGCTGGGCGTCGGTCTGCTCGGTGTGGTGGGCTGGATCGGCTGGGGCTACGTCGCGGGCCAGAGCGTCAGCGCCGAGGTGATCAAGTTCCAGGTGGTTTCGGACACCGAGGTGAAGGTGCACCTGGAGGTCCGCAAGGAGACCTCGGTCACCGGTGTCTGCACCCTCGGTTCCCAGGACAAGGACCACGGCGAGGTGGGCCGCGCGGACTTCACCTTCGCGCAGCCGGGCTCGCGGGTGGACGAGGTCGTCTCGCTGAAGACGACCGGCCGCGCCGCGACGGTCGAGCTGATCGGCTGCCAGCCGGCGCCGTGAGCGGTCGGCGGGCACCGTGAGCGGCCGGCCGCGACGGCGCGCGCGTCGGGGCGCCTGGGCCGGGGCATCCTTGAAGTGCGGGAGCCCGCCACCGGCCCTGCGGCGCGAGACGTCGTGACGCGTTCCGCACCCGATCAGCGGCTGGGGTCCTCCCCCTTTTCTTCCCGAATTGTTAGGCTCGTGGTTTCGTCCGCCGCTGGCGGCCTTGTAGTCCCCTGTACCGACGAGGAGCACCCGTGACCCAGACGAGCGAAAGCGTCACCTGGCTGACCCAGGCGGCGTACGACCAGCTGAAGGCGGAGCTGGACTACCTCTCTGGTCCCGCACGCACGGAGATCGCCACGAAGATCGCAGCCGCCCGCGAGGAGGGCGACCTGCGTGAGAACGGCGGTTACCACGCGGCCAAGGAGGAGCAGGGCAAGCAGGAGCTCCGCGTGCGTCAGCTGACGCAGCTCCTGGAAAACGCGAAGGTCGGCACCGCGCCCGCCGCCGAGGGCGTGGTCGCTCCCGGCACCCTCGTCAAGATCGCCTTCGACGGCGACGAGGACGACACCATGGAGTTCCTGCTGGCCTCCCGTGAGTACGCGTCCTCGGACTTCGAGACGTACTCCCCGCAGTCCCCGCTGGGCACCGGCGTGATGGGCAAGGCGATCGGCGAGGACGCCCAGTACGAGCTCCCGAACGGCAAGAAGGCGTCGGTCAAGATCCTCGACGTCAAGCCCTTCACCGGCTGATCACCCCCCTTCCTGCTTTTCACGCACGATGCCCGGCCGGGTGCTCCCGGCCGGGCATCGTACGTACGGGCGCTACGCGGTCGCCGAGCGGTACTTGCGCACGGCGAGGGTGCGGAAGACCACGATGATCAGCAGCGACCAGAGGACGGACGCGAGGATCGGGTGCTGCATCGGCCAGGCCGCGGGAGCCTCGTACCCCGGTGGCAGGTTGCCGAAGAGCTCGCGGGCCGCCTGGACGGTCGCGCTGAAGGGGTTCCACTCCGCGATGTGACGCAGGAAGGTCGGCATGTTGTCGGAGGGGACGAAGGCGTTCGAGATGAACGTCAGCGGGAAGAGCCAGATCAGCCCGCCTGAGGTCGCCGCCTCGGGGGTACGCACCGACAAGCCGATCAGGGCGCCGATCCAGGAGAAGGCGTAGCCGAGCAGGAGCAGCAGGCCGAAGCCGGCGAGCACCTTGCCGAGGTTCTCGTGGGTCCGCCAGCCGACGATCAGGGCGACCACCGCGAGGACGATCACGGTGAGCGCGGTCTGGACGAGGTCGGCGAGAGTGCGGCCGGTCAGGACCGCGCCGCGGGCCATCGGCAGCGAGCGGAAGCGATCGATCAGCCCCTTGTGCATGTCGTCGGCGATACCCGCGCCCGCGCCGGCCGTGGCGAAGGTGACGGTCTGGGCGAAGATGCCCGCCATCAGGAACTCGCGGTAGGCGGCGGGCGAGGTGTTGCCGCCGACGCTGATCGAGCCGCCGAAGACGTAGCTGAAGAGGACGACGAACATCACCGGCTGGATCACGCCGAAGATGATCATCTCGGGGATGCGGGACATGCGGATCAGGTTCCGCTTGGCCATCACCAGGGAGTCGTTAACGCCCTGGACGAGGCCGCCGCGCGGGCGGGGTGCCGCGAGCTCCGGGGGCCGGGAGGTGATGGTCACTTCGCCGCTTCCTTCCGCGCCTTGTGGCCCTTGGACCTGGTCTTGGCCTGGGGCGTGCCGGCGCCGCCGTCGGCCGTCGCGTCGTTCTCCTCCGCCGCGCGTTCGGCCGCGTGGCCCGTCAGGGAGATGAACACGTCGTCGAGGGTGGGACGGCGCAGGCCGATGTCGTCTATCTCGATGCCCCGGGCGTCGAGCTCGCGGATGACCTCGGCGAGCAGCTTGGCGCCGCCCGACACGGGCACGGTCAGCTTGCGGGTGTGCTCCTCGACCGCGGTCTCGCCCTTGCCGAAGCCGGCGAGCACCTCGCGCGCGGTGCCTATGTGCTCGCGCTCGTGGACGACGACCTCCACGCGCTCGCCGCCCGTCCGGGCCTTGAGCTGGTCGGAGGTGCCGCGGGCGATGACCTTGCCGTGGTCGACCACGCAGATGTCGTGCGCGAGGTGGTCGGCCTCCTCCAGGTACTGGGTGGTGAGCAGCAGGGTCGTGCCGCCGGCCACCAGTTCCTGGATGATCCCCCACAGCTGCTGACGGTTGCGCGGGTCGAGTCCGGTGGTCGGCTCGTCCATGAACATCACGGGCGGGCTCACGACCAGGGCGGCCGCGAGGTCGAGACGTCTGCGCATGCCGCCGGAGTAGGTCTTGGCGGTGCGGTCCGCGGCGTCGCCGAGGTTGAAGCGCTCCAGCAGCTCGTCGGCGCGGGCCTTCGCCGCCTTCGCCTTCATCTGGTAGAGCTGGCCGACCATCTGGAGGTTCTCGCGGCCGGTCAGGTACTCGTCGACGGCCGCGAACTGACCGGACAGCCCGATGGCGCGGCGGACCTCGTTGGGGTGCTTGAGTACGTCGATCCCGGCGACGACGGCCTTGCCGCTGTCGGGCTGGAGGAGGGTGGTCAGCACGCGCACGGTCGTGGTCTTGCCCGCGCCGTTGGGGCCGAGCAGGCCCAGGACGGTGCCTTCGGGGACATCGAGGTCCACGCCGTCCAGAGCCCGTACCTCACCGAACGTCTTGACCAGGCCTTCGGCATAGATGGCACCTGGCATATGGATTCTCCCAGTGTGAATCGGGTGTTTCCTCAGCGAATGCTAGGGGCGCAGGGCAGCCCCCGCCCGGCCGAACGGGGGATTCCCCCCGGTCACCCGGGAGCCGACGGTATCGCGTTATATCGCGTATCGCTAGCTCATGACCTTGTACCCCGCGCTGTGGAGCGACCGCGCCACCTCGGCGCAGTGCTCCGGGCCCTTCGTCTCCAGGTGCAGCTCCACCTCCACCTCCGTGAGCCCGAGCCGCGGGTCGGTCCGTACGTGGCTCACGTCCAGCACGTTCGCGTCCACCACCGACAACACCGCCAGCAGTCCGGCCAGGGCCCCCGGCCGGTCGGTGACGCGCAGCCGCAGCGACAGGTACCGGCCCGCCGCCGCCATGCCGTGACGCAGGATCCGCTGGAGCAGCAGCGGGTCGACGTTGCCGCCGGACAAGATGGCCACCACCGGGCCCCCGCCGTACAGGCCGGGTTCGCTCAGCAGGGCCGCGACAGGGCTGCACCCGGCCGGCTCGACCACCATCTTGGCCCGCTCCAGGCACAGCAGCAGGGCGCTGGAAAGGGCGTCCTCGGAAACCGTACGCACGTCGTCGAGCAGCTCGCCAATGATTTTGAAGGGGATGTCTCCGGGGCGGCCCACCTTGATGCCGTCCGCCATGGTGTTCGGGTTGTCGATCGACACCGGGTGCCCCACCTTGAGCGAGGGCGGGTACGCGGCCGCGCCCGCCGCCTGCACCCCGATGACCCGTACGTCCGGCCGCAAGGCCTTCACCGCGACCGCGACACCGGCCGCGAGACCTCCGCCTCCGATGCCGACGAGGATGGTCCGCACCTCCGGGCACTGCTCCAGGATCTCCAGGCCCACCGTGCCCTGGCCCGCGATGATGTCGCGGTGGTCGAAGGGGTGGATGAACACCGCGCCGGTGCGGTCCGCGTACTCCTGGGCCGCGGCAAGGGTCTCGTCCACGACCTGCCCGTGCATGCGCACCTCGGCGCCGTACTCCTGGGTCGCGGCCACCTTGGGCAGCGGCGCCCCGAGGGGCATGAACACCGTCGAGCGGACCCCGAGGAGGGAGGAGGCCAGCGCCACGCCCTGCGCGTGGTTGCCCGCGCTGGCGGCCACGACGCCTGCGGCCCGCTGCTCGGGACGCAGGCCCGCGATGCGTACGTAGGCCCCCCGGAGCTTGAAGGAGCCGGTGCGCTGGAGGTTCTCGCACTTGAAGTGGACCGGGGAGCCCGTGAGCGAGGAGAGGTGCCGGCTGCCCTCCATCGCGGTGACCCTGGAGACGCCGGAAAGCATCTTCTGAGCCCCCCGGATGTCGTCGAGGATGACCTGCGGGACGGGCTGGGGCACGCGGTAGTTCATGCGGCCAGTCTCGCAGCCCGCGCGCGGTGCGGCTCCGGACGGCGGGAGGGGTGAAATCCGGCCATCCGGGACAGCCGCGGGAGGGCCGTGCGCATGGGCCGTATCAGTTCTCGTACGAGCCGTACGAGCCGCCGCACGGCCGCGTACTCTGTCCCCCGTCCTTGTCGGCCCCACGCGAAGAGAGCCCACGGCCATGCCTTCCACCCCGGCCAATTCCGATCTGCCCTCGGCGGCCGAAGCGTCCGCCGGAGCCGGTCTCCTCGACGCGCTCCAGCACCAGGTGGCGGTCTTCGCCCGCCGCGCCGAGCAGACCCGCCTCGGCGGTGTCGGCCAGGCCCGCAACTCGATGGACCGCGCGGCGTACCTGCTGCTGAACCGGCTCGACCTGGAAGGCCCGATGGGCGTCAAGGCGCTCGCCGGCGGCATGGGTATCGACTCCTCCACCGTCACCCGGCAGGTCGCGCCGCTGGTCGACAGCGGTCTGGTCAAGCGGACCTCGCACCCGGAAGACGGCCGGGCCGTGGTCCTCGCGCTGTCCCCGCGGGGGCTGGCGCGGCTGGAGGAGGTCCGCTCCTCGCGGCGCGAGCTGATGGCCCGTGTGACGGAGGGCTGGACCCCGCAGGAGCGCGAGGTCTTCACCGCGCTGCTGACCCGCTTCAACCTCTCGCTGTCCGAACTGATGTCGTCGGTCACCGAGGCCGGTCCGGCGTCCTGAGCCGGGTAGACCCGGTCAGACCCGGGTCCGGACCGGGTCTGAGCCGGGTCCGTCCGACCCCTTGACCGGGGTGGTCCCGCAGACCGCACCATGTGGGCTGTGGAGAACCACCGATCGGGGATCTCGGCGCCCTACGCGGAGTTCGAGGCCTTCGTCGCGGGCGCGGCGGGGCGGCTGCTGCGCGTCGCGGTCCTGCTGACGGCCGAGCCGGAGGCCGGGGCCGCCGCCGCACGCCGGCTCCTGGCGGGCGCGCTGGCCCGTACGTACGCGAACTGGCGGCGCCTGCGCGGTGACGACCCGTACGACTTCACCCGCCGGGAACTGTGCACCGCCTTCGCCCGGACCGGCTGGCGCCACCACGGAGGCGGCGGCCTCCTGGGGCGCTTGAGCCCGCTGGAGCGGCTCGTCCTCGTGCTGCGGGTCTACGAGGGCGTCGCGGAGGAGGTCACGGCGGCGCAGCTGGGGCTGCCGGTGGAGCGGGTACGGGTGCTGTGCAATCGGGCCGTCGCCGCGCTGAGATCCCGGGAGGCGGCGTGAGCGGCCTCCCGGACCGCAAGGAAGCCCAGGTCAGACGGCTGCTGGAGGGCCCGTACCCGGCGGTGCCGGCCGGGTTCGCGGCGGATGCGGCCGCGCACGGGGACCGCCTGCTGCGCCGCCGGCGGGCGCTGCGCCGCGTCGGCTGGGCCGTGCTGTTCGCGGCGGCAGCGGCGTTCACGGTGTGGGCCTGCCTGACCCGGCCCTGGGCCGCGCCGCCGACCGGGATCTCACCGCCGCTGGAGGGCTGGTGACCCGGCCGCCCGGGCCACGCATCCTCAGCCTCTACAGGCGCGCCCTCGGCGCCGCCCGCGAGGGAGGAGCCGGGGGTGCGCGGGCGTTGCCCCCGCACCCCGTCCGGGGTCCGCGAAGTCCTACGGTGCGGCGCCGCTGCCGGGCGCTGCCCCGGACCCCGCGGCTAGCCCAGCGCCTGGGTCAGGTCCGCCAGGAGGTCGTCGATGTTCTCGATGCCCACCGACAGCCGCACCAGGTCCGCCGGAACCTCGAGCAGTGAGCCCGCCACCGACGCGTGCGTCATCCGGCCCGGGTGCTCGATGAGGGACTCCACCCCGCCCAGGGACTCGCCCAGCGTGAACAGCCGCGCCCTGTTGCAGACGGCGACCGCCGCCTCCTCGCCCCCGGTGACCTGGAAGGAGATCATCCCGCCGAAGGACCGCATCTGCTTCGCGGCGACCTCGTGCCCGGGGTGCTCCGGCAGTCCCGGGTACAGGACGCGCGTGACCTTCGGGTGCCGCGTCAGGAGCTCGGCGACCTTCGTCGCGTTCTCCGAGTGCCGGTCCATGCGGACGGCCAGGGTCTTGATGCCCCGCAGCACGATCCACGAGTCGAACGGCCCGGCCACCGCGCCCATCGCGTTCTGGTGGTAGGCCAGTTCCTCGCCCAGCGCCGCGTCCCCGGTGACCAGCGCGCCGCCGACCACGTCGGAGTGGCCGCCCATGTACTTCGTCAGCGAGTGCACGACGACGTCGGCTCCGAGCGCGAGCGGCTGCTGGAGGTAGGGGGAGGCGAAGGTGTTGTCCACGACCAGCTTGGCGCCGGCCGTCCGCGCGATGTCGGCGACGACGGCGATGTCGGTGATGCCGAGCAGCGGGTTGGAGGGCGTCTCGACCCAGATGACCTTGGTCTTCGGGGTCAGGGCGGCCCGTACGGACTCCGCGTCCGAGGTGTCGGCGACCGACCACTCCACGCCCCAGCGGGAGACGACCTTCGCGAAGAGGCGGAAGGTTCCGCCGTAGGCGTCGTTCGGGATGACCACGTGGTCGCCCGGGGAGAGCAGCGTACGCAGCAGGCAGTCCTCGGCGGCGAGCCCGGACGCGAAGGCGAGCCCGCGCCGGCCGCCCTCCAGCGCCGCGAGGTTCTCCTCCAGCGCGGTCCGGGTCGGGTTGCCGCTGCGGCTGTACTCGTATCCGCCGCGCAGGCCGCCGACCCCGTCCTGCTTGTAGGTGGACACCTGGTAGATCGGCGGTACGACCGCGCCGGTCAGCGGGTCCGCCTTGTTGCCCGCGTGGATCGCGCGGGTCTCGAAGCTCTGGTGCTCGTGGCTGTCGTCGCTCATGGGGAAGAGCCTATGCCCCGCCTGGTCTCCATTCGCCTTGGGCCGGGTGCGTCTGGTTCGCTTGGTCGCATGGAGATTCTGTGGTTCTTGTTGACGATCGGCCTGCTCGTGGCCGTCATCGGTCCGTACATACGGCGCAAGCGTGGCGGCATCCGTCAGGTCGCACCGGGCAGCCCGGACGCGGCCGACCCCGAGAACTACGGATTCGTCCGCCAGGAGCAGCTCGACATCCGCCTGCCCGGGCCCGACCAGGACCTGATGGACGCCCTCGACAACGTCCAGCGCAGCGGCACGTGGCAGGCCGCTTCGCAGCTCCTCGCCGGGACTCCGCGGGAGGGCGAGCTGCGCTGGCAGCGCGTGCAGGCCTTCGCCGGGGCCGCGGCGCTGGACCTGGTGCGGCAGCCGGGTGTGGGCGCGCAGTGGCTGAAGGCGTGGCGCCTGGAGGCGGAGAAGGACGCCGGCGGTGCGCAGGTGCACGCGGAGCTGCTGGTGCAGCAGGCGTGGCGGCAGTCGGGCGGGGTGGGCTCCACCGATCACCGGATCATCCTGGAGGAGGCGCGGGAGGCGTGCCGCAGGTCCGCGCTGCTGTCGCCGGGTGATCCGGTCCCGTACATCACGGAGCTGGCGATCGCGCGGGCGCTGGCGTACTCGGAGGCGGAGTTCGACGCTCTGTGGGCGAAGGTCATCGACCGGGCGCCGGAGCACATGGGCGCGCACCTGGCGGCGCTGCACTACTGGTGCGAGAAGTGGCACGGCTCGCGGGAGAAGGCGGACGCCTTCGCGCACGCGGCCGCGGCGCGCGCTCCGCAGGGTTCACTGCTGGCGGCGCTGCCGCTGTTCGCGGTCTACGAGCACCTGCCCGAGGTCAATCTGGTGCAGAGCTTCTACCGGAGCGCGGTCGTGACGCGGGCGGTGGAGGGCGCGCTGTACGCGGTCCACTCGGCGCGGGCGGACGACCCGATGCTGGCGCACGTACGGCATCTGCTGCTGGTGTTCCTGGTCAACATGGAGCGCTGGGCGGAGGCGATGGAGCAGGTGCGGCACGTGGACGGGTACGTCGGCGCGCTGCCGTGGTCGACGGCGCCGGACCCGGCGGCGCAGTACGCGGTGTACCGGGCGCTGGCGGTGGCGGGGTACGAGGCGAACGGCGGATCTCCGGCGACGCTCCCGCGCTGACCGGCGGAGGGCGGGAGCTGCGGGCGCGGGGGCGCGGGGCGCGCGCGGGCGCGGGGCAGGGAATCCCGGTCCGCCCCCGTCCGTTGTCATCCGTGACAAGGAGGGAACCCATGTTCTCGTACCGCCGTACGCCCGAGCTCCCCACCCGTGAGGAGGCCCTGACGGGCCGCTCCGAGCCGCTCTTCGCCCTGCCCGAGAAGCACACCGTGCTGGGCAACCCGCTGGCCGGCCCCTATCCGGCCGGTCTGGAAGTGGCCGACTTCGGCCTGGGCTGTTTCTGGGGCGCGGAGCGAAAGTTCTGGCAGACCCCCGGGGTGTGGACCACGCTGGCCGGGTATCAGGGCGGCTTCACGGAGAACCCGACCTACGAGGAAGTCTGCTCGGGTCTGACCGGGCACACCGAGGTCGTCCGCGTGGTCTTCGACCCCTCGGCCGTCTCCTACGCGGTCCTGCTGAAGCTGTTCTGGGAGTCCCACGACCCGACGCAGGGCTTCCGCCAGGGCAACGACGTGGGCACCCAGTACCGCTCGGCGGTCTACACCCACTCCCCCGCCCAGCAGGCGACGGCCGAAGCCTCCCGCACGGCCTACGAGCAGGTCCTCACCGCCTCGGGCCACGGCCGGATCACCACGGCCGTCCTCCCGGCGGCCGAGCGGCCGTTCTGGCCCGCGGAGGCTTACCACCAGCAGTACTTGGACAAGAACCCGGGCGGCTACTGCGGCATCGGCGGCACGGGCGTCTCCTGCCCGATCGGCGTGGCGCCGGCGGAGTGAGCGGGCGGAGTGAGCGGGCGGCCGCAGGCGCGGCTCCGCCCGGCGGGGCCTGATCCGGATCAGATCGTGGATGCGTCGATCACGAAGCGGTAGCGGACGTCGCTCGCCAGGACCCGCTCGTACGCCTCGTTGATCTGGTCGGCGTCGATCAGCTTTATCTCCTCCGCGCCCAGCGCGTACGCGATCTTCACGCCCATGTGGCCGAGGCCGCCGAGGCCGACGACCGCGCCGAGCATCATGAGAAGGCGGACGGCGGGGAACCGATCAGGGTTCCCCGCCGTCCGCCGGGTCTTGCTTCACGCGGTGGGTCAGACGGCCGAGCCGGCCTTCCACTCCGCCCAGCTCATGTTCCAGCCGTTGAGGCCGTTGTCCGCCTTGATCGTCTTGTCCGGGGAGTTGACCACGGTGACGACGTCGCCGATGAGGGAGTTGTCGAAGAACCAGGCGCCCGGCTGGTTCGGGTCGTTCGCACCCTTGGCGTCGTTCAGGCCGACACAGCCGTGGCTCGTGTTGACGCTGCCGAAGATGGAGTCCGCACCCCAGTAGTTGCCGTGGATGAAGGTGCCGGAGGTCGACAGCCGCATCGCGTGCGGGACGTCCTTGATGTCGTACTCGCCCTTGCCGTCGTCGTCCGTGAAGCCGACGGTGGCGCCGTTCATCCGGGTCTCCTTGAACTTCTCGGAGATCACCATCTGGCCGTTGTACGTCGGGGTCTCCGGGGAGCCCGCCGAGATCGGGATGGTCCGCAGGACCGCGCCGTCCCGGGTGACCGTCATCTGCTTCGTCTTCGCGTCGACCGTGGACACCTGGCTGCGGCCGATCTGGAAGGTGACGGTCTTGCTCTGGACGCCCTGGACGCCGGGAGCGCCCTGTACGCCTTCCAGCGCCAGCTTCAGCGTGACGGTGGAGTTCGCCTTCCAGTACTGCTCCGGGCGGAAGTCCAGCCGCTGCGGGCCGAACCAGTGGCCGACGACTTCCTGGCCGCTGCTGGAGGAGACCGTGATGGCCGACTGGACGGCCTTCCGGTCCTTGATCGGCTTGTTGAAGGTGATCGAGACCGGCATGCCCACGCCGACGGTCTGGCCCTCGTCCGGGATGAACGACCCGACGAAGCTGTTCTCCGGTGAGACGGTGGTGAAGGAGGCGTTCTCGTGCGCCTCCCGGCCGTCGGCGTCCTTCGCCGTCGCCGACAGCGAGTACTTCGTGGAGCGCTTCAGCGCGCCGTCGGGCTTCCAGCTCTTGCCGTCGGCGGCGATCTTGCCGGCCACGGCCGCGCCCTCGGAGCTCTTCAGTTCGACCTTGGTGAGCGTGCCGTCGGTGACGGTGACGCCGGCCGCGTCGTTCAGACCGACGTTGGTGGCGCCGTCCTTCGGCGTCATGGCTATTCGGGCCTTGGAGGTGTCCTTGGCCGCCGCCGCGTCGACCTCCGCCTGGGACTTGCTCGCCTCGCCGTTGCCCTTCGGCTGCCCGCCGCCCCCGTCGTTGCACGCCGAGAGCATCAGTACGCCGCCGAGCACGGCGGATATGGCCACCAGGGACCTTCTCCGCCGCATGCTGTCCGTCCTCACACGCCACTCCATCGTTGCCGGAAACCCCGGGGCTGCCGTCCCGGGGCTGGCCGGGCAGGGGGACTTGCCCCCTGCCTCGCCCTGACAACGCGTTAACGCCGGCGATCGGTTCCACATTCCGTTCGAATGTGGGCAACCCCACGGTCAGGCGTTGTCGGTCTCTTCTTCGAAGTCCCCATCTTCCTCGTCCAGGTCCCACTCCATGGACTCGGGGTCGTATTCGACGGGCTCGCTGCTCCAGGAGGCCTGCGCGAGCTCCACGCCGGGGATCTCCGCGACCAGGTCAGTGGGGTCGACCAGGTACGCCAGGGCCTCCGACTCGTCCTCCCGGACGGCGGACTCGGCGTGACTGCGCTCCTCGTCCGGCATGAACTCGTCAGCCTTGATGTGCGCGAGCGCGGCGCCGGTGAGTGCTTGCGTGTCCGGTACCTCAAGTACCAAATCCACCCGAAGCCGGACGTAACGTGATGTCTCAGAAGGGTTCATACGACGGAGAGTAAGCCCGAGGAAGCCCCGACTTTCCCACGACCCGCCCCTTTCCGTAGCATCACCGCATCACCGCACACGGCCAAGTCGCCGCTGCCGCAAGGGGGATCGCACCGTGTCCGCACGTCGACCGCTGCTCACCGCTCTCGGAGCGACCACCCTCCTCGCCGCGCTCTGGTTCGTCCCCTCGGCCAATGCCACCGCACCGCCGCCCCCGGCAGGCCGTACGGACCTTTCCGCGGGCTCGGACACCGCCGGCGCACCCGCCCCGCAGGCCCCGCTCCTGCTCGCCGACAGCGGCTCCGTCGACACCACCCCCTACCTGCTGGGCGGCACCCTCTGCCTGGGCCTGGGGGCCGGATTCGTGACCTTCTCCGTACGCCGTTCCCGCGTCCTGTAGCAGGAAGAAGGGCCGCCCACGGGGCGGCCCTTCCAGGTGTCCGACGCCCAGGTGTCCGACGTCGGCCGTCAGGCGAGCGGGCCCGTCTCCGGTTCCACCGCGGCCACGAGAGCGCCCGTACGGATGAACGCGTCCGCGGCGGCCAGGTCGGGGGCGAGGAAACGATCCGGCCCGGGACCCTGTACGCCCGCCGCCCGGGCCGCCGCGATGGCGGCCCTGCTGGCCGGGGCCGGGGTGAGCCCGTGGCGCAGTTCGATGGCGCGGGTGGCCGCGTACAGCTCGATGGCGATGATCCGGGTCAGGTTGTCGACGGCGGTGCGCAGCTTGCGCGCGGCCGACCAGCCCATGGAAACGTGGTCCTCCTGCATGGCGGAGGAGGGGATCGAATCGGCGGAGGCCGGCACGGCGAGCCGCTTCATCTCGCTGACCAGGGCGGCCTGCGTGTACTGCGCGATCATCAGCCCGGAGTCCACACCGGCGTCGTCCGCGAGGAACGGCGGCAGCCCGTGCGAGCGGTGGGAGTCGAGCAGCCGGTCGGTGCGCCGCTCGGTGATGGAGCCGAGGTCGGCCGCCGCGATGGCGAGGAAGTCCAGGACGTAGGCGACCGGGGCTCCGTGGAAGTTGCCGTTGGACTCGACGCGCCCGTCGGGAAGGACCACCGGATTATCCACGGCGGCGGCCAGCTCGCGGGAGGCCACCAGGGCCGCGTGCGCCATGGTGTCGCGGCCGGCGCCGGCGACCTGCGGGGCGCAGCGCACGGAGTAGGCGTCCTGCACGCGCGGGGCGGTCTCCTGCTGGTAGTGCCGGGTGAGCCCGGAGCCCTTGAGCACGGCGGCCATGTTGGCGGCGGAGGCGCCCTGCCCGGGGTGCGGCCGTATGGCGTGCAGCTCGGGCGCGAGCACCTTCTCGGTGCCGAGCAGCGCCTCCAGTGTCAGGGCCGCGGTGATGTCGGCGGAGGTGTACAGCTTGCGGAGATCGGCGAGGGCCATGATCAGCATGCCGAGCATGCCGTCGGTGCCGTTGAGGAGGGCGAGCCCCTCCTTCTCGCGGAGCACCACCGGCTCGATGCCGGCCTCGGCGAGCAGTTCCCCGGCGGGCCGGACCGCACCGTCGGGTCCCTCGGCGTCGCCCTCGCCCATGAGCGCGAGCGCACAGTGGGACAGCGGCGCGAGGTCGCCGGAGCAGCCGAGCGAGCCGTACTCGTGCACGACGGGCGTGATTCCCGCGTTCAGTACGTCGGCCATGGTCTGGGCGACGGAGGCACGCACGCCGGTGTGCCCGGAGGCGACGGTCTTGAGCCGCAGGAACATCAGGGCGCGCACGACCTCGCGCTCGACGCGCGGGCCCATGCCGGCGGCGTGCGAGCGGACGATGTTGCGCTGGAGCTGTACGCGCAGTTCGGGACTGATGTGCCGGGAGGCGAGGGCGCCGAACCCGGTCGACACCCCGTAGACGGGCTCGGGCTTGGCGGCGAGCGCGTCCACGATCTCGCGGGCGCGGCCGAGTGCGGCGAGCGCCTCGCCGGACAGCTCGACCCGCGCGTTGCCGCGGGCGACCGCGATGACGTCCTCGGCGGTGGTTCCGGACGGTCCCACCACGACAGTGTGCATATCCATATTCAGCACCCTACGGATTGAATCCCTTCATGTCACTAGCGAGCTCTGTCACGAGCGAGTCCCCTGCGGGCCCCTTACCCGGCGGTCACTTCCGCAGGCTCCGGCCACCCGCCGCTCGTCTGCCCGCCCGCCCGTCTGCCCACCCGTCCACCTGCCCGCCCGTCCATCGGCCCGCCCGTCCTTTCTGCCCGCCCGTCGCCTATCCGCGGCCGCGGAACCGCCGCCGCTCTCCCGGCGCCTCCTGCGCCGTGGTGTCGGCCAGCCGCACCACGGCGGTGTCCCGCCCCGCCACGACCGGTTTCGCCGAACGCGCGGCCTTGGCCTTGTACTGGGCGGCGTCGGCCAGCCGGAACAGCCGCCGGGAGGACTTGACCGGCCCGATCGGGTCCCCGGTGGACGCCACCCCGCAGGCCACCCCCTCCCCCAGCTCCAGCTCACCGGCCCGGGCGCACAGCTCCTCGCTGACCCGGACCACCTCGTCGGCGGTCGGACCGACCCCGACCAGGCAGAACTCGTCGCCGCCGAGCCGCGCCACCAGCGCGCCGGGCAGCATGGCCCCGCAGAGACTGAGCACCGACCCGAACCGCTCCAGCAGCCGGTCGCCCATGGCGTGCCCGAGGGTGTCGTTGACCTTCTTCAGGCCGTTCAGGTCACAGACCGCGAGGCTGACGACGACGCCGGTGCGCCGGTGCTCCTCCAGCGCCTCGTCGAGCCGCATGTCGACCGCCCGCCGGTTGGCGAGGCCGGTCAGCGGGTCGGTGAAGGCCAGCCGGCGGGCCTCGGCCAGCCGCTCGTTCTGGGCGAGCCCGGCGGCGACCACGGCGGCCAGTACGGTCGCGAACTCGGCGTCGTCCTCGTCGAAGTCGGGCAGTCCCTCGTCCCGGGCGACGTACAGCTCGCCCCAGGCGCGCCCGCTGAGCACGATGGGCGCGACCACGCACGTCCCGCGACCGCGCCGCCGCAGGGCTTCTCCGCGCCGTCCCGGCCGGTCGCCGACGGCGCTCTCGACCCAGGCGTGCGGACCGGAGCCGCCCACCCAGCGCTCGTGCAGGAACTCGGTGATCTCGGGAAAGTCGTGCACGGGATAGGACTCGTCCTCGGGGAACTCCTCCTCACCGGCCCGCCGCTCGCCCTCGTTCACGAGCACGCGCAGGCGCCCCCGCTCGCGCTCCCAGGCGGAGATCGCGGCGAACGACCCGTCCATCGCCACCCGCGCCCCCCGCGCGGCCGCTCGCACACTGTCCCGCGGCGCACACGCCGCAGCCATCGCCTGCGCGAGGCTCACCACGGCTCGCAACCGCCCGTCGACTCCCATCACCCCAGGTTAGGGAGTTTCGTCCGATTTGGTATCCATGGGCGCGGCGCCACCCCGTCCCCGCCGGGCCACCGGCGAGGGGTCCCCCGGACGGAGTCCGGGGGCGGAGCCGGGGCGGTGGCCGGGGGCGGAGCCGGGGCGGTGGCCGGGGGCGGTGGCCCGGGGCGGAGCCGGGAGAGGCCGAGGCGAAGGGGCGCGGCCGACGCGCTACCGCCCCGGCCAGTTCGGCTTGCGCTTCTCGTTGAAGGCCGCCACACCCTCGGCCCTGTCGCCGGAGAAGGCCACCGTCCGCCAGGCCGCGTCCTCGATCTCCAGCCCGGCCGTCAGGTCCATCCCGTGCCCCAGCCGCAGCGCCCGCTTGGCGGCCCGCAGCCCCACCGGTGAGTTCGCCGCCATCCGGGACGCCAGGGCGAGCGCCTCGGCCGTGTCCCGGCCGGCCGGGACCACCGAGTCCACCAGGCCGAGCGCCAGGGCCTCGGCCGCCTCCACGCGCCGCGCCGTGAAGATCAGCTCGGCGGCCCGCGCCGCACCGACCCGGCGCGGCAGCAGCTGCGTGCCGCCGCCGCCCGGGATCACGCCCACCGACACCTCCGGCAGGCCGACCACCGCCGTCTCGTCCGCGACGATCACGTCGCAGGCCAGGGCCAGCTCGAAGCCGCCGCCCAGGGCGAAGCCGTGCACGGCGGCGACCGTGGGCATCGGCAGGTCCAGTACGCCGCCGTAGGCGCCCCGCGTGGTCGGCCGCTGCCGCACCAGGTCGGCGTCCGACAGCGCGTTGCGCTCCTTGAGGTCCGCCCCGACGCAGAACGCCCGCTCGGCGGCGGAGGAGAGTACGACCACGCGTACGGAAGCGTCCGCGGCCAGCTCGGCGCAGGCGGCCCCGATGGCGCGGGCCATCTGCGTGGAGACGGCGTTCATCGCCTTGGGGCGGTCCAGGACCAGCTCGGCGACCCCGCCCTCGTGCCGACGTACCGCCACGAACTCCGACTCGACTGGCTGCGACTGCACTGGCACAGGACCCTCCCGGTTAACGAACGTTACCCGGGGATCTTAGGTGCGCGGCGCGTGAGCAGCCAGGGTTCGACGACACCCAGCCCGCGTACGGGCCGCTGCCACATCGGCTGGAGCGCGAAACGGTAGGCCGCACCCTCATCGGGCGCCGCCTCCGCCTCCTTCTCCGACACCGGCGCGGCCCCGGTCCGGCCCAGTTCCTCGGCCATCGCACCGTCCACGAGCACCGCGTCCTTCGGCGCTATCGACGTCAGCCGGCTGGCCAGGTTCACCGTGGTCCCGAAGACGTCGCCCATCCGCGTCGTCACCGTGCCGAAGGCGATCCCGACCCGCAGCTCGGGCATCTGCGCGTCCGCCCCCATCGTCTCGATGAGCCGCAGCGCGATCTCCGCCGCCGTGGCCGCGTCGTCGGCGGCGTACAGCACCTCGTCGCCCAGCGTCTTGATCAGCCGGCCGCCGTGCGCGGCCACCAGGTCGGCCGCCGTCGTCTCGAAGGCCTCGACCAGCTCGCCGAGCTGCTCCTCCTCCAGGCGTCGCGTCAGCCGGGTGAAGCCCACCAGGTCCGCGAAGCCCACCGCGAGCCGCCGGTCGACCATTTCCTCGTCGTCGGCCACCTGCACCACCCGCCCGGTCGCGGCCGCCAGCTGGCGCCGCCACACGTAGACGAGGAACTCCTCCAGCTCCGGCAGCAACAGCTCCACCAGGGGGTACGTGACCTCCGTACGGGTCATCCCCGGCTCCGGCGGCTCCGTCAGCCCCTCCAGGAAGGAGTCGATCTGCCATTCGGCCAGCCGGGCGGTGGTCTGTCCGGTGGACCGCGCCACCTGCACCGCCATCGGCTCGCTCAGCAGCCCGGCCTCCACCAGACCGGCGAGCCGGCGCAGGGCCAGCACGTCCGCCTCCGTCAAGGCCTTGGCCTGGCCGATGTCGGCGAAGCCCATGGCCCGCCAGAAGCGGGAGGCGAGCTCCATCGAGACGCCGGCGCTGCGGGCGGCCTGGAAGGGGGTGTACCGGCGCTCGGCGCCGAGGATCAGCTGCTCCAGCCGGATGGCGAGGGGATCCGCCGTCGGCTGGGCCGTGTGGTCCACCTCGTGATGGGGAGTGTGCTGGTCACGCCCGATCGGGGTGACCGCACCGGATCCGGAGCCCCCGGCTCCGTTGGGCGCGCTGGACGAAGAGTCGTCGACGGTCAAGGGCCGCCTCCTGTCCATTTCCGTGCGCACTGCCCTGCCGAACCGGTAGATCACCGCGTGGACCGCGATCGCCTAAACCATACGGCAGGTGTGCCGTAGCTCACTCCGTCGGGGCTCGGTTCCCCTCCCGCCCCGCCCGCGGGCCGGGGGGCGAACCGGGCCCCGGGAATCAGTGCACCGAGCGCAGGTGCACCACGTCGCCGGCGCCCACCGCCTCGTGCTTCCCGTCAGCCGTACGGATCACCAGGCGGCCGTCCGCGTCGACCGCTTCGGCCGTTCCGGTGAGCGTGCGTCCCCCCGGCAGGTCGGCGCGGACGTGCCGGCCGAGAGTGGAGCAGCCGGCCGCGTAGGTCTGCTGGAGGCCGCTGGCGGCGGGGTCGCCGCCGGCCGCGCGCCAGTTTCCGTACCACTGCTCCAGGGAGCGCAGTACGGCCCTCAGCAGCGGGTCCCGGTCGGTGACGGTGGCCTTGGCCAGTGCGAGGGACCCGGCCGTCGACACCGGCAGCTCGTCCTCGGTCAGGGAGACGTTGAGCCCGATCCCGATGACCACGCCCCCCGGCACCCGCTCGGCCAGGATGCCGCCGGTCTTGCGCTCCTCGCCCTCCACACTGACCAGCAGGTCGTTGGGCCACTTGAGGGCGGTGTCCACGCCCGCCGCCCGGGACAGCCCGGTCGTGGTGGCCACCCCGGCCAGCAGGGTCAGCCACCCCCACCGCTCCTGCGGCACCGCGTCGCCCGGCTTGAGCAGGACGGAGAAGAACAGCCCGGACCGGGCGGGTGCGACCCAGCTCCGCTCCAGGCGCCCGCGCCCGGCGGTCTGCTCCTCGGCGACGAGCACGGCGCCCTCGGGCAGCTCCCCGGCCCGGGCCGCGAGATCGGTGTTGGTGGACCCGGTGGCGTCGACCACCTCCAGGGAGCTCCACAGGCCCCCTTCGGTGACGAGGGCCCGCTGAAGGCCCGCGGCATTCAGCGGCGGCCGGTCCAGGCTGGTCCAACGACCGGCGGAAGCACCTGCTGAGGCATCTGATGGCGTCATGCAACCCAGATTAGGTGTGTCAAACGCCGCACTGCCGAGCGCCATGCCCGCCGATACGCTACGCACCAGTAGCCAGCAGTAGTCATTTACTTGACCAGGCAGTTGACACCACGCAGGGAGCCGCGACCCCGATGTCACAACCGTCAGAGCCGATCGACATGCACACCACCGCGGGCAAGATCGCGGATCTGCAGCGCCGCATCGACGAAGCCACCCACGCCGGGTCCTCGCGTGCCGTGGAGAAGCAGCACGCCAAGGGCAAGCTGACGGCGCGTGAGCGGGTGGCCCTGCTGCTGGACGAGGGCTCGTTCGTCGAGCTCGACGAGTTCGCCCGGCACCGCTCCACCAGTTTCGGGCTGGAGAAGACCCGCCCCTACGGCGACGGCGTCGTCACCGGCTACGGCACGGTGGACGGCCGCCCGGTCGCCGTGTTCTCGCAGGACTTCACCGTCTTCGGCGGGGCCCTCGGCGAGGTCTACGGCCAGAAGATCATCAAGGTGATGGACTTCGCGCTGAAGACCGGCTGCCCGGTCGTCGGGATCAACGACTCCGGTGGCGCCCGCATCCAGGAGGGCGTCAGCGCGCTCGGCATGTACGGCGAGATCTTCCGCCGCAACGTGCACGCCTCCGGCGTCATCCCCCAGATCAGCCTGGTCGTCGGGCCCTGCGCGGGCGGCGCGGTCTACTCCCCCGCCATCACCGACTTCACGGTCATGGTCGACCAGACCTCGCACATGTTCATCACCGGCCCGGACGTCATCAAGACGGTCACCGGCGAGGACGTGGGCTTCGAGGAGCTGGGAGGCGCCCGCACCCACAACTCGACCTCCGGCGTGGCACACCACATGGCCGGGGACGAGAAGGACGCCATCGAGTACGTCAAGTCCCTGCTCTCGTATCTGCCGTCGAACAACCTTTCCGAGGCGCCGGCCTTCCCGGAGGAGGCGGACACCGAGGTCTCCGACGCCGACCGCGAGCTCGACGTACTGATCCCGGACAGCGCGAACCAGCCGTACGACATGCACACGGTGATCGAGCACGTCGTGGACGACGCGGAGTTCCTGGAGACGCAGTCGCTCTTCGCGCCGAACATCCTCACCGGCTTCGGCCGGGTCGAGGGGCACCCGGTGGGCATCGTCGCCAACCAGCCGATGCAGTTCGCCGGCTGCCTGGACATCGACGCCTCCGAGAAGGCGGCCCGGTTCGTCCGGACGTGCGACGCCTTCAACATCCCGGTGCTCACCTTCGTGGACGTACCGGGCTTCCTGCCGGGCACGGACCAGGAGTACAACGGAATCATCCGGCGCGGCGCGAAGCTGATCTACGCGTACGCCGAGGCCACCGTCCCCCTGATCACCGTGATCACCCGCAAGGCCTTCGGCGGGGCGTACGACGTCATGGGCTCCAAGCACCTCGGCGCGGACCTGAACCTGGCCTGGCCGACCGCGCAGATCGCCGTGATGGGCGCGCAGGGCGCCGTGAACATCCTGCACCGCAGGACCATCGCGGAGGCGGATGATGTGGAGGAGACCCGGGCGCGGCTCATCACCGAGTACGAGGACGCGCTGCTCAACCCGTACACGGCCGCGGAGCGCGGTTACATCGACGCGGTGACCATGCCGTCCGAGACCCGGGCGCACGTGGTGAAGGGACTGCGGCAGCTGCGCACCAAGCGGGAGTCCCTGCCCCCCAAGAAGCACGGCAACATCCCCCTCTAGGCCCTCCAGGAGGACTCTGTGGTGATCAAGGTCGTCAAGGGCAACCCGACCCCGGAGGAGCTGGCCGCCGCACTGGCGGTGGTCCAAGCGCGTGCGGCGGTGCTCGCTTCGGCGCCGTCGGACGCGGCGCGGGTGGCGGACGAGTGGTCGACGCCGACCCGGGTGGCACGGCGCCGGCTCCCGCAGCCGGGTCCGCGCGCCTGGGGCCGTACGTACTGGCCGGGCTAGGCCGGCCGGCTCCGAAGATGACGTGAACGGAGGGTGGCGCCTGAGTACGGGTACTCAGGCGCCACACCTGCACCCGGGGACAGGATCGGGGCATGCTCTGGTCCGATCCGAAAGACGAGCCGCCCAAGGACATGCGCGACGCGCAGGCGATGATCCGGCGGATGACGGTGGTGCTCGCCCTCGCCATGCTCGTGGTGGTCTACGTGCTGGGCGTGGGCCACTTCTGAGGGCTGCCCGAGCGGTGCCCGGGGCCGCCCCTACGATGGCCCCATGACCGCGAACCCTCTGCCCGAAAGCGGGCGCAAGCTCGTCCTGGCCTCCGCCTCTCCCGCCCGGCTGAATCTGCTGCGGCAGGCCGGGCTCGCCCCGCACGTGATCGTCAGCGGCTTCGACGAGGACACGCTGGACCACGACGACCCGGCCGCCCTCGCCCTGGCGCTGGCCGAGGCCAAGGCGGGCGTCGTGGCGGCTCTGGACGAGGCCGCGGGGGCGCTGGTGATCGGCTGCGACTCGGTGCTGGAGCTGGACGGCGAGGCGCTCGGCAAGCCGGCGGACGCCGAGGAGGCCACCGCCCGCTGGAAGGCGATGCGCGGTCGGGTCGGCGTACTGCGCACCGGGCACTGCGTGATCGACACGCAGAGCGGCCGTCAGGTGTCGGCGACGGCGTCCACGACGGTGCGGTTCGGGGAGCCGACGGACGCGGAGGTCGCGGCGTACGTGGCGAGCGGCGAGCCGCTGCACGTGGCGGGGGCCTTCACCCTGGACGGGCTGTCGGCGCCGTTCATCGACGGTATCGACGGGGATCCCGGGAACGTCATCGGGCTGTCGCTGCCGCTGCTGCGCTCGCTGCTCGGCGAACTGGGTGTATCGATCACGGACTTGTGGGTTTGAGCCCTCCGAACGGCGGCGGTGGCGTGTCCTGGACCTCCGGAACCTCCCGGGCCTCCCGGGCCTCCCGGGTCTGCTGGACGCCCTGATCGTCCTCGCCGCCCGGCTGGGCGGCGTAGAGCGTCAGGGTCAGTACGAGGAGACACAGGATCAGCATCAGCGCCGCGAAGGCGGGCCACCCGGCCAGGCCGACGGCGAGGGCGCCGAGCACTCCGTGGGTGACGGAGGCGGTGATGAGCAGGATCCGGGCGAAGCGGCCGGGGGCCCGGTCGCGTATGGCGGCGAGGGCGACGCACGCGGCGCACAGCAGGAGGAAGGCACCCATGCCCGCCCCCATCCCGTAGGTCGCCTTGGACATGACATCCGGATCGCTGCCCGCGATGGACATCGACTGGTTCTCCGTAGTCTTGCCCAGCACGATGTGGACGACGACGAGCACCGCCGCTTCCGCGACGAGCACGATCGCGGCCACTGCGGCCACAAGTCTGCGCAGCACCACGCCGGCCCACCCCCCCACTCGTCACAAGCGTGTTCGACGCCTGGAGGCTACTAACGGGTAAACCTGCGGACAAGGGGTCAGGGCGGCTTCGTTACCGGAGGACTCCTGGACAGTGATCACGCAAAGAAACAATGGGCCGTTCGTAGGGACTCGACAAAGAATCACCCGGGGCCGCTGACCGGGCGGACAGAGACCTTGGCCGGGTCTCGGGGTTACTGTGCAGTCGGGGATCCCCCTGACCTGGGGCGCCACAAGGGCTTTCCAGACTTGAGCCGGACTCGGACCACGCTCCGTGTGGGCAAGCTCACCACTGGAGAAGGGTCGAAAGGCCGTGTGGACTGTCCCTAAACTCAGCTTGTTTCAAGGAGGGAGCCATCGTGCGCAAGGTGCTCATCGCCAACCGTGGCGAAATCGCTGTCCGCGTTGCTCGGGCCTGCCGGGATGCCGGAATCGCGAGCGTAGCCGTCTACGCCGATCCGGACCGGGACGCCCTGCACGTCCGCGCGGCAGACGAAGCGTTCGCGTTGGGTGGTGACACCCCGGCCGCAAGCTATCTGGACATCTCCAAAGTCCTCCAGGCCGCAGCCGACTCCGGCGCGGACGCCATCCACCCCGGATACGGCTTCCTCTCCGAGAACGCCGAATTCGCCCAGGCCGTCCTCGACGCCGGCCTGACCTGGATCGGCCCCCCGCCCCAGGCCATCCGCGACCTCGGCGACAAGGTCGCCGCCCGCCACATCGCCCAACGCGCCGGCGCCCCGTTGGTCGCCGGCACCCCCGACCCCGTCTCCGGCGCCGAGGAAGTCGTGGCCTTCGCCAAGGAACACGGCCTGCCCATCGCCATCAAAGCCGCCTTCGGCGGCGGCGGCCGCGGCCTGAAAGTCGCCCGCACCCTCGAAGAGGTCCCCGAGCTCTACGACTCCGCCGTCCGCGAAGCCGTCGCCGCCTTCGGCCGCGGCGAATGCTTCGTCGAGCGCTACCTCGACCGGCCCCGCCACGTCGAAACCCAGTGCCTCGCCGACACCCACGGCAACGTCGTCGTCGTCTCCACCCGCGACTGCTCCCTCCAGCGCCGCCACCAAAAGCTCGTCGAGGAAGCCCCCGCCCCCTTCCTCACCGAAGCCCAGAACGCCGAGCTGTACGCCGCCTCCAAGGCCATCCTCAAGGAAGCCGGCTACGTCGGCGCCGGCACCGTCGAGTTCCTCGTCGCCGCCGACGGCACCATCTCCTTCCTGGAAGTCAACACCCGCCTCCAGGTCGAACACCCCGTCACCGAGGAAGTCTCCGGCATCGACCTCGTCCGGGAGATGTTCCGCATCGCCGACGGCGAAGCACTCGGCTACGACGACCCCGTCCTGCGCGGCCACTCCATCGAGTTCCGCATCAACGGCGAAGACCCCGGCCGCGGCTTCCTGCCCGCCCCCGGCACCGTCACCAAGTTCGCCCCGCCGTCCGGCCCCGGCGTCCGCCTCGACGCCGGCGTCGAATCCGGCTCCGTCATCGGCCCCGCCTGGGACTCCCTCCTCGCCAAGCTGATCATCACCGGCGCCACCCGCGAACAAGCCCTTCAGCGCGCCGCGCGCGCCCTGGACGAGTTCGAGATCGAAGGCATGGCCACCGCCATCCCCTTCCACCGCGCCGTCGTCGCCGACCCCGCCTTCGCCCCCGCGGACGGGCCCTTCACGGTCCACACCCGCTGGATCGAGACCGAGTTCGTCAACGACATCCCCGCCTTCGTCGCCCCGGCCGCGGAGGACACCGAGGACGAGCCCGGCCGCGAAACCGTCGTCGTCGAGGTCGGCGGCAAGCGCCTCGAAGTCTCCCTGCCCTCCTCCCTCGGCATGACCCTGGCCCGCACGGCAGCCGCCGGCGGCGCCAAGCCCAAGCGCCGCGCCGCCAAGAAGACCGGCCCCGCCGCCTCCGGCGACACCCTCACCTCCCCCATGCAGGGCACCATCGTCAAGGTCGCCGTCGAAGAAGGCCAGCAGGTCACCGCGGGCGAACTCGTCGTCGTACTCGAAGCGATGAAGATGGAGCAGCCCCTCAACGCCCACCGCTCCGGCACCATCGTCGGCCTCACCGCCGAAGTCGGCGCCTCCCTCACCTCCGGCGCCACCATCTGCGAAATCAAGGACTGACCCGGGCGGTCGTCCGACGACGTCGGCCCCCAGGACCCGTTCGGGTCCTGGGGGCCGATGTCATGTGCGGGGCCGGGCGGCTACCGGGTGCCGGGCGGCGGCCTCCCCGTTCACCTTCAGGACTTGCCAGGCCAGTCCATTGGTCAAGGCCGGCGGCTGGGGCTCACCGGCGGCGCAGGTCCGCCACACGTGCCCGCTCGCCGCCCGGCTGGTCCGGCATCACGCCCGCGCTGCGCAGCGGTGGGCCGCCGCGGCGTTGGACCGGCAGCGGGGACTCGCGGCGGGGCCTGCGGCCCGGGGGGATGCCGTCTCCGGACGAGACGTTCGGGATCCCCGAGCCCGCCACCGTGATCTGCACGCCCTGGTCCGCCAGCGCCTGGAGCTCCGTCGCCGCCCGGTCGTCGTGCGGCGGCGGTTCGTCCGTGACCAGGCGGGTCATGACATCGGTCGGCACGGTCTGGAACATGGTGTCGGTACCGAGCTTCGTGTGATCGGCGAGCACCACCACCTCTCCGGCGGCCTGCACCAGCGCCCGGTCCACGCTCGCGGACAGCATGTTGGACGTGGACAGCCCGCGCTCGGCGGTCAGGCCGCTCCCCGACAGGAAGGCCCGGGTGACCCGCAGCCCCTGGAGGGACTGCTCGGCTCCGCTTCCGACGAGGGCGTAGTTGGACCCGCGCAGGGTGCCGCCGGTCATCACCACCTCCACCCGGTTGGCATGGGCCAGGGCCTGTGCGACGAGCAGCGAGTTGGTGACGACGGTCAGGCCGGGCACCCGGGCGAGCCGGCGGGCCAGCTCCTGGGTCGTGGTGCCCGCGCCGACGACGATGGCTTCGCCCTCTTCGACGAGGCCGGCCGCGACATCGGCGATGGCGGTCTTCTCCGCCGTCGCGAGATGGGACTTTTGCGGAAAGCCGGACTCCCGCGTGAAACCGCCCGGCAAGACCGCACCGCCGTGCCGGCGGTCGAGGAGTCCTTCTGCCTCCAGTGCCCGCACGTCCCGCCGTACGGTCACTTCGGAGGTCTGGACGACGCGGGCGAGCTCCCGGAGCGATACCGCTCCGTTGGCCCGCACCATTTCGAGGATCAATTGGCGACGTTCTGCAGCGAACACGAAACTGACAGTAACCCCAACGACCGTCTGCTTTCAGCTCCTTGCACCGGAATACCGAAATTGTCCACATGGCGGGGCGACTAGTGGTATATGCGGTCCGAGACGAGGGTGAACCTCCGGCCACACGACGGCGCCCCGCCCCAAACCCCTTACGGTATGCGGCGGTTAGGGAGGATCAGGCCTCTCCCGCCGCCTTGCGGGTGTGCAGCTGGCGTGCCACCTCGGCGATCGATCCCGACAGCGAGGGGTACACGGTGAACGCTTTTGCGATCTGCTCGACCGTCAGGTTGTTGTCGACCGCGATCGAGATGGGATGGATCAGCTCGCTCGCCCGCGGGGACACGACCACACCGCCGACGACGATGCCGGTGCCCGGGCGGCAGAACAGCTTCACGAAGCCGTCCCGGATGCCCTGCATCTTGGCGCGCGGGTTGCGCAGCAGCGGGAGCTTCACCACACGGGCGTCGATCTTGCCGGAGTCCAGGTCGGACTGGGTGTAGCCGACGGTCGCGATCTCCGGGTCGGTGAAGACGTTCGACGAGACCGTCTTGAGGTTCAGCGGGGCCACCGCGTCACCGAGGAAGTGGTACATCGCGATGCGGCCCTGCATGGCGGCCACGGAGGCCAGCGCGAAGATGCCCGTGACGTCACCGGCGGCGTAAACGCCGGGCGCCGACGTACGGGAGACCTTGTCGGTCCAGATGTGCCCGGACTCCTTGAGCCGGACCCCGGACTCCTCCAGGTTCATGTTCGTCGTGTTGGGGATCGCGCCGACCGCCATCAGGCAGTGCGTGCCGGTCAGCACGCGGCCGTCGGAGAGGGTGACCTCGACCCGGTCGCCCACCCGTTTGGCGGACTCGGCGCGGGAGCGGCCGACGACGTTCATGCCGCGGCGGCGGAAGACGTCCTCCAGGACCGCGGCCGCGTCGGGGTCCTCGCCGGGCAGCACGCGGTCGCGGGACGACACCAGGGTCACGCGGGAGCCGAGGGCCTGGTACGCCCCGGCGAACTCGGCGCCGGTCACACCGGAGCCGACCACGATGAGCTCCTCGGGGAGCTCGTCCAGGTCGTAGACCTGGGTCCAGTTCAGGATCCGCTCGCCGTCGGGCATCGCGTCCGGGATCTCGCGGGGGTGCCCGCCGGTCGCGATCAGCACGGCGTCGGCGGTCAGGATGGTCTCGGAGCCGTCGGCGGCGGTGACGATGACGTCACGGGTGCCGTCGATGCCCTGCGGCCCGCCGAGCTTGCCGCGGCCGCGCAGCACGCGGGCGCCGGCCCGGGTGACGGAGGCGGTGATGTCGTGCGACTGGGCGAGCGCGAGGCGCTTGACGCGCCGGTTCACCTTGCCGAGGTCCACGCCCACGACGCGCGCGGCCTGCTCGATGTGCGGAGTGTCGTCCGCGACGACGATGCCGAGCTCCTCGTACGACGAGTCGAAGGTGGTCATCACCTCGGCGGTCGCGATAAGAGTCTTGGAAGGCACGCAGTCGGTCAGGACCGACGCCCCTCCCAGACCGTCGCAGTCCACGACGGTCACCTCCGCGCCGAGCTGGGCCCCTACCAGGGCCGCCTCATAGCCGCCGGGGCCACCGCCGATGATCACGATCCGGGTCACGAAGAGTCCGCCTCACGTCTACCCGACCGGCTGCCGCCCCGGCCGGCGATCCGGGGGGTCTCCCCGGGGGATGCATTCCGTGCTCCATTGTCCCGCACGCTTCAAGGTGCTTCGCGCCCGGTCCGGCCATCTGGGCATGCCGCCTCCGCCACCCCTCCCGTACCCTCGACCTCATGTCGCTCTACGCCGCGTACGCCGGCAACCTCGACCCGCGGCTGATGACGCGCCGCGCTCCCCATTCGCCGCTGCGCGGCACGGGCTGGATCAACGACTGGCGGCTGACCTTCGGCGGCGAGCAGATGGGCTGGGAGGGGGCACTCGCCACGGTGGTCGAAGCCCCGCGCCACCAGGTCTTCGTCGCCCTCTACGACATCGCACCGCTGGACGAGGACTCGATGGACCGCTGGGAGGGCGTCGGGCTCGACATCTACCGCCGGATGCGGATCCGGGTCCACACCCTGGACGGCGAGGAGGCCGCCTGGGTGTACGTCCTGAACGGCTACGAGGGCGGCCTGCCCTCGGCGCGCTACCTGGGCGAGATCGCCGACGCCGCCGAATCGGCGGGCGCCCCCCACGACTACGTGATGGAACTCCGCAAGCGTCCTTGCTAGGGCGCGGGCCGGGCGGCACGCGGGCCTCCCGCCGTCGGCGGGACAATTGGTCGGAAACGACAAGGCAACGATCCGAACACCGTGAGCTGTGCCATCTACGCGCGTAGGGATTGAGCGGCTACGCTCGTCCGCGTGAACGCATCTGTTACCGATCCCCTCGTTGCCGCCGACGCCGCCGCCGCGCGCCTGCGCGAGCTCACCGGCGCCGAAACCCACGATGTCGCCCTCGTCATGGGCTCCGGCTGGGCCCCCGCCGCGGAGGCTCTCGGCGCGCCCGAGGCCGAATTCCTCGCCACCGAGCTGCCCGGCTTCCCGCCGCCCGCCGTCGAGGGCCACGGCGGCAAGATCCGCTCGTACAAGATCGGCGACAAGCGCGCGCTGCTCTTCCTCGGCCGGACCCACTACTACGAGGGCCGCGGCGTCGCCGCCGTCGCCCACGGCGTACGCACCGCCGTGGCGGCCGGCTGCAAGACCGTCGTCCTGACCAACGGCTGCGGCGGTCTGCGCGAGGGCATGAAGCCCGGCCAGCCCGTGCTGATCAGCGACCACCTCAACCTGACGGCCACCTCCCCGATCATCGGCGCGAACTTCGTGGACCTCACCGACCTCTACTCGCCGCGCCTGCGCGCGATGTGCAAGGAGATCGACGAGTCCCTCGAAGAGGGCGTCTACGTGCAGTTCCCCGGGCCGCACTACGAGACCCCCGCCGAGATCAACATGATCCGCGTGATGGGCGCCGACCTCGTCGGCATGTCCACCGTGCTGGAGGCCATCGCCGCCCGTGAGGCCGGCGCCGAGGTGCTCGGCATCTCCCTGGTCACCAACCTGGCGGCGGGCCTGTCCGGCGAGCCGCTGAACCACGAAGAGGTCCTCCAGGCCGGCCGTGATTCGGCCGCGCGCATGGGCAAGCTGCTGACACAGGTCCTCGCCCGCATCTGAGTGACCGTACGAGAGGCACGAGAGGTACGAGAGGTAAGGCGGAAGCAGTGCAGCAACAGGACGACCTGATCACCCGGGCCCAAGCCTGGCTGGCGGAGGACCCGGACCCGGAGACGGCGCGGGAACTGGCCGGGCTCATCGACGCGGGAGCCACGGCGGAACTGTCGGACCGGTTCTCCGGCATGCTCCAGTTCGGCACCGCCGGACTCCGCGGTGAGCTGGGCGCGGGCCCGATGCGGATGAACCGCGCCGTGGTCATCCGGGCCGCGGCGGGCCTCGCGGCCTACCTGAAAGCGCGGGGACACGACGGCGGCCTGGTCGTCGTCGGCTACGACGCGCGCTACAAGTCGGCGGACTTCGCCCGCGACACCGCCGCCGTGATGACCGGCGCCGGGCTGCGTGCGGCCGTCCTGCCCCGCCCGCTGCCGACGCCCGTCCTCGCGTACGCCATAAGGCACCTGGGCGCCGTCGCCGGCGTCGAGGTGACCGCCAGCCACAACCCGCCCCGGGACAACGGCTACAAGGTCTACCTCGGCGAAGGCTCGCAGATCGTCTCCCCGGCGGACGCGGAGATCGCCGCGGAGATCGCCCGCATCGACACCCTCGCCTCCGTCCCCCGTCCGGAATCCGGCTGGGAAGACCTCGGCGACGAGGTCCTGGAGGCGTACCTGGCCCGTACGGACGCCGTCCTGACCCCCGGGTCCCCGCGGAGCGTGCGCACCGTCTACACGGCCATGCACGGCGTCGGCAAGGACGTCGTCATGGCGGCCTTCGCCCGGCACGGCTTCCCGGCGCCGGTGCTGGTCGCCGAGCAGGCGGAGCCGGACCCGGCCTTCCCGACGGTCGTCTTCCCCAACCCGGAGGAGCCGGGGGCGATGGACCTGTCCTTCGCGACCGCCGCCCGGGTGAACCCGGACATCGTGATCGCGAACGACCCGGACGCCGACCGCTGCGCGGTGGCCGTCCCGGACGCTTCGGCGGCCTCGGGCTGGCGGATGCTGCGCGGCGACGAGGTCGGCGCGCTGCTCGCCGCCCACCTGGTGCACAAGGGGGCGAGGGGCGTCTTCGCGGAGTCCATCGTCTCCTCGTCCCTGCTGGGCCGGATCGCGGAGGCCGCGGGCGTCGGCTACGAGGAGACCCTCACGGGCTTCAAGTGGATCGCCCGCGTGCAGGGACTGCGCTACGGCTACGAGGAGGCGCTCGGCTACTGCGTGGACCCCGAGGGCGTCCGCGACAAGGACGGCGTCACCGCCGCCCTGCTGGTGGCCGAGCTGGCCTCGGAGCTCAAGGAGCAGGGCCGCACCCTGACCGACCTGCTGGACGACCTGGCGATGGCCCACGGCCTGCACGCCACCGACCAGCTGTCGGTCCGCGTCTCGGACCTGTCGGTCATCGCCTCGGCGATGGCGGCGCTGCGCGCCGAGCCGCCGGTCTCGCTGGCGGGCCTGCGGGTCTCCTCGGCGGAGGACCTGAACCGGGGCACGGAGTCCCTCCCGCCCACGGACGGCCTGCGCTACTACCTGGACGGCGACTACAAGGCCCGGGTGATCGTCCGCCCGTCGGGCACGGAGCCGAAGCTGAAGTGCTACCTGGAGGTGGTGGTCCCGGTGGCGGACGCCTCCGACCTCGCCCCCGCCCGCACCCGCGGCCAGGAGGTCCTGGACGCGATCAAGAAGGACCTCGCGGCGGCGGCGGGCATTTAGCCCTTCCGGCGCCCCGCGTCCCGTCGGCCCCCGGAGCCCAGGCAGGCTCCGGGGGCCGACGGCGTGTCCGGGCCTCTGCGGACTCGCGCTCGCGCTCGGACTCGCGCTCGTGCTCGGGCCCGGCTCGGACTCTCGACCGGCAGGCCTAGAGACGGAGCCCGGCGCAGCGGCGCGAAGCCGGGGAGGCCCCCGGAGCCGAGCCGTGCGTGCGGCGCGTCCAGGAGACGTGGCGCTCTGGCGCCGAGCCGGGCGAGGGGCGCGTCAGAAAGGGCTGGGGCGCACGATCTCGCCCAGCGTCGGCACCGACTCCGGGCGGGAGCGGACCGCGTCCGTGCATTCCCACGCCCGCGGCGGATCCGCGTCCGGGCCGCCCAGAACCACCGGCCCCGGCCCCGCCGACACCGCGTCGCTGCCCGCCAGCGTGCACACGATCTGCGACAGCGCCACCGGCGGCAGGTCCTCCGGCTTGCGGCTCAGCCGGACCGTGCCCGCCGGGTCGCCCGCCCTCGGCGGGCCCGCGGTCAGCCCGGCCGGGACCCCGGTCGTGAAGCCGGCGTCCCGCTCCTCCGTGGACGGCGTCCGCTCCAGCGCCTCCAGCAGCGCCTGCGCGACCAGCGCCACGGGGTCCCGCAGGACCCTCTTCTCGGGTACCGGAACCACCCGCTCCACGCCCACCAGCTGCGATCCGCAGACCAGTTCCACCGTCGCCCTGAAGCCCTGCACCCCGCTCTGTCCGGCCGGCGGCGCCGGGGTGTCGCACGAGACCCGCGAGGGCGCCGGGCCCACGTCCACCGGCACCGTCGTGGCGCGGATCCCGCACCCCGACAGGGCGAGCAGCCCCAGCGCCGCCCACACCGCCCTACGCCTCGTCACCCGCGATCACCTTCCCCACGTCCACCGGCAGCCGCAGCGTGAACAGCGCCCCGCCGCCCGCCGCGTTGGCGGCGGTGATGTCGCCGCCGTGAATGTGCGCGTTCTCCATGGCGATGGACAGGCCGAGCCCGCTGCCGTCCGACTTCGGCCGCGACGCGCTCGCCTTGTAGAACCGGTCGAAGACGTGCGGCAGGACGTCCTCGGGGATGCCCGGGCCGTTGTCCTGCACCGTGATCACCAGCCACTCCCCCTCCACGGTGACCGACACCCGTACCGGCGAGCCGCCGTGCTTGAGCGCGTTCCCGATCAGGTTGGCCAGGATGACGTCGAGGCGGCGCGGGTCGAGCCGCGCCACGATGCCCCGTTCGGCGTCCAGTTCGACGGCGTCGAGCCAGGCCCGCGCGTCGATGCAGGCGGTGACCTGGTCGGCGACGTTCACGTCGTCGAGCACCAGCCGCGCCGTGCCCGCGTCGAAGCGGGTGACCTCCATCAGGTTCTCCACCAGGTCGTTGAGGCGCCGCGTCTCACTCACGACGAGCGCCACCGCCGGTGCGATCATCGGATCGAGGTCGTCGACCTCCTCCTCCAGCACCTCGGCCACCGCCGTCAACGCCGTCAGCGGGGTCCGCAGTTCATGCGACATGTCCGCGACGAAGCGCCGGCTCGACTCCTCCCGCGCGCTCATGTCCGCGACCTTCTTCTCCAGCGCCTCCGCCGTCTTGTTGAAGGTGCGCGAGAGGTCGGCGAGTTCGTCGGTCCCCGACACGTCCAGCCGGTGGTCCAGCTCGCCCTCGCCGAGGCGCCGCGCCGCATCACCCAGGCGCTGCACGGGCTTGAGTACGGTTCGGGCCGCGGCCTGCGCCAGCAGCGCGGACCCGAGCAGCGCGAGTCCCGTCGCGATCGTCAGCGACCAGGCGAGCGCGTTCAGGTCGTCGCGCTCCTGCGCGAGGGACTTGTACATGTAGCCGGTCGGCCCGCCGCCCACGATCCGCGTCCCGCCGACCAGGTACGGAGTGCCGCGCCGCTTCGTGCGCTGCCAGTACATGTGGTACTCGGAGTCGTTCGCCGCGGTCGTCTTCTGACGGTCGTTCACCGCGTGCTGAAGGGACTTCGGTACGTCGCCCAGCCCGAAGGCGTCGGGACCCGCCGCGCCGAACACCTCGCGGCGGTCCTTGCGCTCGTACACCAGCAGCACGCTGTAGCCGGGGCTGCTGCCCGCCATCAGCTCGGCGGTGCGCTGCATCTCCTCGGGCGTCGGGTCGGCGGGGAGCGCCGCGGCCCGGTTCTGCATCTCCTGCCGGAAGTCCCCGAGCGCGGCGTCCTGGGTACGGGTGAGGACCGCCTCCCGGTTGAGCCAGTACGCGATTCCGGAGGCGGAGACGGCGGCGGTCAGGGCGACCAGCGCGAACACCACGAGGAGCCGCAGCCGCAGGCTGGTCCAGCGCAGGCCCGCGCGCGGCGAGGGGATCACTGCGGGGAGTCCAGGCGGTAGCCGACGCCCCGGACCGTACGGATCAGGGTGGGCGAGGACGGCACGTCCTCGACCTTGGCGCGCAGCCGCTGTACGCAGGCGTCGACGAGGCGCGAGTCGCCGAGGTAGTCGTGCTCCCAGACGAGGCGGAGCAGCTGCTGCCGGGACAGCGCCTGGCCGGGGCGGCGGCTGAGTTCGAGCAGCAGCCGCAGCTCGGTCGGGGTGAGCTGGAGGTCCTCGCCGTTCTTCGTCACCGTCATGGCGGCCCGGTCGATGACCAGGGACCCGAAGCTCGCGGAGTCGCTGGACTCGCGCTCGCCGCGGCGCAGCACGGCCCGGATGCGGGCGTCGAGGACCCGGCCCTGGACGGGCTTGACGACGTAGTCGTCGGCTCCGGACTCCAGACCGACGACCACGTCGATGTCATCGCTGCGCGCGGTGAGCAGGATGATCGGCAGCTGATCGGTGCGGCGGATCCGCCGGCACACCTCGAAACCGTCGATCCCGGGCAGCATCACGTCCAGCACGATCAGATCCGGCCGCTGCTCGCGCAGCAGTTTCAGGCCGTCCTCGCCCGTCGCCGCAGTGGCCACACGGTGGCCCTGGCGAGACAGGGAGAGTTCGAGGGCCGTGCGGATGGCGTCGTCGTCCTCGATCAGCAACAGGAAAGGCACGGGCTCATTCTGTCCCATCGGCCGTTGGGACTTCGACCGCCGGGCGCAGGGGATCCGGCCACAGGTGGCTGTGACAGGCCTGTGACAGTCGACGGACACGCCGGTTATCTCGGAGGGGCAGTCTTCTACCAGCGAACGGAACAACGGAACCGAAGCAGACTCCACGACGGGGGGCGCGAGATGAACACGCTGCACAGCACCACGACCAGCGCGGTCGTCACGCGGCTGCACGATGTGAACCGCCGGGCAGGTGTCCGTACGATGACGGTCGCCCGCACCCGGCCGGCGCACGTGGTGGCCATCGACGCGAACAGTTACCAGCAGCCCTCCGCCGTAACGGCGCCGCGCACGTCCCCCTCCAGCGCCTCGGAGGCGGAGTTCACGGCGTACGTCCAGGAGCGCCGGGCCGCCCTGTACGCGACGGCCTTCCACCTCACCGGCGACCGCCACGAGGCCGAGGACCTGCTGCAGAGCGCGCTGTTCTCGACGTACCGCGCCTGGGACCGGATCAGCGACAAGGCGGCCGTCGGCGGCTACCTGCGCCGCACGATGACGAACCTGCACATCAGCGCCTGGCGTAGGCGGAAGTTGAACGAGTACCCGACGGAGGAGCTGCCGGAGACGGCCTCCGACACGGACGCGATGCGCGGTACGGAGCTGCGCGCGGTGCTGTGGCAGGCGCTGGCCCGCATCCCGGAGCCGCAGCGCACGATGCTGGTGCTGCGCTACTACGAGGGCCGCACGGACCCGGAGATCGCGGAGATCCTCGGAATCAGCGTCGGCACGGTGAAGTCGAGCATCTGGCGCTCGCTGCGGCGCCTGCGGGACGACGAGGCGCTGAGCTTCGGCCGCGACGAGGCGGAGTCCTTCGAGGAACTCGTCGCGTAACGCGTCGCGTCGGGCGACAAGAGCCATCGGGCCAAGGGGGCCCGTCCTACGGGGGTGGGACGGGGGCCGCGGGGGGAGAAGGCGGGATCAAGCGGCCGGGTTCGCGGTGCGCGGCGCCGCCGAGATGGTCAAGTTCTGCGCGGAACACGGGATCGCGCACGAGGTGACGGGCAAGTTGATCGTCGCCACGGAGCG
>NZ_JBEXNN010000022.1:0-99686 GCF_040611115.1 Streptomyces sp. NPDC003038
TACACCATGGGCCGGGCCGCCGAAATACTCGGCACCACCCAGAGCTTCCTGCGCGCCATCGGCGAAGCCCGCCTGATCACCCCGCTCCGCTCCGCAGGCGGACACCGCCGCTACTCCCGCTACCAACTGCGCATCGCCGCCCGCGCCCGGGAACTCGTCGACCAGGGCACGCCCATCGAGGCCGCCTGCCGCATCGTCATCCTCGAAGACCAACTTGAGGAAGCCCAGCGCATCAACGCCGAACACCGCCGCGCCGCCGAATCAGTGCACCCAACGGCCGCGGCTTGATGGGAGGCGTTCATCGACTGGATGAGATATGGCTACGGGAACTGTGAAGTGGTTGAACGCGGAGAAGGGCTTCGGTTTCATCGCCCAGGACGGTGGCGGCCCAAGACGGTGGCGGCCCGGACGTCTTCGCCCACTACTCGGCGATCACCTACCCGGGCTTTCGTGAGCTCCAAGAGGGCCAGGTCGTGACGTTCGACGTCAGCCAGGGCCGTGGGCGTCGTCCCTGAAGTTGAGCTTCGGACAGGGCTGTCGTGCCCTGCACCGCCGACCTGCACGTCCGAGGGTCAGAAAACAGGCAGTGAGGAAGTTTGAGCGGGTGGCCTGAATGAACGGGCGGACTCGAGGCGGGGGTGGCTACGCTCCCGCCGGTCGAGTCAGTCGGCCGACGCGGATGCCGGACGGCTGGGGCGCGCCGCTTGGAGGTGGCTGTTGAGGCGCTGGAGCTGGGCGCAGGAGGCGTCGCGGATGGCGGCGAGGATTTCGGGGTTGAGCGCCAGCGGCTGCTCGAGGCGGTCGAGGGCCTCGTGGGCTTCGTTGAGGGTGTGGGTGGCGACGGGGTCGACGTCGAGGAAGTAGGGCAGCCGCATCCCGTACTCGGTGGCTGTTTCGATGGCGTCGGATACGAACAGGTCGATGGACGCGTCGATGGTCATGGTCTCGATCGGGGCCCGTACCGGTGCGAAGGGGGCCAGCAGCTCTGGCGTGGTTCCGGGGTTGAGGATCATGTCAGCGAGGTGGCGGGCGATGAGCGGGGAGCTGTGGAATCCGTCGCGGTAGGTGCCCGTGGCGACGAAGAGCCCGTCGGTGCCGGCCGGGCCCAGGAGCGGGAAGCCGTCCAGGGGGACCGGGCGGCTTCCGTAATGCCACTGCTGGATGGCGGACATGCCCAGCCGGGTGTCGAACTGGTCGGTGGCGAAACGCAGCAAAGACTGGGTGACTCCGATACGGGGGCCCGGGGGCGGTTCGAAGAGCACGATGTTCGTCGCGCCGATGTACTCGACTCCGTCGCCCAGGGGAACCAGGTGCATGCCGCACGCGCCCGCACGGGTGGGGGTACGGATCACACGGTCGAAACCGGGGGGAGCCTGGCGCACGGTCTGCACGGCGAAACCCGTCCCGTGCAGCAGCGGCGGCATCTGATCGGGAACCACTCGATGCAGCAAGGTTTGAGAGGCGGCGCCTGCAGCCACCACAACAGCCCCCGCCGAGAGGTCAGTCCCGTCTTCGAGGCACATCCCGCCGACGCCGCCCTTCACGGTCAGGAGCCGGGACACCTGAGCGTCGAGATAGACGACACCCAGACGGCGCCCGGTGTCTTCCAGGGCCGCAAGGACGGCGCGCGCGTCGACGGCTCCTTCCCGCTCCAGGTACAGGGCGCGTACAGGGCGTTCGTGGGGTACGGGCTGCAGGCCGGGAATGTCAACGGCCTCGACCTCGTGATGTGGTTCGGCGTACTCCTTGACCGCGGCACGGATGGCGTCGAGACTCCGTGTTGCGGTAGGTGTCGCCTGGGCCCCCAAGACGACGAACGTGCCCGGCGACACCAGCGCAGGCCCCCGGCCCTTCCCTCCCTCGCACAGACCCTCGAGCCAGTCGGGCCAGGCATCGAGCGCTGCGCGGGCGAGCGCGAACTTGGCCCGGGAGGCCGGATGACGGCCGACGCAGTCGGTGACCTCGCCGAAGCAGTTCAGCATCGCTCCAGCCGCCACCGTCGCCGCGCCCGGCCTGGAAGCCCGCCCCGCCACCACCACCCGCAGTCCCGGAGAACGCCGGACCAGCTCCACAGCGATCGACAACCCCAGCACCCCGTTGCCCGCCACCGCGACATCCACGCTCATCCGCCGCACCGCACCTCCCCCTTTTCACTGCCGTGTCGCCGACAGCCTCCCCCTCACCGTCCGCTCCGAAGCTCCGAAGCTCCGAAGCCAGGATCTGGTCGCGCCCGATCTGGTCACCCGTGGGGGCCGTTCCGGCTCCTGCCGTTTGACCACGAGAGTGGCCAAGCGCACACCGTTCCAGCCCCTGCCTACGCCGGCGGACCGGTTCGGGATGGTGCTCAACGCGCCCTGCAGCCCGCAGCCCCGCCCACCGGCCCACCTGCGCCCCGTACCGCGCGGACAAGGCTGAGCGCGTGAACGGGCGGTGCACAGGCGCCCGCCGCGTCGATGCCGTTGGCGAACTGCCGCAGGGCTTCGCGCCGCTCGGATACGGGGTGGTCGCCGCACAGCCAGGCCGACCAGACGCGGTCCGGCGGGACGTGAAGGCCGGCCTCCAGATCGTAGAACTCCGCGTCGATCGACGAGTTCGGCAGGCTCTCCGCCTTTGCCAGGGCGTCGTCGGACGCCTCAATGACGTACCGCACCGCGGCCGTCTCCGGCAGCTTGTCCACGAACGCGGCGGTCTACTCCACCCGCTGGTGGAACGTCATCACGGTCTTGAGGTTGTGCCGGGCGGCGTGCTCCAGGAGCGCCGTCTGCAGGAGCGCGAGCCGCCGGCCCCGCGGCGCCTCCTCGGGTACGCCGAGGATCGGGTCGGGTCGCGGATCTCCAGGACGTCGATCTCGAACCCGGCGAGGGTGACCCCGCTCGATCACCTCCGAGAGCGCCAGTCCGGCCAGGATCCGCGGGTTCGCGGTCAGGTACGGCCGGAAGTTCGGAGAGTGACCGGTCTACTGGGGTACGGAATGCAGCCCGCAGCGTCCTGCCGTCGACCGGAGAAGGCGTCCAGCCCCACGGGCGGGGTTGGACGCCTGTGCCCCTCGTGGGACCCCATCCGCTACCGCTTGACCTTGGGGGTGGCCAGGCGAAGGCCGTTCCAGTCCTTGGCTGCGCTGGCGGAACCGACCTGCTGAAGGCCGGCCGTCACCGCGGCCTCTTGGATGGCTGAGGGCTCGACATACCCATCGCGTCCGGACTTCGGCGTGAACAGCCAGATCAGGGCACCGTCTTCGATCAGTGTCGTGGCGTCGACCAAGGTGTCGGCAAGATCGCCATCCTCGTCACGGAACCACACGATCACGGCATCGACGACATCGTCGTACTCCTCATCGACCAGGCCGCTGCCGGTCATCTCTTGGATGGCTTCACGAAGTTCCTGCTCCGAGTCGTCGTCGTAGCCGAGTTCCTGGACGACCTGCCCCGGCTGGAAACCCAGTCGGGCCGCCGGGTTGGTTCGTTCTTCCGCGTGGTCCGCTGTTGCGCTCATGACTGTCCCTGTGATCCGGACGCGACTGCCCGCGCCTCCTGACCGTAGCCAATCAGATACAGACGGTGTCGGCCCACGCGGGCGTGATCCAACTCGGCACTACACCCGGGCTCGCGTTGATCAACCTTCGCTGGCACGCGCTCAAAGTTTGCAGACACGGGACGAAGACTCCCGCCGCGTCCAGGTCCCCCGTGGGGGTGACCAGGTCCTGGCGGGCGGGATGACCGGAGTCCTGTCGGGCTGGGGCAGCCATGCGCCGCACCGTGATTCCGGCCGTGCTGGCCGTACTTCAAGGGGCTGCATCGACGTGAGTGTCTGACCGCCGGGCCGGGCTGGGCGCCATGTGAGCCCCCGTGTGACTGAGCGCCACAGTCGTTGTGACCGTGCCTGCGTGACGGCTACGCTTTTCGTCCGTGCGCCGACTATCGCGGTCAGGTGACCTTCGGCCATGGCAGTCGTTCACTGGCAGTGAGGAAGATCATCACCCACGTCCGCCGCGGCGGCGCTCCTCGCATGACCGGAGCGCTGACGCTCTCCACACCAGCCGGCGCAGCCGAATGTCCCAGCGGGCAATTCTGTGCCTGGGAGCACAGCAACTTCGACGGGCAGCGCGCCAATCGGTCCGGCGATGACGGATGGTGGGAGAGCTGGCTCGCCGACGAGGACTCCGCGTGGGCGAATCACGGCATCTCAGGTCCGGGCGTCAGGGACCACGTCCAGGTGTACTCGCGGGCACATCAGGGCGGCCACATGACCATCTGCCTCGCACCGGGCCAGGAGGTCAGCTACAACGGGGCAGCGAACGACCAGGGGACTCCCACACGTGGTCGATGAGCTGCTGAGCCAGGCATCCACCCGCCTCTGTCCCGACCACCGCCAGGTCTCTCACGGCCGGGCCAGGCAGTTCCTGGCACTGGTCATTCCGCCGTAGTCGTCACGGAAGAGCGGTCAGAACGCCTCAGCTGGACCCCGCCAACTGGACCCTTCACGACCTGCGGCACACGGCGACGTTCCTGATGCTCGACGACCCCAACATGCCGCCGGTCTACGTGCAGAAGATCCTCGGCCACAAGTGCCTATCGACCTTGGACATCTACAACCGTCCTGCTCGAGACGACGTCATCGCCGCCGGGCTTGCCCACCATGCCCGTCAGGAGCAGCGCCGAAAGCAGCCGCCCGTCTCCGTTGACGAGCCGTCCTACAACCCCGACTCCTTGTCGATCCTCTCCGGACGGGACGTGTCATCACCAGCGCTGCGACGCACATCATCTCGAGTTCTGTGCCGAAAAAGAGAAACCTGGTGGGCGCCGAAGCGCTCGCCTTGATGAACCGGTTTCCACCTCGTCAAAGGCCGAGCACGTGGCCGGAGACGGCCGCCTCGCGCGCAGAAGTCCTGAAACGGATGGCTCGTCCGCCGCTGCGAGTCGCGGACAGCAGCGCTCAGGCAAATCGCATGTTCGGTGCACGCCTCGTGCTGGACTGGCTGGCAACCTATCCCGGCGAGACCTGGCAGGAGCGCTGGCAGGCGCGAGTCCTGCCCACGGCCAGCAGATTGCGTCCCCCGGGTGGAGGTATGCCTATGCGAAGTGGGCTCGCTCGGAATCACGCGTGTCCCGGCGCGAGACGCTCCTGGTCGGGGTCCTGGCACTGCTCTGCGCAGATGCTGTCAGACCCGACCCGGGGTTCCTCATCGGGTCCAGGTCGCGGCATCTCCGACCGGCTATGGAGGAGGCGCGTGACCCCGAAGGCTTCGCACGGTTGAGAGCGTCACTGCCGGCGGAGCTGTCGTCGGGTGATGGTTCGTCCGGGCTGAAGACCACCACGGAGATCATGGCTTGCCAGGGCGGGGCCATCGAGGACATCGTCGTCGGTGACCTGTTGCTATGGCACCGCACGAACCGGACCAACAGCAATCGACGGATCGAGCTTGCCTACACCTGGCTGCTCAATTTGGGCATCCTTCCCGCGGACGCACCGCACACGCTGTTCCGGATCTCGCACCGCACTGGGCAACTCACTGCTGCAACGCGAGGGTTGGCTCGGCGAGATCGAAGGCTTGCAGAGCAGCCTGGGCCACGCCGAGGAGAAGCTCGCCCAACTCGACGCGCAGATCTCCCGGCAGCAGCAGTCCGTTGACTTGGGAATGCCTTCCTTCCGGGAGATCGTTGCTCGCACCACTGCGGTGCCCGCATCGACGGAGCCTTCGTGACCTGGACGGTTGTCACCTCCGGCGATGGTCATGCGCAACACCCAGTTCCTGCAGGGATAAGCAGCCGCCCCGGCTCCATTCATAGCCGGGGCGGATACTCGTCGTGTGCGGTCAGGACTGGGGACGGTTGCGGCACAGGCAGAACGGATGCCCGGCCGGGTCGGTGTAGACCTGCCAGCCGTAGCCGGACTCGCCGACGAAGCTCTTCTGGAGGGTGGCGCCCAGCTTGATCACCCGGCGCTGTTCGGGCTCGAACTCGTCCACTTCGAAGTCGAGGTGGAACTGCTGCGGATGCTCCTGGCCCGGCCAGCTGGGCCGCTGGTAGTTCTCCACCCGCTGAAACGACAGCTCGACGCCGTCGTTGCGCAGGTTGACCCAGTCCTTCTGGCTTATGTCGGTGTTGATCTCCCAACCCAGCAGCTCGGCATAGAACTCGGCCAGCTTCCAGGGGTCGGGGCAGTCGAGGATGACATCGGTGAACGTCAGCATCCGATCATCGTAAGTCACGGCGCCGGACGCCCTCGATGCATTAGATCGGTGCACCCCAAGACTTAGTTCGGAGAAGCCACGTGTAGTGCCAGGACGGCACGCCGCCGGTGCCGGTCCATTCCAGGCCGTCCAGCGGGAAGCACACGTCTGTTGTCCGGCCGTAGGAACACTCGCCTCATCCGGAAAGTGATGTCGTCAATTCCGAGAACACCTCGGTGCTTGCTTCGGGACCGTGGTTGTGCTCACGTGCGCAACGCAACGGCATTGGCGGGACCCACTCGATCCACAGCCCAGGCGGGATCGGCCGGACAGGTCCTGGCTAGTCGTCAACGGCCCCCGGGGCCAGGGCCGGGGCCGGGAACGCGAAGCGAGCCTCGGCGCCCGACCACCAGACGCCGACGGCGAAGACGGCAGTGGCCTCCAGCAGGGCAGCGCGATCGAGCCCGCCGCAGGGCAGAGGCGTGCAGTCCATGGAGGTGATGATCTCCGCCACCCGCGTGGCGGCGCCCGGCTGGTCGGTGCAGAACGGCACCGCCAGTGGGGCCCCTTCGAAGGCCGGCCGATCCAGGGACCAGATGCTCTCGTGGCACACCCCGAACGCCTTCACCACAAGGGCGCCCGGGGCGGCGTCCGCGATGAGCTGGGCGACGGAGGTGGCGCCGCCCGTGGTCAGGGCCGGGCCGTCCTCGCCCGGCGCCATGGGAACGGTGCAGTCGATCACCGTCCGCCCGGCGAGCAGGGTAGCCAGTTCCTTGGCCAACTGCGGCGCGGCGCCGGCTGGTACGGCGATGAGCACCACGTCCCCGTGTGCCGCGGCCTCGGCGAGGCTGCCGTGCTCGGAGGCGCCGGTGAGCAGGGCGGTGCGGGAGGCCGCTTCGGTGTCCCGACCGCCCACCCGAACGTCATGGCCGGCGCGTACCCAGGCCGCGCCGAGGGCCGTGGCCATCGCCCCTGTACCAAGAATGCCGATGCGCATGTGCTTGCTCCTGTCGTCCGTGTCGCGAGACGTGCGAGGTGTGACGGAAAGGACGCTAGGCGCACCGATGCGCACCACATGGTGTGCATCGGGCCGGGCAGGATGATCGCATGAGCGACACGGCGGTAGAGACAGACGAACAAGGTCTGGGCGAGGACCTGGGCGGCGGCAAGTACGCCGCGGACTGCCAGGCGAGGGTGGCCTTCGAAGTACTGTCGAACCGCTGGGACAGCGTGATCGTGTACATCCTCGGCGAGAGCGGACCCATGAGGCCGCGCGCGCTGATCACCCGCATCGGCGGGATCAGCCCCAAGGTCCTCAACGAAGCCCTGCGCCGCCTTGAGTACAACGGCCTGGTCGCACGCCAGGCGTACGCCGAGGCCCCACCGCGCGTCGACTACTCCCTCACCGAGGCGGGCCTCGCGCTGCTGGGCCCGATCCGTGCGATGGGCGTGTGGGCGGGACGCTACACCGAAGCCGTCCTGGCGGCCCAGGCCCGCTTCGCACCCCGAGAAGATCGCCCGTACAGGAGATAGCCAGGACGTTTCACTACCCGGGACTTGGCCGGCGAGCCGCCGCTGCAGGCTGCCGTCGCGCGACACCCGCAGGACTCCGTTCCTGTTTCTCGCCAACATTTCCCGCAGCAGCCTCCCACGGTCGTTCCCAGAATCCGGCAACAACCGATTCTGCATGGGCCTACGTAGCCACCAAGCCTGATCGTGCCGTCCGGGGAGCGACTGTCGAAGTGCACGAGGTAGGCGGGGGCGCCATAGCGGTCCTCGGCGGTGTACGTCGCGGCGACAACGTCCAAGTCGTGGGACGCCGTGCCGAGGGGGCTCGGGTCCCATCTCAGGCCGACCTCGACCTTCTTAAGTCCATTCCTGATGTTGCTCACCGAACTCCTCCTCACGGTCGGCCGGGTACCGGTGCAATGGACGCGTTAAGGCTTCCCGCTGACATCGGCGTCGTGATCCTTAGCTTTGTATCGACTGTGGTGATCGTTGTTCCGTGGCATCGAGATGTCACAGGCGCATCGCAGAACGCGGGTACGACGCCACCAAGCAGGCAAACGAAGCCGACTGGTCTAGCGTCACTGCACCCCGGGCACGGCCGCCAGCGTGTGCGCGTTCAGGCCTTCCTCCACTGTGAGCACCCAGCCCCTTCGACGAGGCCCAACAGCTGCCGCACCCTCGACATGCCCGGCAAAGTCGCCGACTTCCTCCGCGCCGCCGAGCTGGAGCCCGCCGAGCACGCCGTACTCGACCTGGGCGTGACCGTACGGTGCGGCCAGGGCTAGGCAGTGTCTGATGGCTCTTTGATGAGGTTGCGGAGCCGGATGACGATGGCTGCGGTGGTCAGGGTGCCGTGGAAGATGTAGTCGCGTTTGTCGTACCGGGTAGCGATGGCGCGGTGTTGCTTCAGTTTGCCTATGCAGGGTTCGACGGTGTTGCGTTGGCGGTACTGCTCGCGGTCGAAGGACGGTGGGCGGCCGCCGGTCCGGCCGAGAGGGCGGCGGTTGGCGCGTTGGTCGTCCGGCTGGGCGATCGTTGGTTTGATGCCGCGTTTGCGCAGGTAGTCGCGGTTGGCTCGGCTGGAGTAGGCCTTGTCGCCGCGGGCCCGGTCCGGTCGGGTGCGGGGACGTCCGGTTCCGGTGCGGGCCACGTTCAGGGCTTGCATGAGGGGGATGAACATCGGGCTGTCTCCGTGCTGGCCGGGCGAGGTCAGCCAGACCAGGGGGCGGGAGCGGTCGTCGGCCAGGAGGTGGGCCTTGCTGGTCAGCCCGCCTCGGGAGCGTCCCAGGGCCTCACGGCCCTCTTCGTCCACACGTGTGCCGCCCCTTTTTCGGGGTGGTCGTCCGGGGGAGCGTGCCGGGCTCCGGCCGCGTGGTGGTGGGCCCGGCAGGTGGTGGAGTCGGCGTTGACCGCCCACGAGCCGTCCGCGTCCTGGGTGGTGGAGTCGGCACCGGCCTGCAACGCTCGCAGGATCCTCGACCAGGTGCCGTCGGCCGACCAGCGGCGGTGGCGTTCATAAACGGTCTGCCAGGTTCCGTAGCGTTCGGGCAGGTCACGCCAGGGGATGCCGGTCCGTGTCCGGTAGAGAACGCCGTTGATGACGGTGCGGTGGTCGGCCCACCGTCCACCCGGCCCGCCGGTTTCGGGAAGCAGCGGAGCTATGCGCTCCCACTGAGCATTCGTCAGTTCATGCCGCCGCACCATGACGCACTCATGCCCGGAACAGCGGTAGATCCACCACCCCGGACAAGAGCCATCAGACACTGCCCGGCCTCGGCGCGACCGGCGAACTCACCCGCGCCTACCGACCCCAGACCAACGGCAAGGTCGAACGCTTCAACCGCACAGTCCTCGAAGAGTGGGTCTACCTGCGGCCCTACACCTCAAACGACGAGCGGACAGCGGCCCTGGCAGACTTCCTCCACACCTACAATCACCACCGCTGCCACACCGCACTGGGCGGACACCCGCCCATCGGCCGTGTGAACAACCCTGCCGGTCAATACACCTAGGCCCTGCGCGTCACCGCCGTCCCCGCGATCCACCGGCGACTCCTCGACCTCTGCCAGCCCCTCGACGGCACCGCGGCGGCCGGAGGGCGCCTACGGTGAGCTGCGGGGCGGCGGATAGCGTGCGGGCATGGCGATGACGGGGAAGTGGCGGGTCCTGTACCGGCAGGGCACCGGGTTCTGGCGGATGACGGCGAAGTGGGTTCTGGTCTTCGGGGCCCTGTACCTGCTGGACGGCGGGCTGCTCCGGTCGTGGGGCGACGCTCTGGTCTTGCCGATGATCGGGATCCTGCTGTGGGTGCCGTTCGGGATCGGCGTCGTGTGGTACCCGAAGAAGGACCAGCGCGTCGAGCTGACGACGCGTGAACTGCGGGTGCGGCGCAAGCGGCTGCCGATGGAAAAGGTGAACCTGCTGCATGTGGCCCGGTTGTGGCTGGAGGGGCGGTCAACCGCCGACGACCAGCCGGTGGGGGAATGGAGACGGTTCGACCGGGTGGTGTGGGTGCCGCTGCGGGACGGCCGGGCGTTCGGCGTGGAGTTCCGTGACCCGGCCGCGTTCGCCAAGGTTTTCGGCGCCTTCGCGGTCGCGGCGTGCGGCGGGCCCGACATCGTCCGCGCGAGGGCCGCAGCGGCGACCTACCCGGATCCGCTCCCGATGCGGCCCCGCCGCTCCACCACCGACGACGGCTCCTGGCTGGACCTCCTGGACATCTTCAACTGACAGCCGTAAACGTCGGCAAGGGGCAGCGCTCCATCACGGACACGAGGAACTGCAAAGGTCCGGCGCTCTCGACCAGCTCCCCCAGGAGGCGCACCGACCGGTAGCCACCCGCCCACTTCACGACCGAAGGACTCCGACACGTGCACACGTGCACGTGTCGTGCGCAGAGTAGATGTCGGTGCGAGGAGGGTATTGGAGCGCTGGTCGAGGCCCTCGAGGAGCTGGTGGGCGAGAGCGAGCTCGTCGTCGGCCCTGTCGGGGTCGGCGAAGGAGAGGGCCAGGGCGAGGCGGACCTGCGTCATGGCGCGCTCGCCGGCGGCGCCGTGCTGCTCGGCTGGCGGCGACGCCGTCCTCGAAGCCAAAGCCACCGGCACCGCACAGCGCTAGCCCGCCAAGGCCAGCGCGACCCCTGAACCGCAGCGAAGGAGCCGTACCTGATGAGCGCCGTCGACACCTCGGCCCCCCGGCCCGTACCCACTACCCCGCACAACCACGACCCGGTGCTGTTCGCTCGGGCCATGCGGGACATGCGCCTGACGTGGCGCGCCCGCGGCGTCTTGGCCGAACTCACCACCGGCTACAACCCGGGCCAAGAGCCCACGATCAGCGAACTGGTCTCCCTCACCCGCGACGAGCGCCTGGCCGCCGAGGGCCGCGAAGCCTTCCGCAAGGCGGTCGGGGAGCTGCGGACCCTCGGATACCTCACGCCCGATGCCACCACGGTCTCGGGGGTGGGGGAGCGCTTGGTCGTGGACCTGGCCCCGGCCGCCGATGCCCGCCTGGTCCCCCAGCGTTACGGTCACAGCACGCTCATGGACGGGAGCTAATCAGTGGGGGAGATCGAGGACGCCATCGAGCGGGCCGACCGGGAGGCGTTCACCAAGGAGCCGCCCAAGGGCCTCCAGGCCCGGATCAACTTCCTGCTCAAGTACCTGAGCCCCAAGGAGATCGGTCAGAAGGTCGGCGTCACCGCTGACTCCATCAACCGATACCGCCGCGGCACACGGAAACACCCGCCCAAGGACGTTGTCGCGAAGATCGACGCGGCTGCACGGGCCCGCTGGCAACCCCAGGTCCGCAAGCGCCGACGCAAGCAGGCCGCCGCCAGCACCGGCATCACGGTGGAGACCCGCGCCCGGTTCGGGTACTCCGCGGCCGTCGGCACGACCGACGACGGACGGTTCCGGCGACTCACCGTGCACCTCCCCCCGACGTACGCGCAGCGCCTGTTCGACGCCCGCGAGGCCGGGGCAAGCGACCAGGAGATGCGTGGAATCATCGCCGAAGGGTTTAAGGACGTGTATTTCAGGACAGCGGCGGCCGCGCCATGGGACTCTCGGACGTCGAAATCAACGACATCGACTACATGGATTTCGACTGCTGAATCCGGAGCCCTTCATGGGCGAGCGTCAACTACTGTGACTTAGCGCGAGAGTTGGTTCTGACCGCTCTTCCGTGATGCCTACGGCTGAAGGAGCACGCGGGCTCTGAGCAGTGCGAATGAGGATCGCCCGTACATTTGCCGCTTGATCGTTTTGATTCTGTTGACATGCCCTTCGACGATGCCGGAGCTGTAGGGCAGGGTGAGGCCGGCGGTGACGGCGTGGAGGTCCTGGCGGATGGAGTCGGCGAAGATGCCGATGGCATCCGGGCCGCCCAGCTCGGCCTTCTGAATCCAGTCCCGCAGTAGGTGGCCCTGGCGTTGGCGGAGGATGTCGGTGAACTCCCGCGCGAGATCGCAGGCCAAAGCGATCTCCGGGCAGGCACTCCGAACAGCTTCCAGCTGGGCAACGTCGGAAGTGTTGAGTGTCTCCTGGGGGGGGCGCATGATCCATGAGGTGATATCGCGAGGGCCGGGAGTCACCGAGCGGGCAGGGACTGCGACGCCCTCCCGGATGGTCGTCACGTAGCGGTTCACAACGTGGTATCCACCGGTGTAGCCGAGGGCGAGCAACTCGCGATAGAGCTGCATCGAACTGGTACAGCCCATCTGGAACCGGTAGTGCACGTGCTCGATGAACGGGTCGAGGACACCGTGGCCGCGGTCCTGCGCCGAGGCGAGAAGCCCTGCCAGGTCCTTGTTCCGGTAGCGCCGGACCGTCTTGCGGTCCAACTGCAGACGGCGGGCCGATGGCGCTCAGCGACAGGCCGGTGGCGGCCAGCTCGTTGACATCCGCGTGGCGTTGTCGGATCCGGTCCAGGAGCGGAGTCTCCGGTGTGGCCAACGGCGGGCTGGCCTCTGATCCGACTGGTGGCCGCCGTAGGCACTCACGATGCCGACGGCAAGTCTTCTCCACGGCCGTCGAGAGGTTCTGGAGGAGGTGCCAGCGGTCTCCCACCTCCAGCGCAACCGGGGCGGCCTGCCTGACGGCCTTGGTGAATGCCATCAGGCGGTCTCGGCAGATGATCTCGGCGCCGGTGCTCCTGGAGCCAGGCGGCGACCGTGTCAGTCTCTCGATCAGGCAGCACGTCCACCCGGAGCTGCTGCTCGTGCACGTCGCCGCCCGGCTGCGCGCGGTGCTCGGGCGACCGGCCTGGCGCCGGCGCTGGGAGCGGATCGGCGGCTGGATGTTCATCGCCCTCGGGGTTGGGGTGGCCGCCACCGAGTAACGCCCGCTAGGACCGCGTCGCCCTCCCGCACTCGTCCCCAGAGGACTCGCCCCGCCCGACCGGCGCGCTGCGGTCGTACGGGTCGACCTCCGTGCCGGCCTCGTCCGCCCGGCGGTCCGTGCCGAAGGGCGGGGTGAAGTAGCCCGTGGGGGCGCCGCAGCCGCCGTTGGTCATGTCGTACTTGTACGAGACGATCGAGAACGTGCCCGGCTCGGTGATCACTTTGTCAGGGTCGTCCCAGCTCAGGACCAGCTCGCGCCGGACGATCGTGCGCACGATCTCGTCGTCGCCGCCCGCTTCCGCGCGGGTGACCGGGTAGACGAAGGTGACGTCGGCGGTCACCTGGAGCGCGCCGCGCTCGCCCTCCCGGTAGGTGAGCCGGCCCCGGGTCTTCACGACGTCGCCGACCAGGTGGGTGCGGGAGGGCTGGAAGCGGCTGAAGAGGAGGAGGGGGTCGGCCTTCTCGCTCGGGGTTCGGAAAGCGGTTTCCAGAAGGTCTTTGACGTCCTTCTGGTGCGGGTTGATCAGCGCAATCGCCTTCTCGGGGCGCTCGCCCTGCAGCACCCCGCGGTCCAGGCCGGACGCGACGAGGAAGTCCCGGCTGCGGGCGAGGGCCCGCTCGACCTCGGCCGCGCTCATCCAGCCGACCGCCCCGGCCTTCGGCACGGTGATCCCCGCCGCTCCGCTCGCCCAGCTCGCCGTCGGCGAACCGCGGAACGGCTCGTCCATGGTGGGGCGTTGGGCCGCCTCCACCGGGGGTACCTGGGTCGGGCGGGCCGTCTCGGCCGCCAGCGGCGGGGAGTCAGCGCCGGCGAACAGGTCCACTATCCGCCCCGGCGCGAGCGCCACCACCAGCAGCAGCACCAGCGAGGCCAGCAGCCCCACCACGTACCAGCCCGTGCGCCGCTTGGGCCGCGCCGGCGTGTAGCTGCGCCAGCCCTCCAGGCCGCGGCCGGGCTCCGCGCGCAGCCGCTTTGCCACGTCGCGGGCCCGCGCCGACGGCTCCTTGGGCGCGTCGGCGGCACCCGCCACCGACTCGCGCAGAAACCGCTCCCACTCCTCGTCGGACCTGGACGAGCCGTCCGGCTCCGTACCCGCGCCCATCCCCAACCCCCTGGCAATCAGTAGACCGCAGCCCACTCCCCTGGGACGCGTCCGCATCATGACACAGAGCGCTGACAGCGAGGCCGGGGGCAGACGGTGTGGGCGCGCCACCCTTTCTCAACTGGCCAACTGAAGGGTTCTGACCGCACTCGGCTACACCGGGGGAAACCACGTTGTGAACCGCTACGTGATGGCCATCCGGGAGGGCATCGCGGTCCCTGCCAGAATCAAAACGATCAAGCGGCAAATGTACGGGCGAGCCTCATTCGCACCGCTCAGAGCCCGCGTCCTCCTTCAGCCGTAGGCATCACGGAAGAGCGGTCAGAACCAACTGCGGCACTCAGTCACAACTACCCGTTCTGAGCCGAAGCGCGATGGTTGTCACAAAGGCAGGCTTGTTGTCACCAGGGAAGCTCCCGGGCGGTGGCCGCGAGGATGCGCATACATCGTTAGGAACTGACCGCTTGTGGGTCGCATACTCACATCTGTACCCGTTTGGATGAAGGGCTTGACGAGACCGCATGCCATGCTCCGACGTGAGCCATGGTCCCTTCAGGCAGGAAGAAATCCAGTGAAGGGCACATATCATGCATGTCAGGCGTATGGGAACGGTGCTGGGTGCAGCCGCGCTTACTGTGCTGACCCTTCCGTCCAATGCTCACGCCGCGTCAATCGCCTGTGGCGGGGGCACGTCGACCGGCCGTGTGGCGGTCAACGGCTGCATCAGCGCCCAGAGGCAATGGCTGGGTGACGTCCCTTACCGGGAGGTGACGGCGTACGTCACGCTACGGAACACGGGACCCAGGGCGGTAAACGTCTCCTACGAGGCATATTGGCGTACTCCGGGCCTTGACTGGAAGAAGTTGGGCAGCAGTCGTATCTCGGTCGGGGCGGGTGCGACTGTGGGCCCGGTCAAAGCGGGAAGCAAGGACCGGGCATGCGACAGCGTCAAGGTCGAAATCCGAGTTCACGCCCAGGTCAGCGGCGGTGCCTGGAGCGGCTGGTCCCCGGCATCCACCAAGCAGTGCCAGACCTGATCGCCGTGGCTGCCAGGAGCGTGGGGCGGGGCTTGGCTGCGCCGGCCTTCGAGCAGGAGTGCGCGGTCGCGCTGGAGGACTCCCGCCGGACGTTCTCCCTTGCCGGGCTGTACGAGGTCGTCCAGGTCTGGCAGGCCCGCCTCGCCTCCGCTCCGGCGGTCGACACGTTCGTCGCCTCCGGCTACGACGACACCTCGTTCGTGGACATGGCGGAGCTGCGGAGAAGGCGCCGGTGACCGCTCAGCCGTACGCGGTTCGCTTCTCCGCGCCGGCCGCGAAGGTTCTCGACACCCTGCCCGAACACGCCGAAGAGATGGTCTGAGAGGTCCTGGACGCCGCCGCGGCCGACCCGTGGGCTTTCGCCAGTGGAACGCCAAAAGCGGAACCGGGTCCGCAAGGCCCCGGCTATCACCGAGCCGATGCTGCGCGCCATGGTCGACACGTGTGACCTGCGCACACCACCGGGCTGCGGGACCGGTGCGCGCTGCTGGTGGGACGCGGGGCGCTGAACCGCCGTTTCGAGCTGGCCGATCTGGACATCGGCGACGTCGAGGTCGAGGACACCGGGGTCGACCTGTGGATCGCGTACTCCAAGACCGACCAGGAGGGAAAGGGCGAGAGTACCTTCGTCCCGGCCGACCCGGCCGACAGACGTTACGACCCGGTGTCGGCCGTACGGGACTGGCTGCATTGCCTGCACCGGATGGGGGTCCACGAGGGCCCGTTGATGCGGGCGCTGACCTCGAAGGGTCGGCTCCAGAACCGGTCCGCGGCCACCGAACGGGGCGACTACGTCACCGGCCATGCCCTCAACGACTGGGTCCGTCACCGCGCCTACCTGGCCGGCCTGCCCGGCTGGCACCTGGTCACCTCGCACGGCCTGCGCCGCGGCCGGCGCCCAGGAGTCGCGGACGCCGGGGGCGATCCGACCCAGCAGGGCCGCTCGAAGCCGGGTTCGGCCACGGTGAAGCGCGAGTACCTCGACCGCGGGCAATCCCGGTCGCAGAACCCCTGGCACCAGGTCCAGGCGGCGCGCCGCAGTGCCACGGCAGACGCGCCGTGAGCCGTGGCCGGTCTTGCACTCAGTCGGGGGGACGGCAGTTGAGATGGGTAGGCGCAGTTGATCGTGTGGTCGGTGTTCGGCGGCCCGTTGTCATGGGGATGGTCATGGACGCCATCCTGGGGGCGGGCGCGGTGCCGGGGCCCGCGCTACCCGAGCGCGCGGGTCCCGGCGCCCGTGGCCGCCCGGCCCCGCTGTCCAACCACACCAGGTAAGCCGGGGCCCGGTCCAGCAGCACATCCGCGACGACCACCACCTCGGGGTAGATGCCCGGCCGTCACGCGTGAGAGGCCGGCCGCGTATGCGACTTGGGGCTGAGAGGGGAGCGCCCGATTGCGCCTCTGGTGTGACGCGCCGCGCGGATCGGCGGGTCTAGCGTCGGGTCATGGTCACTCGCACTCGGACGGCCACGGCCGTCGCGCTTCTCTGCGCCCTCGCCTTACCCGTCTCCACGGCGGCAACCGCTTCCGCCTCCACTTTCACCGCTCGGGTGTCCGCTCCTTCCGGTCTTGCCGCCTCTGCGCCCGTTTCGGCGGCTTCGAGGACCCCAGCCGCCTTCGTCTCCGCCTTCGTCTCCGCCGTCGGCGCCGAACTTCCCGCGCCCACGGGGCCGTACGCGGTCGGGAGCTCCCTCCTCCACCTCGTCGACCGTTCGCGCCCCGACCCCTGGGTCGCCGAGGCCGGCGCGCGGGAGCTGATGGTGACGCTGCACTACCCGGCTGCCCCACGCTCCGGCCGGCCGGGTCCCGGCCCCGCGCCCGCGCCGTACGCCACGGCCGAGGAGACGCGGTTGCTGCTGCGTGGCATGAAACTCGAACAGGCGGTTTCGGCAGAGGAGTTGGCCGCCATGCGCACGCACAGCGGACGCGACGCCCGCCCCGCGCGCGGCCGCCATCCTCTTGTTCTCCTCTCGCCCGGCTTTGGCGTCTCCCGCTACACGCTCACCCACCTCGCCGAGGACCTCGCGGCCCGCGGGTATGTGGTCGCGTCCGTCGACCACGCCTACGAGTCCTTCGGTACGGCCGTGCCGGGCGGGCGGGTGCTGACCTGCGTGGCCTGTACGGCGGTCGAGGACGACGGCGTGGACGCGGGCCGGGTCACCTCGACGCGCGCCGATGACATGTCGTTCGTCATCGACCGCCTGACGGGCCGCCATGCCGTGTGGAAGCACGCGGCGATGATCGACAAGCGGCGGATCGGCATGGCCGGTCATTCCATCGGCGGCGCCGCCGCGGCCACCGCGATGGCGGCGGATCGGCGCATCGGCGCGGGCATCAACATGGACGGCGGCTTCCAGGAGGAGCTCCCGTCCGGGAGTCTCGGCGGCCGCCCGTTCATGATGATCGGCACGGACGACGCCGTACACCGGCCCGGCGGAACCGACACGACCTGGGGTGACGCGTGGCCGGCGCTCGACGGGTGGAAGCGCTGGCTGACCGTGGCCGGTTCGGAGCACTTCACCTTCTCCGACAGTCCCGTCATCGCGCGCCACTTCGGTCTTCCTCAGAGCCCACTCCCGGCAGACAGGGCCGTAGCCATCACCCGTACGTACGTCGCCGCCTTCTTCGACCTGCACCTGCGGGGCATGGCGCAGCCCGTGCTGGACGGGCCGACCCCAGCTCAACCGGAGGTGCGGTTCCACCAGCCGTGAGTGTCCGACTCCTCGTCGCGCGCGATAGGTAATCCCGGCGTTCCCGGGAACGGCGTCACCTCGCACGTGTCGGCTCGAACGATGACAGGCCGTTGCGACGCGGTTCCGACCGACCGACCCCCAGCAACCCCGGCCGGACCCCGGAAGGGGCGAAGACCTCCCTGTACGCGGCAACCGTGCCGGATCTGCCCGGGGGCAGCTACATCGTTCCCGACGGACCGCTGCAACTGCGGGGTGAACCCACGCGTCGTTCCCAAGAGCGCGCCATCCGTGACACCGCCACAGCCGCCCGCCTGTGGCAGCTCTCCGAACGCCTCACCGGCGTCACCTACGAGCTGCCCGCCGCCACAGCCACGCGCCGGCCGTATGTATGACGAGGGGTCCTCCGCAGGGACTTCGGGGCAATGTGCTGACTCGCGGTCGGCTCGGAGACGTCCCGTCGTGCCCAGGGAGGCGGGCAGCCCCCTAGAAACCGCCGTGTCCGGCAGGGGGCTGTGTGATGTCCGAGCACGCTGCTTTTCGCGCAGTGCGATCGGTGCACACGTCCGGTTTCCGCTCGGCGACCAGTTGCCGGGCAGTGTCGTCTCCACGGGCATGGTCGTGCGGCGGCCGGCCGGGCGGTGTGGAGCCGGCCTAGCTGTCGCCGATGGTGAACTGGTTGATCGTCGTGGCGTAGTTCGTGAGGCCGCTGGTAACGCACTGGGCGCCGATATCAGCCGGGTTGGTGGTGGTCCGGCCGTTGGCGTGTGCGGTGCCTCCCTTGAAGTGGCCCTCGCTGACGCCACCTTCGAAGGAGGCGGAGAGCGCCTCGAAGCGGAGCGACAGCTGCGGAAGGACCGTCGTGGTTCCGTCGTTCCAGGAGATCTGCGCCCGGCCATAACCCACCGAGAATGGCCCGGGACAGGCGCCTGTCCCAGTGCCCACGATGCGGACTGTTCCGCCGGTGATCTTCGGGTACGTGGTGGACGTGCAGGTGCCGAGGCCCGCACCGACTGCGCCTTCCGTCACCCCGGGAGCGTCGTTTCCCCAATGGCCGGTGGGGCCCTGCGGAGGAGCCGCTACCTTGCACATCGGGCCTGAGATAGGAGACCGGGGCCGCTTCCGTCGGTCAGGCGGTGGCGTCCCGGGCGTGTTCGAGGACATCAGCGATGTGGATAAGGGGATCGGTGCTGCCGCTCATGGGATTTCGGCTCTCTGCTCGGGCACGGCACCGCAGGCCGGTCGTACCAGGGGGCTTCGCCGCCCGTGGCCAACGCCGACGGCGGGCTCGCGGCCGCGTCGGCGGGCGCGGCGCCAGTTTTCGGTGGGCGGGCGGCGTGTGCGCGGCCGTGTCCAGAGGAGCGCCCATCACAAGGTGCGGTGCTGGCCCCGGCCTCCTCGCCCGCGTACGAACGGAGCACCGTACGCACCACCACCCAGAACCAGAACATCGCGGCCGCGCTCAGCGTGACCGGCGGCCTGGAGCTGGCCCATCACCTGCTGTTTGGCGTCAACGACGTCAACGTGCGCATCACCACGCAGCTGCTCGGCAGGCACCGCGGCGGCTACTGGCTCCGCCAGTTCTGCGTACCGGAGACGTGACCTGGCGGGGATCTGGTACGTCGTGGACATGAGCCGCAGCCCGGTCACGGTGGGACTGGCTGCACGTCTGCGCCGCCCTGCATGGCAAGGAGCACTTCAGGAGACCACCGCCGAGTTGGCGGTGGAGATCGCGGCCTCGATTGCCGGTCGGCACCGGGTGAATCTGCGGGACGCACTGCGGCGGTTGACCGGCCAGGAGCGCCGTATGGTCCTCGACGCAGCCACGGAGGCGGCCGGGTCGCTCACATAGCTCCGGGGCACGCCCCCCCCCGCCGAACAGGGCGAGGGCCACAGCCGGGGCTAACGGCGGTTGCGGAGACGCACTCCGCCGCGCCCCCGGCCCCCTCGAAACCCGAACCTGGGCGCGAGTGGCGTCGGGTCTGGCCACTGGTCTTGACCCCCGTACTCACTGTGAGGCGACCGCTCTGGCCACGGGGGCGCGCCCAGTGCTGCGGGAAAATCCGAGCGCGACCTGTCAGCGACATCGGCGGGCGTTGAGCCGGGCGGCCTGGCGTGTCAGGTGGTCGCGCTCGGCGAGGTTGGGTGCCTTGTGGGCCGCCTCGGCGTACAGCCGTGCCGCCGTCGCCAGGTCGCCGTCGCGCTCGTGGAGGTACGCCGCCACCGCGGCGTGGCGGGGCAGTGAGGCGTCCAGCGCTGCGAGTGCCGCCAGGCCGGCGCGCGGTCCGTCGGCCTCGCCGACGGCCACTGCGCGGTTGAGCCGGACGACGGGGTTGTCGGTCAGGCGCGTGAGCTCGTCGTACCACTCGACGATCTGCACCCAGTCGGTCTCCTCGGCGGTGGGCGCGTCGGCGTGGAGGGCTGCGATGGCGGCCTGGGCCTGGAACTCGCCCAGCCGGTCGCGCGCGAGGGCCGCCTGGAGGATCGCGACGCCCTCGGCGATCGCCCTGCTGTCCCACGTGGTGCGGTCCTGCTCGGCGAGCGGCACCAGGCTGCCGTCGGGCGCGGTCCGGGCGGCCCGCCGGGCGTGGTGGAGCAGCATGAGGGCGAGCAGCCCCGCCACCTCGGGGTGGTCGACCTGGGCCGCGAGCCGCCGAGTGAGCCGGATGGCCTCGGCGGCGAGGTCGACATCGCCGGAGTAGCCCTCGTTGAAGACCAGGTAGAGGACGCGCAGCACGGTGGCGACGTCGCCGGGCTGGTCGAACCGCACGCCCGAGACCGTGCGCTTGGCCCGGCTGATGCGCTGCGCCATGGTCGCCTCGGGCACCAGGTAGGCCTGGGCGATCTGGCGGGTGGTCAGCCCGCCGACGGCGCGCAGCGTGAGCGCGACTGCGGACGACGGCGTCAGCGACGGGTGGGCGCACAGGAAGTAGAGCTGGAGCGTGTCGTCCACCGCGGGCGCGGGCCCGGGCGTCGGCTCCTCGTCGAGGCGGGCCTCACGCCGGCGGCGGGCGGCATCCGCCCGCATCGCGTCGAGGAACTTGCGCCAGGCCACGGTGACCAGCCAGCCCTTCGGGTCCCGTGGCAAGTCGGCCGGCCAGACGCGGACCGCCTCGACGAGCGCGTCTTGCACGGCGTCCTCGGCCGCCGCGAAGTCGGCTCCGCGGCGGACGAGGATGGCGAGCACGCTCGGCGTGAGGCTGCGGAGCAGGGCCTCGTCCATTGATGAGGTCACTCCGTGATGGTGGGCGGCGCGGCGAGGAACGGGCGCACCTCGAGCCACTCGTGGATCGGCTTCCCGCCCGCCCCAGGGGCGGCCGACAGTTCCCCGGCCAGCTCGATGGCGCGCTCGTAGCTGTCGACGTCGATCACCATCCAGCCGGCGATGAGGTCCTTGGTCTCGGCGAACGGGCCGTCGGTGACCGGCGGGCGCCCTTCACCGTCGTACCGCACGAACGTGCCCTCGGGGGCGAGCGCCTGACCGTCGACGAACTCGCCGGTCTTCTCGAGCCGGGCCGCGAAGTCGTTCATGTACTGCACGTGCGCCGAGATCTCCTCCGGCGTCCACTGGTCCATCGGCACGTCGTTGACCGAAGCCGGGGCGCCGCGGTAGTGCTTGAGCAGCAAGTACTTGGCCATCGTGTTTCTCCTCGCTCGTGCGACCCATTGTGGTCGCGTTCGTTGCGGGGACGGAGCCAGCCACAGGTTCTCGACATCGCCGTCCGATTTTTTGGGCTTTCGTGGATGAGCCTGGGTGAGCCGTCTCGCGGTGTCCGGGTCCACAGCGTGGCGCGAGGGCTTGAGCTTCGAAGATCGGCACCGACCAAACAAGGCGCGAGCCAGACGCCCACCCCAGCGAACCAGGAGAGAAACGGCGGCCTCAGTGGCCACCCGCGCCCGGGACTGTTGCCAGGACCCTGGCGGGGGCTGTCGACGGCGTCCCGTGCGCCGCTGTCACGGCTGGCACCACCACCGACCTCGTGAGTGACGGTGACGGTGACGGCGGTGGCATGGCTGCCGAGGTCGGGGCATCCGCTGCCGCTACCTTTCTCCTCGTTGTCGGGACGCATCCGCACTCTTGGGAGCGGTTGATCAGGCCGTGTCCTCGGCCCGGGTGGGGATTCGGCCGGCTGCTTCGAGTCGGGACAGGCGGTCGAGTTCTCGGGCGGCCCAGCGTCGGACGCGGTCGGGTTCCAGTGGGGCGCCGTGGCCGACGTGGAGTCTGGTGGGGTTGAGGGCGAGCATTTCGCGAAGGCTGGTGAGGTTGCGCTGCGGGTCGTCATGGAATGGTGGATTGGCCGGCTTGCCCGGGATGAGTCCCATAAAGGAGTTGGCCACCAGGTCGCCGGCGACGAGGTCTCCGTCGTCGGTGAGGACGGAGATCGATCCGGCGGTGTGTCCGGGGGTGGGCAGGATGCGGGCTGCGATCCCGAAGTCCTCCAGGGGAGTCTCGCCGCGGATCAGGACATCGGGTTCGAGGGGTTCAGCCTGGGCGTGCAGGTCTTTGCTCCTGTCCATGAGGCGGCCCATCGGGCCGGTGGGCAGGTACGGTTCGCGGACCCGACCGGTGCGGTAGGGCCCGAGGTCGGCGACGTGGCCGGCGACGGGCGCGCCGGTGAGGCGGTGCAGTTCGGCGGCGGAGCCGAAGTGGTCGATGTGCCCGTGGGTGATGACGATCAGGGAGACGTCGCGGGGGTCCACTCCGTGCTCGGTGATCCGGGCGTAGATCTTCTGGCCGCTGCCGGGTGTCCCGGCGTCGACGATCACAGGCCGTCGGCCCAGGAGCAGGTAGGCGTTGATGGCCGTTCGGCCCATGACCGGGATGGGGATGACCTTCGTGCGGGACATGGCGTCCTCCATGAAATGAGTAGCGGCTGCTGCGTGTGCGGGCATGCTGGGGACCCGTCGGGCTGCCGACGGATGGTGCGGGCGTAGCGGGGCTACCGGAATCGGCGCCGGTATTCGGCGGGAGTGGTCCCCAGCCGGCGCTGGAAGGAGCGGTGCAAGGTCTCCACCGAGCCGAGGCCGCTGGCCGCGGCGATCTCCGGCAGGCTCCGGTCGCTCTCCTCCAGCAGCCGGCGGGCGGCTTCGAGGCGGGCGGCTTCCACGTAGGCGGCCGGCGTGCCGGCGGTGCGCAGGCGGAACAGCCGGGAGAAGTGGCGCACGCTCAGGTGCAACCGCGCGGCCAGGGCTTCGGCGGAGAGGTCCTCGCTGAGGTGGTCGGCGATCCACACCCGCAGGTCATCGATCCGGTCGCCCGACGTGGCCGGAGCGGAGAGCGGAACGCTGAATTGGCTCTGCCCGCCGGACCGCTTGACATACATGACCATCATCCGGGCGGTGGCCAGGGCGAGGGCCTGGCCGTGATCCTCGGCGACCATCGCCAGCGCCATGTCCATCCCCGAGGTGACACCGGCGCAGGTCCACACGCTCCCGGACCGGATGAAGATCGGGTCCGGATCGACGGTGACCCGCGGATGGTCGGCGGCCAGCCGTGCGGCGGTGAGCCAGTGGGTCGTGGCGGACAGGCCGTCCAGCAGGCCCGCCGCGGCCAGCAGATGAGCTCCCGCGCAGATTGACCCGATCCTGCGCGCCTGGGGCCCCGCTTCACGCAGCCAGTCGGTGACCGCACTGTCGATCACCGGGACCACGCCGTCGCCGACCAGATTGACCGCGCCCGCAACGAGCAGGGTGTCAACGCGGCTGGGCACCTCGTCCAGGGCCAGGTCGGCCATCAGCCGGACGCCGCTGGAGGTGGCCACCGCCCGCCTGTCGGCTGTCGCGATCTGGACGAGATAGCCGGGACGGTCGGTGCCGGCCACTCGAGTGGCGACCGAGAACACCTCGGCCGGGCCGGTGACGTCGAGCAGCTCGACCCCGGTGAAGGCGACGATGACGACTTTGTGCGGTGCGGGCATGTGCTGATCATTTCGCCCCGCTGCTGTGGCCGCAATGACGAGGTTCTGTCGGATTCGGCCATCGTGCCGGGAAGAGTTCATGCTGAACGTCCCTACGCCGCGCGACCTCGACCCGCTGCCCCAGGCCTGCGGAGGCACACTGGGCAGCTCCAGAACCTCTCGCAGACTCCGGCGCGCGATCGCCTCAGTCGCTGCGCCCGCCGGCCGCCGCCCGCCGGCCGCCGGCCGCCTCAGACCTTCGGCAGTGTTATCCCCATCTCGCGCATGGCGTCGGACGGCGGCCCGCCCCCGGAGCGCTGGGTCTTGTAGCCCTTCACCCGGGGAGCGATCGTCCGTGGATCGACCGCCTCCGACGGGGCGCCCGAGGCGTACAGCCCGCCAGGCTGCCCGTCACGGTCGTGTGGGAGAAGCCAGACGACGCGTCGCAGGAAAGTTCCCGAAGCGCGGGAGGAGCGTGCCTCGGGCCCAGGACCGCGTACCCGACCATCCGGCCGTCGCGGTGGTAGGCGGGCTTCCCGCGGCGGGTGGGCAGGCGGTCCAGGCTCTGGCGTGCGTAGTCGAGGGAGCTGCTGCACCGTCAGGTCTTCCTCGCCCACCACGGGGCCGGAGACGTGGACGCCCTCCGCGAAGCCGCGGCCCGGCTGGCCCGCATCAACGAGGGACTGGGCGGGGGTGTGGACATGGAGGCAGAGACCGCCCAACTGCTGCGCACCCTGTTGCCGCGCACGCCCGTGACACGGCAGGGATGTAGGGTCCGCAGTTTCGTGAGCGCCGTCGGCTGACCATGAGCACTGTCCGAGCAATTCCGGGTGATCACGAGCATCGGTGACATCCCAAGAGGGATTCTTCAGCGCGATGCGCGCAGGGAAGCGTCCAAGGTGCTCATGAGGTGGGCCACGCGGCCCCTGCCTGTTGGCGCGAGCGGATACCGGCCAAGAACATCGATCAAGGCCGGCGTGGCGCGCCGCCGAGCCCGCTCAATGAGCTTGTCTCCGACCTCGGGATCGTCACCTGCACTCAACTCCGCCACGCGTGCTGCACATGCAGCCCCGCGCAGGATGTGACCTACCTGGGTAGCCTTCGCAATGGGGTGCAGGTACGCGGCAGCCGCGGCGTCGCCGGCAGCGCGCGCAGCAAGGCGTGTGGTTTCGGTGGGTGCTTCCTTCGCAGCCCGGTGCGCGTCCAACGCGGTGACGCGCTGAAACTTGGTCCTCCTCGCGCCGTTCACGAACTCCCAGGCAGCGTCAACGGCTGCGCGGGGCCGAGGATCACCGGGAACAGCCTCCTCGAACACCGGAAGGACTTCCTGAGCACTCTCCACCACGTAGCGCGCTACGACGCGCAGCTCTTCCATGGTCAGCTCGAAATCACCGGCTCTAGTCGTCATGACCCGATTCTCCCATCGACGCGATGGCCGACGGCGATGTCAGAGGAGCTTCAACACTCATGACAGCCACAGTGCCGGGCGGCCCCCCCGCCCGGCACCGAACCCACCACCTTGACCAAAGAGATACTTGACCAAAGAGATAGGGGCACCCCCCCCGGTCGACAGCGGCCTGCGCCCGCTGCGCAACCCGGGTGCGGGCGGTCTCGACGCGGACGAAGAGGAATGAGAGCAGCCAACGGGTTCAGCAGGCGGCCTCCAGGGCGCTGATAGTTGGCCGCGAGCAGGGGGATCCGGACGCTGCGGGCAGGTACAGACTGAACGGTGCGCCAACCCCTCGCCCACGGTCTCGGTCAGTCACTGGGGTCACCGACCTCCTGCCCGGTCAGCCGTACATCGCCACGCGGTACAGAGTCGCAAGCGCGTCGTCGATGGGATGGGGCTGCGGCTTGCCGGAGGAGTCGAGCCTGTTCCACCTCTGCATGTTCACCGCGACCGTCATTTGCCGCTTGCCGTCGGCACGGGTCATGGCTAGTGCTCCACCACCCCAGACCGTGCCGCCATGGCCCCAGAAGGTGCCCTGACCAGGACCATCCATCGGGTGCAGGCCGAGGCCGTAATCGATCGTCTTTCCCTCTTGGGAGACGACCGGGACGGTGCGTTGCATCTGCGCCAGCGACGACGGACTGACGATCTCCCCGGCCAGCAGCATGCCGAAGAAGCGGTTGAGGTCCGTGACGGTCGATATCAGCGAGGCCGACGGCCCTACCCATGACATGTCGTAGACGCTGTAGTCGCGCGGCGGGTCGATCATGCCGAACCACGCCTCGTAGAGCTGCGAGTGCGGCCCTTTGACGTAGGGTCCGGCGGGGAGTTCGGTGTCCCGGAGCCCGGCGCGTTCGATGACGTTCCGGGTGATGTATCGCTCGGCCGTAGTGCCGGTCACCTGCTCCAGGAGTTGGACGAGGAGCAGGTAGTTGGTGTTGGAGTACACCCCCGGAGTGCCGCCCGGGGCGCCGACGGCAGGTGCGGTGACCCCCATCTCGATCAGTTCAGCGGGGTCGAACCGCGTGAGCCGGTGGTCGTCCAGGCTCTGGGGTCCGGTGTCCGCGAGGGCGGGGTACGCCTTGAGGGAGGGGTAGGCGTACGGGAGGTACTCGGCGAGGCCGCTGGTGTGGTTGATCAGCATCCGGACCGTGATCGCGTCACCGCGTTCTCCGGGAACCAGCTTCGGAAGGTACCGGCCGATCGGTGTGTCGAGACCGATTTGACCGCTCTCGACCTGCTGCAGGACCGCTGCGGCGGTGAAGGTCTTGGTGATGCTGCCGACGCGGTGCCGCATGTCGGCGGTGACGGGACGGCCGGTGACGACATCGGCGACCCCGGCGGCGCCGTGCCAGACCTGGTCGCCGTCTCGCACCTCGGCGAACAGGCCCGGCATCCCGGCGTGGTGGACGTTTTCGATCGCAGCGTTCAGTGCCGCGGAATCCAGTGGGTTCTTCACGTCATGCGTCCTTTCGTGTTCGCCGGGTGAGCTCCGCATACGCATCGATCGCCTGACCCGGATAACAGGGCACGAGTGGCATGCCGGATCCCCCGGCATGCTCATGTCCTCATTATGCACGCGGTGCGTGCAACACCAAGTGCATAGGTAGGATAGAGATCCGGCGAGAGGAGCAAGATGGCAGGCCGAAGGCGTTGGTCAACCGAAGAGATCCTGGACTCCGCGGCGGAACTGCTGCGCACGAGCGACGCGGATTCGTTCAGCGTGCGCAAGCTGGCTGCGGCCCTCGGGACCGATTCCTCCAGCCTCTACCGGCACTTCCGCAGTAAGACCGAACTGCTGCGCGCGGTCGCCGACCGGATCCTCCTGGCCGCGATGGACGGCTACTGCCCCGAGGGTGACTGGAAGCAGCGCATTACGTCCCTGGCCCTGCGCGTGAGAGAGGCCTTCGGACAGCAGCCCCAGCTCGCCGCGGTGTGGGGACGCTACGCATCAAGCGGCACCGGTTCCCGACTGGTCATGGAAGAGGTGCTGCAGGCCCTGCGCGCGTCGGGACTGCCCGACGAGGAGATCCCGGCGCGCTACCACCGGATCGCGGTCCTCATCGCCGCGTTGATCGCCTCCGAGGCCGGGGTCAGCACCGTCACCCCCGGAGAGTACGAACAGGGCATGGAGCTGTTCCGCGTGGCGGTTCTGGGCGCCGACCCCGAACGCTTCCCGACCCTGGCCCACTTCGCCCGCGACGTCCGTCCCCTCGGGGCGGATCGCCGCGCCGCGTTCGAAGAGATCCTCGCCGCCCACCTCGCCCACATCGAGGCCGCAATCTGCCCGAGCTAGCCGACCGGCTCGGGAGTGTCGGCAAAGGATCGAATGGCGACAGGCGCGGCGGGCGCCCAATGAACCCGGAGATCCGGGCTACCTGCTCGCGTGGCAGAGCCGCCCGGAGGTGATCGCCGGGGTCGAGGACCGTTCGGCAGCCACCGCGGCATCGTCGATCAGCGCCGCGTCGCTCGGCGGTATGGAGGTGCGGCTGCCTCCGCTGCGGGAGCAGCGCCGGATCGCCGCGGCGCTCCGGAGCCTGGCATTGCCCTCAAGCCTCAGGAATGACGCCAGACACGGGCACCAATGCCGCAGGCGACGACTGGGTTCGGTGAGACGACAACCGGCTTACGAACTGCCACGCGGACGTGAGAACGAGCGGCAGGATCCCACCGGTCGGGGCATAGGACCCGGTGGTCCGACTTCAATGGCAATCGGTCCAACTTCGCCGTCATCGGACAAGCGCCTGTCCTTTGACATTCAAGTCAGTCCTTGAAGCCCTGCCTGACCGGGCGGACTAGGTTGGATGGCAATGTGCCCGAGAACGCCCGGGCGGTTCGACGTGCATGCCGGCCAGGTCTGCTCGGTGCATTCTGTCTTCCCTTCGCCTCACGTCCCGGCGTCCGCTCAGCCCTCGATGTGGAGCTCCGGGCGGGTCCAGAGAGTGAGGTCGCTGCTGGTGGCGACAGCCAGGGTGAGGCCGGACGGGGAAAAACCGGCAGCGCGCAGTTCCGAGTACTCGGAGTGGAAGACGTGCCACCATGTGCCTCCCGCTGGTCCTCTGCGTGCTCCGCCATCGGCGGAGAGGATGACGCGGTCGTGGGGCCATTCGGGGCTGACGATGTCCAGCGTCCAACCGTCCGGTGTGGTGCTGTGCAGACCGCCGCCGAAGAGGCCGGCGATGCGGACCGGGGTGCCTGCGATTGGGCCGAGGCCGGGGCAGGTGAGGTCGGGGTGTGCGTCGGGGGTGCTGGTGGCGGGATCGGGATCCCGATCGCGTGCGATCTTGTCGCCGGTGACCGCATCGAACAGTCCGTGTCCGTCGCTGGATACGACCATGACGAGGTCGTGTCCGGTGTCCGGGTGGACTGCGAAACCGATGCCGAGCAGGCCTCCGATGGCGATCCTGCGGTCCAGGACTGGTTGCCAGGGTGCCGGGGCTGACATGACGGGGGCGGCAAGGTAGCGCTCCCGTAGCCGCTGCTGGTAGTCCGTGATCAACCCGTCTCCTCGGTTCGGTTCGCGTCAGGGTCTCTCACGCAGCGTCCCAAGTCGACTCGAAATCACGGCCGGTCGTCGCGGCCCCATACCACCCCGGAAAATGACGCCCGCCCGGCGACCAGTGAAACGGACGGACCGGAGGAACGTCCTCGAACCGGGCCGTCACCCGATCCAGCGGCGGACGTCGTACCGCTCGCGCACGGGCCTCACGTACGACAGCTCGACGCACGGCCCCGCGGACTCCACCCAGCCGGTACGGCCACCCAGCACCCCCAGCGCGTCTCCTCGGACGGCTAAAGGTTGTCCCGTAACGGCGGGGCGCAAGTGAGATGATCTCTCATGCCGTCAGTGTCCTCGCGACCACTGACAACGCCACCGGCGGCCCAGTAACGCCCATCTGGACGTGGCCCGGGCGGGCGGTGACCGCCGGCGGGTGCTGGCGGTGCTGAGATTCCCGGAAGGAAACGGCTGACCCCGGGCGCTCGCCGAAGGCCCGGCCGACGCCGAGGCGGCGAAAAGGTTGGTGTGCGGGGCCGACGGAACCGGGTAACGTCTTTGTCATGTTCTTCCAGACGCCGATTCACGAGTGAGAGCGTGATGGGCCGCTGCTGACGTCCTTCGACGTCGCCACCCGTCCCCCACCGATGAATCCGTAGATCATTTCACATCATTACCGGGAGAATCCGTGACCGTGAGCAAGAACATCAACAACCCCGTGGGCATGGGCGGCGGCCAGCGCAAGAGGCTGTCCCGTGCCGAACGGCAGAACAACGGTCCGCACCGCAACCTCGACCGCCAGGGTGCAGCCGAGCAGAAGGCGGAGCTGGCGCGCAAGATGCGCGAGAAGGCAGGCGCAGCTGAGGGCGCCGGGCAGGCGGGCGACGACACCGCACAGAGCTGACGCCCCGCCGCCGCAGGGCGGCACCGCACGGGGCAGGGCTCGGACCGCGACGCGCGGTCCGAGCCCTGCTGCCGTACGGGGGCTCTGCTGCCGTACCGGGCGCGGCCGGTCCCGTTCAGCTCTCTATGGGTTGTCCCGTAACTGATCTTCGAACCGTTGCGGGCGAGGTCGGTTGCTGATCCGCCCGTTTGTCCATCCGGCGAGGGCGAGATTGTGCAGTCGTGCGATGCCAAGCATGGCGTGGTGGACGCCGTCGCCTTTGAGGCGGCAGTCGCGGAGGATCTTCCAGGTCTTCATGCGGGCGAAGGTGTGCTTGACTCGGGCGCGGACTTTGCGGTGGGAGGCGCTGTGGGCTTCCTGCCAGGCTGGCAGCTCGATCCGGCCGCGTTCTCGGCGGTGCGGGATGATCAGACCGGTGCCGCGGTAGCCGTCATCTGCGATCACGGTGGTGTTGCCGACCGGTCCTTGGCTCCGGACAGTTCCCATGCCTTGCAGTCGTTGCGGTTCCCGGGCACGGGCCGGCCAACGGAGACGACAAGGCGTGAGTCGGCGTCGATGACGACCTGATGGTTGGTGGAGTAGCGGTAGTTCTCGGACTGCTCCGCCACGCTGTGGTCCCGTGTCGGTACCAGGGTTCTGTCCAGGATCAGCACCCGCCCTGCTACACAACTTGCACCGCTACCGGCTGACAGCGGAGGCATGGCACCCGTGAATGCTCCGCGTCCTCGACATCCCCGAAGCCGTCCGGCTCCGCGGGTGCGGCGGCTGAGGCTCGCGACGTCCGGGCGTGGCGGCGAGAGCAGTGGCGGGGATCCCGAACAGGGCGCCGACTTCGCACGCGCGTGTCGGATGGCGGCCCTGTCGCCGCGGTCGACCACGGTGCGGGGGAAGGCGCTGAGCATGCGTCCCCCGCGCGCGATCACCGCTGACCGACCGGCACGTGCGGCGGCCGGACGACCGGAGCGGCCCGCCGACGTGAACGGCTCGTCGGGCACGTCGTCGCAGGACACGTGCGCCCGGAAGGACCGGGGCTGCCCGGCCGCTCAGCGACAGCCTTCGTGGCGCCTTCCATCCGCTGCCGGCTTCTTCGCGAACACCGGCGAGGCCGTCTCCGGCCGACGGTGCCCCGGCGACTCCTGAGCCAACACCGCCGCCGATCACAACGCCGTGCGAGCAGCGCGCTAAGCTGCACACGCCCCGCGGGGGAAGTCCGGTGGAAGTCCGGCGCTGACCCGCAACGGTAGGCGGAGTGACGAACCTGTACGCAGGTCCGTCCCCGTGAGCCCGATTACCCGCGGCGGTGAAGGCTCCTGACAACTCGCCGTGGACTGCGAGAGGGTGCTGCGCCGGACGCACCGCGTCGCGGTCCGCTCCCTTGGCGTGTGGCACGGCCCGAGGCGAAAGCGATCCGCCCGTGGCCATACCCGTCGAACACAGCAGCACCGCCGCGCCGCCGCACGCTCCCCGAACGGGCACCGTGCCGGCGCCGCCAAGGCGCGTGCCACTGCCACCTCTTCTCGCCGCCCTGTGCGCCGCGCTGGCGCTCTCCGTCGCCTGCGGGGCGGGGATGGGTGCCTCCGGACTCTCCTGGGGCGAGGTGCTGCGCCATCTCTGGTCGGGGCTGACGGGCGGATCGATAGCCCCCGACGAGGTGTCGGCGTACACCATCGTGTGGGAACTGCGCTTCCCGCGAGCCCTGCTGGCCGCGGTCGTCGGCGCAGGGCTCTCGGCCATCGGCGTCGCCGTGCAGGCCATGGTCCGCAACGCGCTGGCCGACCCGTTCGTCCTCGGCATCTCCTCGGGCGCGGCCGTCGGTGCCAATGCCGTCATGCTCTTCGGTGCGCTGGGCGCGCTCGGTATCTGGGCGCTGTCCACCGCCGCGTTCCTCTCCGCGCTCCTCGCCATGATGCTGGTGTACGCGATCGCCCGCACCGCTCGTGGTCTGACCCCGATGCGGCTGGTCCTCACGGGCAGCGCGATGTACTACGGCTTCTCGGCCGTCACCACGTTCATGGTGTTCGCGGCCGAGCGCGGTGAGGCGGCCCGCTCCGCGATGATGTGGCTGCTCGGCAGTCTCGGCGGGGCCAACTGGGCGTCCCTGCCCATTGCCGCGGGTGCCGTGCTCGCCGGCCTCGTTCATCTCACGCTGTCGGCGCGCCGGCTGAACGCGCTCGCCATGGGCGACGAGACGGCGGCCGCGCTGGGCGTGGACGCGGGGCGGCTGCGCAAGGAGCTCTTCGTGGTCTGCGCGGCCGTCACCGGGGCCGTGGTGGCCGTCAGTGGTGCGATCGGCTTCGTAGGACTGATGGTTCCCCACGGCGTACGCATGCTGGTCGGCGCCGATCACCGCCGGGTGCTGGCCGTCGCACCGCTGGCGGGCGCGGTCCTGATGATCTGGGTGGACATCCTCTCCCGCGTCGTGATGGCACCGACCGAACTGCCGGTGGGCGTACTGACCGCGGTCATCGGCGTGCCGTGCTTCGTCCTGCTGATGAGCCGCCGCTCGTACACCTTCGGAGGCGCGTGATGCGGATCGACATCGATGAACTGACGGTCGAGACCGCGGGCGCGCGGCTGGTCGAGGACGTCACCCTGCGGGTGGGCGGCGGGCAGCTCGTCGGGCTGGTCGGACCCAACGGCAGCGGCAAGTCCAGCCTGCTGCGCTGCATCTACCGGGCGTTGCGCCCCACGGCCGGTACGGTCCGGCTCGGCGGGGAGGACCTGCACGCGATGAGCGCGCGCGAAGGCGCGCGCCGGCTGGCCGCGCTTCCCCAGGAGTCGGTCGCCGAGTTCGACTTCACGGTCACCGAGGTCGTGGCGATGGGACGGCTGCCGCACCAGAGTGCGACGGCCCGCACCACCGCCGGGGACCGGCAGGCGTGCGAGGCCGCGCTGGCGCGGGTCGGGGCCGGACACCTGGCCGACCGCGGCTTCCTCACGCTCTCGGGCGGGGAGAAGCAGCGGGTCCTGATTGCCCGCGCGCTGGCCCAGCAGCCGCAGGTGCTCGTACTGGACGAGCCCACCAACCACCTCGACGTCGCACAACAGTTGGAAGTGCTGTCCCTGGTGCGTGGCAGCCGGCTCACCGTACTCACCGCACTCCACGACCTCAACCTCGCCGCCGTCCACTGCGACCTGCTCTACGTCATCGAGCACGGCCGGATCGTCGCCTCCGGCGCTCCGTACGAGGTGCTCACGACCGAACTGCTGGCCGAGGTCTTCGGCGTACGGGCGCACCGCGTGCCGCACCCCGAGTCCGGGGCCCTGCACCTGCTCTTCGACCGACTCCCGCCCGCTCAGCCCGCCCCTTAAGGAGCCCGCATGCCCTCGCTCGTACGCCCCGCCGCTCTCGCGCTCGCCGCTGCTCTGACCCTCACCGGCTGCGGCGCCGAGGTCACCTCCCGCGACATCGGGGACGGTCAGGCCAAGGCAGGCGGCCACTATCCCGTGACCATCGAGAACTGCGGTCAGAAGAAGACCTATGGCGCGGCCCCGGAGCGCGTGGTCACCAATGACGTCGGCATCACCGAGATCATGTTCGCGCTCGGCCTGGAGGACCGTATGGCGGGCTATGTGATGCCCGACGACAAGGGCGATCTCGACTCCGTCCCCTGGAAGGACGCCTATCAGAAGACGAAGTGGCTGTCGAAGAAGACGATCAACAAGGAGCTGGTCCTCGACGCCCGCGCGGATCTGGTGTTCGCGGGCTGGAACTACGGCTTCAACGAGGCGGAAGGCTTCACCCCCGCAGAGCTGGAGAAGGTCGGTATCGGCTCGTATCTGCTGACCGAGTCCTGCCGCAACGGAAGGGACAAGGCACGTGGTGTGATGCCGCCGCTCGAGGCGCTCTACACCGACCTGCGGAATCTCGGGAAGCTCTTCGACGTCGAGGACCGAGCCGAAGCCCTCATCGCGAAGTTCCGGAAGGAGGTGACCGAAGCGGAGGCGACGGCCCCGAAGGGAGCCGACCGGCCCCGCGTCTTCCTCTACGACGACGGCCGCGACAGGCCCTTCACGTCAGGTGCGTACGCGGGGCCGCACGACATCATCACCAAGGCGGGCGGCGACCACGTCATGAAGGACCTCAAGGACAGCTGGACCACCGTCGGTTGGGAGACCGTCGTCGAGCGGGACCCCGAAGTGATCGTGATCAACGACTACGGGGACACCGGCGCCGAGGAGAAGAAGAAGTTCCTGAAGTCCTACCCACCGCTCGCGGACGTCTCGGCGATCAAGCACGACCGTATCGTCGTCCTTGACTACGCGGAGCTGGTGGAGAGCCCACGCAACCCCGCGGCGATCGCTTCGCTCGCCGCCGATTTGCGGAATCTGATCCGGTGACAGCACACCGGGCCGATGGCTGGCGCCCTTCCCGGGCACCGGCCATCGGCCGCTCCGTGACCGGGAGCCACAGCGAAGTCGGCGCCCTCGGCGAGCGCCCGGACGACCGAGCGCCCGGACGACCGAGCGCGCTGACGTGGCATGCGCTCGCCCGGCTTCGCCCCTCCCGTCACAACGGACTCCGACTCCCTTACCCCTCCGCTCCGCGGGCGGACCGCGCGGCCGCCCGGGCGAAGAGGAGGGCGACGAGGGTCAGACCGCCCAGCGCCGCGGCCGTACCCGGGTATCCGCCGAGCGAGAGACCGACACCGCCGAGGCCCGCACCCAGGAACACACCGAAACTCATCCCGGCCGCGTTGAGGCTCAGCGCCGTGCCGCGCAGCGAGCCGCAGCGTCGTACCAGCAGCGTGGTGACGCAGGCGGCCACCGTCGCGTGCCCGGCGCCGATGAGCGCGGTCAGCGGCAGGGCGAGGAGCAGCGAGTGGGTGAAGAAGACGCCCACCAGGGCCGACAGCGCCACCAGCAGGGCCAGCGTCATCAGCCGCTCACTGGACACCTTCGGCCGCTCGGCGCTCAGCAGTCGCCCGGCGACGAGGTTGCCGAAGAAGAACGAGGTGCCGCTCAGGGTCCAGACGACGGCGAAGGGTCCGGGGGCGAGGCCGAAGCGCTCGTCGTAGAAGGCCGCCAGGTAGGCGAGGTACCCCATGAACGCCGCTGTCCGCAGCATGGCGACGAAGAGCAGCGGCACCACTCCGGGGAGGGCCCCCAGCAGCTTGAACGACGCCAGATAGCCCGGGCGGGCCGCCTTCTCCTTGCCCTCCTCGATGCTGTGCCCGGGGCGCTCGGCACGGCGGCCCCGGAGGAGGAAGAGCACCGTGAGTACGGAGGCGACGGCGGCGATGGCCCACAAGTCGCCCTGCCAGCCCCACAGTACGGCCGGCAGCGCCACCAGAGGTGCGGCCAGGAGAGCGGTGAGCGACTGGGTGGCGGTGATGAGGGTCGCCGCCCGGCCCGCGGCGGCGTCGTTGTCGAAGCGGTCGGCGGCCGCTGCCGTGAGCGCCGGGTTCAGTACGGCCGTACCCGCGCCGACGAGCAGGCAGAACGCCGCCAGCAGCAGGAACTCGCCGGTGGCGCCGAGGGCGGCCGAGAGGGCCAGTACGGCGAGTCCGCCCGCGGCCGCCCAGTCCTTGCGTACCCGGTCGATCAGCGGAGCCAGAGCCGTGCCCACGGCCAGGGCGGCCAGGCCGCCGAGGCCGCGCAACTGGCCCATGGCCGCAACGCCGCTGTCCGACGCGTCGGCGATGGGGACGAGGAAGGTGCTGAAGATGGTGAAGGGCACCAGTCCTACGGCCGAGGCGAGCATGAACGGCCACAGGGTGCGGGTCATCCGCAGATCGCTGGGGACCGCTTCGGAGCCCGCCGCCGCACTTGCCGTCGGCTCCGCCGCCGGGTTCTTCGTCTCGCTGCTCATGAGCCTGCCGCCCGGTACCGGTACAGCGCGGTCTCGTCGGCGCTGAACTGGGAGAAGGGGAACGGCTCGGCGGAGAGCGCGGTGACGCCGGAGCCCAGGAAGGCGCGGGCGACGGCGCTGCCGCTCTGGGCGTACACGACGAGCGGCAGCTCGTGCTTGCGGCAGTGGTCGACGATGACGTCGAAGCTGCCGTTGCTGAGCGTCATGCCCGTGGCGACCACCGCGTCGGCCTCGGCGAGCACCTGGGCCATGTCGTCGGTGACGGGGTCGCCCCACTGGGTGGTGCGCAGGTTGAAGTCGCAGGGCAGCGGCACGCCTCCCTGCTCGCGTATCGCCGCGACGAGTGGGTTGACGACGCCGATCAGCGCGACCTTGGCGCCGGCGGGGATGTCGAGCAGTCCGGCGACGGCCGCGTCCCGGGCCTGGGCCCGGGTCTCGGGCGTGCCGGTCGGCAGCGTCACGCACTCGGCGGCGGGGGAGCTGCGGTGCGGCTGGACGCGACCGAGGTAGGCGTCGAGGGCGGCGATGCGTACGGGCGCCGCCTCGTGCCGGATGAGGTGGTCGAGGGTGTGGCCCGAGGCGTCCGCGCAGAAGTCGGGGGCGAGCTCGCCGGCCTCGAAGGAGCAGGCGCCGAAGGCGTCGCCGGACCGCAGCAGCAGGTAGCTGTTGCGGTAGGTGACCTGGCTTCCGGCCAGCCGGGTGGTGTGGTGGAGCCAGAACGCGCTGGTGACGGTCAGCTCCTGGGGCGGGGGCCCGTAAGCCCCGTCGAGGACGGCCTGCTGGAGATCGGGCACGGAGTGCGGCTGGAGAGGAGACATGGGGGTGCCTTCTTCGAGTCATGGCTTCTGGGCCATGGGTGGATACGGGGGGTGGATACGGGGTGGTGGATACGGGGTGGTTCAGGGAAGGTCGGGCCCGGTGAGCCGCTCGTCGGCCCACCGGGCGTCCAGCGCCGGGTCCAGCTGGGGACGGACGTACAGGGGAGCGTGCGTGGGGCTCAGACCGCGCCGGGGACCAGGAGGGGTTCGTCGTGCAGCAGCGCGCTGTCGCGGGGCGGCCAGTCCATCGTCGACCAGGGGTGCCGCAGCTCGTGCTGCTGCGTGACCTCGTGGGGGCGCATGGCGCCGAGGCCGTGTGCCTGGCCGTGGTGGGCGTAGGCGCTGTCGACGTAGCGGTGACCGGTGTCGGCGGCGAGGAAGACGTACGTCCTGGACTCGTCGCGCTCCCGCTCCCAGAGCGTGGCCAGGTACGCCGCGCCGGCCGACAGTCCGGCGAAGATGCCGCTGGTGCGCAGGAGTTCGACGGCGCCGGACATGGCGTAGTCGAAGTTCACCCAGTGGATCCGGTCGTACAGCTCGTGGCGGACGTTCTGGAACGGGATGGAGCTGCCGATCCCCGCGATGATCATGTCCGGGTCCAAGACGTGCTCGGCGCCGAAGGTGACGCTGCCGAACGGCTGGACGCCGACGAGCGCCACGTCACGGCCCGCCTCGCGCAGATACGTGGCGATGGAGCCGGTCGACGCGCCGGTACCGACTCCGCCCACCAGGGCCAGCGGCCCTTCCGGGACCTCCTTGCCGATCAGGTCGGCGACGTCCCGGTAACCGAGGTAGTGGATGGAGTCGTGATATTGGCGCATCCAGTGGTAGCCGGGGTTCTCGCGCAGCAGTTCGCCGATCCGCTCCACGCGCAGGTTCTGGTCCAGGCGCAGGTTCTTGGAGGGGCGGACCTGTTCCAGCGTGGCACCCAGGACCTCCAGCTGCACGCGGAGTGTGCGGTCCACCGTCGTCGAGCCGACGATGTGGCACTTCAGGCCGTAGCGGTGGCAGGCGAGGGCGAGCGCGTGGGCGTAGATGCCGCTGGAACTGTCGATGAGCGTGTCACCGGGTTCGACCTGGCCGGTGTCCAGGAGGTGGCGTACGGCGCCGAGCGCCGAGTAGAGCTTCATCGTCTCGAAGCGCAGACAGACCGCGCCGGGCGCAACGGTCACCACATCGGGTTCCTTGACCGCCTCCGCTATGTGCTCGTGCATGTCGCTCTCCTTCGGGTCAGGCGGTGTGGTCGCGGCGCAGCAGGAAGAGGTAGGCCTGGCAGTTGTCGCCCTCCCAGGTCTGGCGGTGTGTGATCCGCGGTGAGAACCCGGCCTTGATGGCGTACTTGACGATGTTCTTCAGCTCCGAGGTGTTGGACACGATCAGGTGCACCTCACCGCCGGGAGCGAGCAGATCGCGGTCGACGATCTGGTCGAAGAAGCGCGCCACGATGTCGATGCCCACGCAGACATTGCGGACGACCGTCGGGTCGTGGCTGGTCTTCGTGCTCACGGCCGGCGGGTTGAAGGTGATGACGTCCAGCCGGGCCGAGGCGGGGAACTCCTCGAAGAGGTTGGAGACCAGCGGGCGGAAGACCGTGCCCGGGCGGTCGCCGACGATGAGCTCGTAGTGGGCGGCGGCCGTGGCGACGCTGTCCGGGTGGATGTCGGCGGCGTAGATCTCACGGGCGCCCTTGAGGCCCGCGATCACCGCCTCGACGCCGAGCCCGGCGCCGATGGCCGCGTACGACCGCCCCTCCAGCGGGATGGTGCCGTCCAGCAGCCGGTCGTGGACGATGCGGCTGGTGTCGCCGGGCTTGAAGACGCCGGGCGGCAGCTGGAACGTCCAGCCGTTGTACGTGTAGCTGCGCTGGGCGTGGATGTCGGACTTGGAGCTGTTGATGGCGAGGATCTCGGCCCGGGGCAGCGTGTCGGGCAGCGATTCGAGCAGCGCCCAGGCGTCGTCCTGTGACGCGGCGGCGCCGGCTGCGGTCGGGTCGCTCATGTGTCCTCCGTGGTCGGGGATGTGAAGGTGGAAGCCGTGGGTGTCGTCACCGTGGTGGGTGACGTGGCGTCAGGCGCCGGACGTGGACGTGACGGTGGCCAGATCGGTGGCTGCCGGGTCCGTGGTGGTCAGCGCCGTCCCGAGGTCCATGGCGCGTACGAGCTGCCGGGTGGGGGTGGCCCGGGGAGCGTGGAGGATCTGCTCGGGCGTGCCGGCCTCGACGACGTGACCGCCGTCGATGACGACGATGTGGTGGGCGACGGCGGCGAGCAGCTCCAGGTCGTGACTGACCCAGAGCAGCGCCGTGCCGTGTTGGGCACGCAGCCTGGCGAGTTCGGTGAGGACCGCTTCGGTCGAGTCGGCGTCCAGGGCGGTCGTGATCTCGTCGCAGACCAGTACGTCCGGGGCGGCGAGTACGGCGCGGGCGAGCGCCGCGCGTTGCAGTTCGCCGCCGGACAGGCCGCCGGGCCGCCGCTCGACGGTGTCCGCGCCCAGCCCGAGCCGGCCCAGCAGGTCCAGGGCCTCGCGCCGCGCCTCCCCGGCGTCCTGGCCCCGCAGTCGTACGGCGGTACGGGCAACCTGCTCGGCCACCGGGCGCCGCTCGTCGAAGGAGCTGCGTACTTCCTGCCACACGTACTGCACCCGCCGCTTCTGCTCCGGGTCGCGCCGGCGCAGCACCGGCAGCGGGGCGCCGTCCAGGAGCACCGTGCCGCGGTGGCGTTCGTGGAGCCCGGCGACGCAGCGCGCCAGGGTGGTCTTGCCGCTGCCGGACAGGCCGGCCACGCCGACGCAGGCGCCGGCCGGCAGATGGAGGCCGACCCCGTGCAGGACCGGGCCGCGGCCTCGGCTGTGGAGGTGGGCGGAGAGGTTCTGTACGTCGAGTACCGGGAGGCGGTCGTCCGGGGCGCTGGGCGTGTGCCGTGCGGCGGTCACCCGGCGGCGGGCGGGCAGGGCGTCGGCCGGGCTGCCCTGTGCGGTCACCCGTCCGCGGCGCAGCACGACCACGTGGTCGGCGAGGGCGCGCACGAGGTCGTGGTCGTGGCTGAGCAGCAGGATCGCCAGGCCGGTGCGGGCGAGCGCGGCCAGTTCCCCGGCCAGCCGCATCCGGGTCACCGTGTCGAGCCCGGTGCTCGGCTCGTCGAGCACGAGCACCCGTGGCCGGCACACCAGGGTCTGGGCGAGCGCGACGCGCTGGCGCTGGCCGCCGGAGAACTGGTGCGGGAAGCGCCGCTCGGTGTCCCGCCCGGCGGGCAGTTGCGCGGCCTGGAGCGCTTCGGCGGCCAGGGCCCGGGCCTGGCCGGCCGGGTGGTGCAGCCGGGCGAGTTCGGCGAGGACGGCGCCGGTGCGGCGGGCCGGGTTGAGGGCGCTGCCCGGATGCTGGGGCATGTACGCGACCAGGCGTCCGCGCAGCCCGGTGGCTGCCGCCGGCGTGATCCCGTCCCCGTCCACGACCGTGACGGAGCCGGCCTCCACCCGCCCGCTGAGGTGCACCCCGGCGCCGCGCTCGCCGAGGAGCGCCAGGGCGGCCGTGGTCTTGCCGCTGCCGGAGGGGCCGACGAGCGCGGTGACGCGGCCCTCGTACAGGTCGAAGTCAACCGAGTCGAGGAGCACGGTGTTCCCGGCCCGCGCGGTGAGCCCGCGCACGGTGACGAGGGGCTTCTTCGAGTGCTGCGAGGTCAACTTCTGCGGGGCCATCTTCTGCGGGGTCATCTTCTGCGAAGTCATCGCACGGCCTCCTGCGTACGGCGGGAGCGGGCCAGCAGGCGGTCGGCGAGCAGGTTGAGCCCCACGGTGAACATGACGAGCATCGCGGCGGGCGCCATCACGGCCCACGGCTGGAGCAGCAGCGCCTCGCGGCTGCGGGCAATGCTCACCGCCCAGTCGGGCGCGGTCGGGTCCAGGCCGAGGCCGAGGAAGTTCGCCGAGCCGACGAGGAAGACCGCGAGGGTGATGCGGGTGCCGATGTCGGCGGCGACGGGGGACAGCACCGAGCGGGCCACGTGGTCCAGTTGGATACGGGACCGGGACTCGCCCTGCACGCGCATCGCCTCGGTGACGGGGCCGCTCGCGGCGTCCAGGGCGGCGGCCCGCACCAGGCGCGCGACCGGCGGGACGTTGACGGCCGCGACGGCGAGGGCGATGGCGACGGGGGAGCCGCGCCATCCCACCGCCACCACGCTGATCACCAGCAGGGTGGGCAGCGGGAGCAGTACGTCGAGGGGGCGGATCAGCAGCTCGTCGGCCCAGCGGCGGCGGGCGGAGGCGGCCAGCAGTCCCACGGCCCCACCCACCAGGTAGGCGACCGCGACAGCGCCGAGCGCCATGCCGAGCGCGCTGCGCCCGCCGTGCAGGAGCAGGGCCAGTACGTCGCGCCCCAACGCGTCCGTACCGAGGGGGTGTTCGCCGCCGGCGGCCGCGTAGGGGGCGAACACCCCGGGGCGGGCCGGCTCGGCGAACCAAGGGCCCAGCAGGGCGATGCTCAGCGGCAGCACGAGCAGCGCCACGCCGACCGGCGCCGTCGGCAGGTTCACGCGCTTCACCTGAGCACCTCCGTCCGTGGTACGAGTCGATGGCAGACGAGATCGGCCGCCAGGCTGAACAGCAGGGCCGCCGCGGCGACCACCAGGGCCAGGCCCTGCACCGTGGGCACGTCCCGCGCCTCGACCGCCCTGACGAGCGCGGTCGCCACGCCGGGGATCGCGAAGACCGCCTCGACGATCAGCACGCCGCCGACCAGGTTGTCGCCCACGCGGGCCAGTTCCTGGATGCCGGGCACCGACGCGTTGGGCAGGACGTGCCGCAGCAGCAGGGCCCGGCGGGGCACGCCGAGGCGCCGCGCCTGGGTGACGTACTCGGCCTTGAGGACCGTTACCATGCCGGCCCGCACCTGCCGGGACAGCAGGCAGATCATTCGCGCCGCCACCACCGCGACCGGCAGCACCAGCAGCGCGGGCTGCCCGAGCAGGTCGGCCGCGCCAACCCCGACCCACGTCGCGGGCAGCCAGCCGAGCCGCAGCGACAGACCGGCCACGAGGAGCAGCGCCAGCACGAAGTCGGGTACGGCGTTCAGCGCGAGCGTCACGGAAGTGACAGCACGGTCCAGGCGGCCGCCCTCGCGCAGCCCGGACACGATGCCGAGCAGCACCGCGAGGGGGACGACCACCGCGAGGGTCACCGTGGCGAGCACGAGCGTGATGCCGGCCGACTCGGCCAGGATGTCCAGCACCGGGCCGCCGCTGACCAGCGACGTGCCGAGATCACCGGTGAGCACGCCCCCCGCCCAGTCCGTGAAGCGTTCCAGGGCCGGGCGGTCCAGCCGGAGCTGCTCGCGCAGCGCCGCCACCTGCTCGGGTGTGGCGTCCTCGTTGTTGCGCACGTCGGCCGCGTCTCCGGGCAGCAGCGACGTCAGCAGGAACACCAGCACCGTGAGCAGGGCGAGTTGTACCGCTCCGAGGGCGAGGCGTTGCGATGCGTACCCTCGCATCGTCAGGCCAGCCACACCTTGTCGAAGCGGGCGGAGTCGAGGGTGTTGGGCGGGGCCTCCTTGACGCCCTGTACCCGGGAGGAGACCGCGTTCAGCCAGTCCGGGTGGCCCCACATCAGCAGACCGCCCTCGTCGTGGACGGTGCGCTGGAGCTCCCCGTACAGACGGGTGCGCTCGCCCTCGTCGGCCGTGGACCGCGCCTTGGCGAAGGCCTCGTCGAAGTCCTTGCGGCGCCACCCGGACGCGTTGAAGGCCGACGTGGTGAGCAACCGGTCGTTGAGGTACGTGGGGATCGTCATGGCGCCGGAACGGTGGCTGCCCATCACCCCCTTGGTCAGCTGGTCCTTGAAGTACGTCTCGGAGGCCCCGGTGGTGACCTCGATCCGCAGGCCCGCCTCGGCCGCCTGCTCGGCGAAGAGCGTCGCCGCCTCCACGAACCCGGTGGCCACGGAGGAGGTGTAGATGGACAGCGTCTTGTTCAGCACACCGGCCTTGCGCAGCAAGGAGCGCGCCTCGGCGACGTCGCGCTTCCGCTGCGGAATGTCCTCGGGGTAGTACTGGTAGCCCTTGCCGAACATGTCGTTGCCGACGACGCCCTGGCCGGCCAGGACGACCTCGACCAGCTTCTCGCGGTCGGCGAGCAGCTTGAACGCCAGGGTGACATCACGGTTGTGGAAGGGCTCCTGGTCGCACTTCATGACGATGGCGTGGGCCGTGCTGCCCTTGGCGGCGACGATCCGGACCGACTTGTCGGCGGCGGCGGTACGGGCGAACGTCGGCGTCATCTCATATCCGTACTCCGCCTCGCCTCCCCGCAGCGCGTTGCCGCGCGCGTCGGCGTCGGCGGACAGGATGCGCAGCTCGTCCACGTATGCCCCGCCGTCCCAGTGGTCGTCGAACCGCTCGGCGACGAACGACCGGCCGGCCTCGAAGGACTTCAGCCGGAACGCCCCGGTGCCGACGGGCTGGGCCGGGTCGGCGTAGCGGGCACTGACGATGGCGGTGCCCAGCGTGCCCAGCTGCGCGGGCAGTTCGGCGCTGGGCCGGGTGAGCGCGAGCTCGACCGTGTTCTCGCCGATACCCCGGCTGTTCTTCAGATCGATGACCGACAGCAGGCCCTGAGCGAAGTGGTTGGTCGCCTTCGGGTCGAGGATGCGGCCGAAGCTGAACAGCACGTCCTCGGGCGTGAGCTTCTTCCCGTCGTGGAAGAGGGCCTCCCGGAGGGTGAACCGCCACACGGTGGCGTCGGCGCTGGCCTCCCACTTCTCGGCGAGCCGGGGGACCGGCGCCATACTGGCGTCCAGGTCGACGAGCCGGTCGAACAGGGCCTTGGTACGCGCCATGTCGATGGCCAGGGCCTCGGCGTGCGGGTCGATGGTCTCCCGCTCGCCGCCGCCCGTGAACAGGGCACGGAACTGACCGCCCCGCGTGGGTGCCGCCTTCCCGTCGGCCGCGGTCCCGCTCCCGGCGCCGGATCCGCAACCGGTGAGGGCCAGGATTCCGGCCGTACCGGCGGCACCGGCCAGGGCAAGGAACTCTCGGCGGTTCCGGAATGTCGACATGTTGCTCCCAGATCACTTTGGTGTGGACTGCGCACGGAACTCCCGGGGCAGGAGGCGCGACGGGGTGGTGGCGCCGAAAGTTTTACTTAAATGAAAATGATTGTCAATGCGGTCTGATGGTTCGTGGGCCGTCGCGTCCCCGGCCGCTCCAGGTCAGGGCTGTGGCGGGCCGCTCCGGTGGAGGACGGGAAGCGACGGCGAGATACTCGAATGAAAACCGTTTCGGCTTCGCTTCGGTTGGGAGGAGGGGCATGCAGGCGTCCTCAGCTCGCGGCCCGGGTGTTCTCACCGGGCTCGCACTGGCGCTGATCTACGGCTCCGGTGGCTCCGCGGGTGCCGCTTCCGCCCAGAGCCCGCAGGGCGCGGCCCCCTCGCCGGTCGTCCCCGTGGTCGCATCCACCAACGTGTACGGGGACATCGTCGAACAGATCGGGGCCGACAGGGTCGACGTCGTTTCGATCATCAGTGACCCCACCCAGGATCCGCACTCGTACGAAGCCGGTACGCGCAACCAGCTGGAGCTGTCCAAGGCGAAGGTCGTCGTGGAGAACGGCGCCGGCTACGACGAGTTCGTCGGCCGGATGCTCCGCAGTGCGGGCAACTCCTCGGCCGAGGTGATCGACGCGGTGGAGGTCTCGGGGAAGACTCCCGACGCGGCCGGGGAGTTCAACGAGCACGTCTGGTACGACTTCCCCACCGTGGGCAAACTCGCCGACCGGATCGCCGACGCCCTGGCCAGGGCAGCGCCGACGGAAAGCACCGTCTTCAAGGAGAACGCCAAGGCGTTCAAGGACGAGCTGGCGACCCTCCAGGGCCGGACGGATCAGATCAACGCCCGCCACGCGGGCACCGCCGTGGCGGTCACCGAGCCGGTTCCCTTGTACCTGATCGAGGCGTGCGGCCTGGTGAACAAGACACCCGCGGACTTCAGCGAAGCCATCGAGGAGGGCGAGGAGGTCTCGCCCAGGAGCCTGCGGGAGACGCTCGCGCTGTTCACCGGGGGCCAGGTCGAGGCGCTGGTGTACAACGAGCAGACCGCCGGTCCCCAGACGGAGAAGGTCAAGGAGGCGGCCGAGGACAACGGCATTCCCGTGGTCACCGCGACCGAGACCCTCCCAGCAGGCGAGGACTACGTCGGCTGGATGACGTCCAACGTCGACGCGCTCAAGGGCGCCCTGGACCGATGAGGGACCGTGGACCGTACGGAGGCCGTCGCACCGCTTTCCCGCTCGGCACCCGCCGCCGCGGATAGCGCCCCTTCCACACCGGTGATCAGTCTGCGGGGGGCCGCGTTGGCCTACGGAGATCGCACGCTGTGGCGCGATCTGGACCTCGATGTGCTGCCCGGGGAGTTCCTGGCGGTACTGGGGCCGAACGGATCGGGCAAGACGAGCCTGCTGCGCGTATTGCTGGGTCGCCAGCCCCTCACCGCGGGCACCTTGGCCGTCCTCGGCGGGCCCGCCCCCCGCGGCAGCAGCCACATCGGCTACGTACCCCAGCAGAAGTCCCTCCCGGCCCACACGATGCTGCGGGCCCGGGACCTGGTCCGGCTCGGGATGGAAGGGCACCGCTGGGGGGTGTCGCCGGCCCCGGGCGCGATCCGCCGCCGCGTGGACGAGATCCTGGACTCCGTCGGGGCGCTGCCCTACGCGGATGTCCCCGTCGGCAGGCTCTCGGGCGGCGAACAACAGCGCGTACGCATCGCGCAGGCCCTCGCCACCGACCCGCGGATCCTGCTCTGCGACGAGCCGCTGCTCTCCCTGGACCTGCAGCACCAACGCACGGTCACCGCGCTGGTGGACCGGCGGCGCCGCTCCGCCGGAACCGCGGTCGTCTTCGTGACGCACGAGATCAACCCGGTCCTGGGCCTGGTGGACCGGGTCCTGTATCTGGCCCCGGGCGGATTCCGGATCGGACCGCCGGACGAGGTGATGACCACCGCCACCCTGTCGCAGCTGTACGGGACCGAGGTCGATGTCCTGCGCGTCCGAGGCCGCATCGTCGTCGTAGGGGCACCCGACGCGGCCGCTGTGCACCACCACTCCGGTGGGCCGAACGGGAACGGAGGCGGACGGCCGTGACGGGACGGTGGCCGCTCGCCGACGGGGAGGACAGGGGCGTCTGGCAGCAGATCTTCAACTTCGACCATTACGGCGACCTGCTGGCCCTGGTCCACAACTCCCTGCTGGCCGGAGCCCTGCTGGGTCTGGTGGGCGGTCTGGTCGGCGTATTCGTGATCATGCGAGACCTGCCGTTCGCGGTGCACGGAATCAGCGAGCTGTCCTTCGCCGGCGCGTCGGCGGCGCTGCTCCTCGGGCTGAACATCGTCGCGGGGTCCATCGTGGGCTCTCTGCTGGCAGCGGCGGCGATCGGGATTCTGGGTGTCCGTGCCCGCGACCGAAACTCGATCATCGGCATCATCATGCCGTTCGGCCTCGGGCTGGGCGTGCTCTTCCTGTCGCTCTACAAGGGACGCGCGGCCAACAAGTTCGGGATTCTGACCGGCCAGATCATCGCCGTCGACACCCCTCAGATGGCATGGCTCGTCGGCACGTCCGTGGTGGTGCTGATCGCCCTCGCCGTCGTCTGGCGGCCGCTGACCTTCGCCAGCGCGGATCCGGAGGTGGCCGAGGCCAGAGGCGTCCCGGTCCGTGCGCTGTCCCTGGCCTTCATGCTGATCCTCGGGCTGGCGGTCGCGCTCTGTGTGCAGATCGTCGGAGCCCTGCTGGTCCTGGCGCTCCTGGTCACGCCTGCGGCCGCCGCCGCGCGGATCACGGCCTCCCCGGTGCTGCTGCCCGTGCTGAGCGTCGCCTTCGCGCTGGTGGCGATGGAAGGCGGGATCCTGCTCGCCCTCGGAAGCGCCGTCCCCATCAGCCCCTACGTCACGACCGTCTCGTTCCTGATCTACCTCGGCTGCCGACTGGCCAGTACCCGACGTGCCACCAAGGTCGCTCCCATGGCCCTCCCCGCAGGTCAGCAGCCCGTCGCAGGTGTCTGATCGAAGCGCGCGCCGGCCTCGGATCGACCCGGTGAGCCGCCCGGGTCCACACTGGAGTGGAGGTCCGTCGTGCTGTGCGGCGCGGACGGAAGGAGCTGTTCATGCACCCCCTCGCCATCGCCGGTACGGCTGCCGGCAAGCTGGCTCACTACGCGGTGTCCGGTGTGGTGGGCGGCCTGATCATCAAGAATCTGCCCGCCGCCAAGCCGGCCGCGCGCAAGGCGCTGGTCGGGGGACTCGCGGGCGGGATCGTCGCGAGCCGCTGGCTGGCCTCGGCCACCGAGGAGGCCCGGCTCAAGGCCGGTGACGTCCTGGCGGAGGCCCGTACCTCGCTCGGCGAGGAGGTACCGCCGCCCTCCGCGGTCAAGGTCGAGAACCACGATCACGGACACGAGCACTGATCATGTCGACCGTGCTCGTGTGCTCCGTGGCCGCGGGGCGCGCTCGGCTGACCGTCCCCTGGCTACGGGCCCGGCCCGGTTGCGCCGGGCTGGTGGACGACCGGCTGACCGGCATCAGCGGCTTCCGGGCCCTGCGGGTCTTCCCGCGTACCGGCAGCGTGGTGATCTGGGTGGCCCCGGACCAGCTGAACGTCGAACAGCTCGTCGCCGCCCTCGAAGAGGCCCCGCCCGCTTCCGTGGTGGTGGCCAAGCCCTCCCGGTCCATGCCCGACTCTTCCACCGGTGAAGTCGCCCGGCTGGTGGTCGGCGGCGCCGTCCTCGCCCTGGTCGCGCTCCGGCGCCTGCTCGGCCGGCCCCGCATGACCGTCGGCTCCTCGGGCTTCCTCGGCGTGGTCACCGTCTTCACCGGTCTGCCCTTCTTCCGCGGCGCCCTGCGCACGTTGCGCGGACGCAGCAGTCCCGGTACGGACACCCTGGTCACGGCCGCGACGGTCATCTCGCTGGTGCTCCGCGAGAACGTGGTCGCCCTCACCGTCCTGTGGCTGCTGAACATCGGCGAATTCCTCCAGACCCTCACCCTGCGCCGCACCCGCCGCGCCATCGAGGACCTCCTCACCATCGGCGAGGAACGAGTCTGGCTGGTACGCGAGGGCGTGGAGATCGAGGTCGATCTCGACACGGTGGAACCCGGAGACGTGGTCGCCGTGTACGAGCACCACCGCATCCCGGTCGACGGCCACGCCGTCTCCGGCGAGGCCCTGGTGGACCAGGCCGCCGTGACCGGCGAGGCCCTCCCCGTCTACGCCCGGGAAGGCGCACACGTGTACGCCGGCACGATCGTCACCTCGGGCTCGCTCACCGTCCGCGCGGACTCGGTCGGCAGGGACACCACGGTGGGCCGGATCATCAGCCGGGTCGAGGAGGCCCAGTCGGACCGGGCGCCGATCCAGACCGTGGCCACCCGCTTCACCCAGCGCTTCGTCCCCGTCTCCTTCGCCCTGGCCGCACTGACCTACGTGGTCACCCGCGACCCGCGGCGCGCCATGACGATGCTGCTGATCGCCTGCCCCTGCGCGGCCGGCCTGGCCACACCCACCGCCATCAGCGCCGCCATCGGCAACGGCGCCCGCCGAGGCACGCTCATCAAGGGCGGCACCCATCTGGAGGGCGTCGGCCGGGTCACCGCCGTCGTCTTCGACAAGACCGGCACCCTCACCTTCGGCAAGCCGCTCGTCACCAGCGTCGTCACGCTCACCGACAGCTTCACCGCCGACGAGGTCCTGAGCCTCGCCGCCTCCGGCGAACTGCACGCCCGCCACCCGCTCGCGCAGGCCATCGTCGCCCGCACCGAGGAACAGCACCTGCACGTCCCCATTCACCAGGCCTGCGAGGTCGTACTCGGCATGGGCATGCGCGCCGAACTCGACGGTACCCGCCTCCTCGTCGGCAGCCCGGCCCTGCTGCGCCAACACGGCGTCGCCCTGACCGAGGACGCCCAGGGCTGGACCGAACGCCTCCGCGGCGGCGGCGAGACCGTCATCTGCCTGGCCCACGACGAGGACCTCATCGGCATGCTCGGAGTGTCCGACGCCGTGCGCGCCGGAGCCGAGACCGTCGTCCAACAACTGCGCGCCCTCGGCGTGTCCCGCCTGATCCTGCTCACCGGCGACGCGCCGGAGACCGCCCAGGTCGTCGCCGACACCCTCGGCATCACCGAGGTGCACGCCCATGCCCTGCCGGAGGCCAAACTCCAGCTGATCCGCGACCTTCAGGCCGAAGGCCACACGGTCGCCATGGTCGGCGACGGCACCAACGACGCCCCCGCCCTGGCGCTGGCCGACGTGGGCATCACCATGGGCGAACACTCCTCGCACGTGGCCCTGGAGACCGCCGACATCGCGCTCGCCGGCAACGACCTGCGCCAGGTCGCCGCCGTGGTCGAGCTCAGCCGCCACACGCTGCGCGTGGTCCGCCAGAACTACGGACTCGCGATAGGCGTCAACCTGCTCGGTCTCATCGCCGGAGCCGGCGGCTCCATGAACCCGGTCCTTGCCGCCCTGCTGCACAACACCAGCAGCATCGCGGTCGTCGGCAACTCGGCCCGCCTGGTCAACCACACCCCGCACCTGCCCCGCGTAGCTGACGGGGTGCTGAGGGCAGCCCCGCTGGAGGACCACCGCGTGCGCTAGCCGGGCAGGAGCGGGCGCCGCCTGCCCCTCCCCTTCGCCCCCGGCCGCGAAGCCGCATGCCACGCCGGCCGCGGTGAGCGCGATGTTCCACTTATTGCGCTTGGTCCACCTCCACACCTTCCCCCCAGAGCTTGCCGTCCAGGCCGTACGAGTTGACCGGGTCGGCGGGGTACCCGTAGGCGTTGTCCCCGCCGCCGCGCACCGGGCCGAGTGACAGAAACCGGCCGGTGGCCGGGCTGTAGAGACGGACGCCCATCCGTGTGAGACCGGTGAGGGTCTCGCTGGAGCGCTGCTCGCCGCCGAGCCAGTGGTAGCGGGTGGCTGATTGGCCGTGGCGGGGGTCGCCGTACTGCCGAGGCGCCCGGCGGTACAGTCAGCTCGCTGCTCAGCCCGCGCCGGACCGGGCATCGCGGCCTGACGTTTCCTCGTCGTGTTCCGGCCAGGTGACGCCATGACCAGTACCCAGCCGCCCGCGATGACCCCGCAGGCGCCCGATGCGCCAGGTGCGCCGTCCGTCGAGGACCGCGTCGTACGGATAAGGCGACGTCTGGAGCGGCTGATAGGGATCGCGGCGACCGAAGGCAATGCGCTCACCGCCTTGCGCAACGGGGATGAGATCTTCGCCGCCATGCTGGCCGGGATCCGCCGCGCCGAGCACACGGTGGACATGATGACGTTCGTCTACTGGAGGGGTGACATCGCCCGCCAGTTCGCCCAGGCACTCGCCGAGCGGGCCCGCGCCGGGGTGCGGGTGCGGCTGCTACTGGACGGGTTCGGCAGCCGGCTGATCGAGGCCGAGCAGCTTCACGCGATGGAGCGGGCCGGGGTGCAGGTGGCGTGGTTCCGCAAGCCGCTGTTTCTCTCACCGCTGAAGCAGAACCACCGCTGTCACCGCAAAGTTCTCGTCGTGGACGAGGAGACCGCGTTCACCGGCGGGGTGGGGATCGCGGAGGAGTGGTGCGGCAACGCGCGTAACGAGAACGAGTGGCGGGACACACACGTCGAGGTCCGCGGGCCTGCCGTGGACGGCATTGCCGCCGCGTTCGCCCAGAACTGGGCCGAGTGCCACGACGAGCTCTTCGACGACCGGGACCGGTTCGTCGAGCACCGTCCGCAAGGCGAGGCAATCGTGCAGGTGGTGCGCGGCTCGGCCAGCTTCGGATGGCAGGACATGCAGACCCTGATCCGCGTGATGCTGGAGTCCGCCGAGGAACGCTTCCGTCTGGCCACCGCCTACTTCTCACCGGACGCGTACTTCATCGAGCTGCTGTGCGCCACCGCGCGGCGCGGGGTCGAGGTGGAGATCCTGCTGCCCGGCCCCCACACCGACAAACGGGTCTGCCAGCTGGCCGGCCAGCACTACTACGAGGAGCTCACCGCCTGCGGGGTGAAGATCTACGAGTACCAGCCCACGATGATGCACGCCAAGGTCATCACCGTCGATCAAGTCGCCGCTTTGATCGGCTCGACGAACTTCAACCGGCGCTCCCTCGACCACGACGAGGAAGTCATGCTCGCCGTCCTGGACCAGGAGTTCACCGCCACATTGGATGAGCACTTCGAGGCGGACGTGGCGGCCAGTGAACCGATCAGGGCCGGCCGGTGGAAGAGCCGCTCCGTCGTACAGCGGGCCCGCGAGGTGGCCGTGCTGCCCATCCGCCGGTTCCTGTGACCCCGGCGCCCGCCGGGCCTCATGATGCCGCACAGCCGAGGACGGGCGAGAAAAGGTTGTCCTGCTCGCTGCTGCTCACCGGTGAGATGATCTTGATGTGGCTGGTCTGATCACGGAGTCGGAGCCAGCCCCCTTCGCCCGGGACGATTGGGTTTGGGCGGTGTCGTAGGGTCAGCGGTCGAGGGTCGGCCGCCGGGGTCCGGTCCCGTCGTGGAAAGCAGAAGGCCAGTCATGCCAGGTGTTCCTGCGAGTTCCTCTGAAGCGGACGGGTCGCCTCCGCGTATGTCGGCCGAGGAGGAGGCGGCACGGATGGAAGCCGTACGCCGCTACGACATCCTCGACACCCCGCCGGACGGAGCGTTCGACCGGGTCGCGGCGATGGCTGCCCGGCTGTTCGATGTCCCCGTGGCGAGTGTGACGATCGTCGACACGGACCGGATCTGGTTCAAGGCCGCCCACGGCCTCGACGGAGTGTCCGAGATCGGCCGGGACCCGGGCCTGTGCGCCTCGGCTGTCCTGACCGACGACACTCTGGTGATTCCCGACGCTCTCCGCGATTCGGACGCCTGCTCCAACCCGCTGGTCGCAGGTCCGATGGGGGTGCGGTTCTACGCCGGCGCGCCGATCATCACCTCTGACGGCTACCGGCTGGGCACCGTCAACATCCTCGACACCAAGCCGCGCCTGATCACGGAAGCCGACATCGCAACCCTGACCGACCTCGCCGCCGTGGTCCTGGACGCTCTGGAACTGCGTCTTTCCGCGCTGCACCGGCTGCGGGAGGAGCAGGAACGGCGCAAGGAACAGGAGGCGGCCCGCGAGCGAGCGGAGCGTGACACGGAGGCGATCGCGGCCTTCGCCTCCACGCTCCAGCGGACCCTGCTGCCACCGTCGCTGCCCGCGGTACCGGGGCTCGAACTCGCCTGCCACTACCAGACTGACTCCCCGCGTGATGTCGGCGGCGACTTCTACGACGTCTTCCCCCTGGGGAGCAGCCGGTGGGCCTTCTTCATCGGAGACGTGTGCGGCAAGGGCGCCGAAGCCGCGGTCGTCACCTCGCTGACCCGCTACACACTGCGTGAGGCGGCCCAGCACCACACTGATTCCACAGCAGTGCTCGACGCCCTCAACAGCGCTCTGCTCCTCGACCCTTCGATCGGCAGCCGATACTGCACCTGCGTCTTCGGCACGATCACACCCCAGCAGGACGGCAGGTTCACCGTGGAGATCGCCACGGGAGGACACCCCCCGCTCTTCCACCTCAAGCGCGGGCACGACGGCGCAATGCGGGTGGAGAGCGTGCGCCCCCGGGGCGGCATGCTCGTCGGCGCCCTCGCCGAAGCACACTTCGCCTCTCGCACCTTCCACCTCGCCCCGGGTGACGGCCTACTCCTCTACACAGACGGGCTCACCGAGGCGCGCCTGAAGGACGGCACCATGCTGGGCGAGGAGGGCGTAGCCGCGTTCCTCGCCACCCTCGATACAGCCGACGCCGCCCGCCTCGTGGACGACACCGTCGCTCTCCTTGCCGACCTGCCCTCGGGCCCTGGTGACGACATCGCTATGCTCGCCCTCTCCGTGCCTCTTGGAGGCCGGCCGGCTGAGCACATCGCGGTGGCATCGACGGTCCGAACCCCTGCCGCCGCCCCGCCCGCCGATGGCGCAGCCAGCGCCGGCCAGGAGCACTGACCATGACCGACGGCCTCACTCTCACCACCTCCAGCACCGACGGCCGCCTGGCAGTCCTCTCGGTCGGCGGTCACATCGACATCGAGACGGCTCCAACCCTGCGCGGCAGCGCCCTGGCGCTTATCGCCCAGGGACACTCGCACCTGGTTCTGGACCTGGCACAGGTGACCTTCTGCGATTCCTCCGGTCTCAACGCCCTGATCGGCATCATGCGCTGCGCGAAGACCGCGGACGGTTCCTTGGCCCTGGCCTCGATCCCCGACCGCCTCGCCCGGATGCTCGACTTCACCGGCGTGAGCACCGTGCTTCCCGCGTACCCCAGCGCCGACGCCGCCGTGCGCGCACACTCCACCGACGAACCGCGGTGAGCCCCGCATCGCCCGGCAGCGCCATCGACACCATGCGACGGACCCCATTGCGGTAAGGCGACCAGTCGCGGCATGTTCGGGGTCACGCAGTGCCGACCCACGCCCGTCGGCAGCGCACCGGACAGCACGGGGGCCGGAACTCCTGGGAGGAGTTCCGGCCCACGGGCCCGTCATCGGCCGTCCGGGGTGGAGGACTACTTCGGCATCAGCACGGTGTCGACGATGTACACGTTGGCGTTGGCGGTCTTGACGTTGCCGCAGACCACGTTCGAGGAATCGTTGACCTTGTACGACTCCCCGGAGCCGCTGGTGGTGAGCTTGCCCTTCTGCAGGGTGTCGAAGGAGCCGTTCTCCAGCTGCTCGGGGGTCAGCTTCTGCCCCACCACGTGGTAGGTGAGGATCTTCGTCAGCTGTTCCTTGTCGGCGAGGACCTTGTCCAGATCGGCCTTCGGGATCTTGGCGAAGGCGTCATTCGTCGGGGCGAAGACGGTGATGTCCTTGGCGTTGTTGAGGGTATCGACCAGTCCCGCCTGCTTGACGGCGGAGACCAGGGTGGACAGCGCCGGGTTGTTGGAGGCGGCGGTGGCGACCGGGTCCTCGGCCATGCCGTCGAAGCTGCCCGCGCCCTCCTTGGGGACGCCGGCGCAGGCCGGGCCGAACGGCTGGTCCATGGATGCGTCCGGGGTGGCCGCCTGCGAGGCGGCGGTGTCGCCGCTCTTGTCGGCGGAGCTGCCGGAAGCGCTGTCGCTGCCCGAATCCGAGCAGGCGGCGAGGGAGAAGGGCAGGATCGCGGCCGCCGCGACGGCGAGCGCGGTACGGCGGATACGCAGGGTGCTGGACATGATCAGTATCTCCTGGTTGTGTCTGGACTGTCCGCAACGGAGGTTGACGAAACGTGTGAGGTTCCGGCCCTCTTCGGGGCCGGTGCTCTGGGGGCTATCCCGCGGTCACGAAGACGCTGTGCCGGCCGCTCGCCCCGTCGGGGACGGTCCGCGTGCGCTCCTCGGTCTGCGTCACGCCGGTGCCGTCGGTGGCGCGGACGGTGAGGGTGTGGCCGCCGGGGGTGGCCTTCCAGGGGAAGGACCACTGGCGCCAGGTGTCGACGGTTGCCTGGGCGGCGAGGTCGGTGGGCCCAGCACCGGGGCATCCCGCCCCGTGACGGAGGCCGCCACGAGGAACCCGCGTCGTGACCACCCCGTGCTGGTTGCCGCCGAGCCGGACGCCGGGCCGGAGGCCGGCTTTCCGGCCAGGAAATACAGGATCCCCGCGCCTTCAGCGCGGCCGGTGTCCGGTCGATCACGGCTCCGCCCACGACGGTCACCGGTCCCGCCTGCGGCCTCACCAGCGAGGCGACGAGCTCGGCCACCGCCAGGGCGGTGTAGCCGGACAGCAGACCGGATACGGCGCCCCGTGCGCCGCGGGAGAAGGCCTTGCGGAAGTTGCTCACACAGCCCATTCGCTGCCCTCCGTCCGGCGGATTGGTCCCTCCTCCGACCGGATGACAGCCTGTGTCGGTGTTGCCGAGCGGGCAGGGCAATCCGTACGGGCGCCCGCTACGAAGCACGTACGAGACCAGCGGAGCGAATACCCGGCCGGCCCCCACCCGGACAGGGCCGGTCCCGTCCGTAAGCAAGGGACTGTTCATGCCATGGATGCACAAGCGTGGCCGCAATGGCGCCGAGCCACGGCACCCGGCTCGACGACGCGGGACGGGGTGCCTGTGAAGCCACACCGGTCGTTCGGCGGCGCCCACGACGGCGCGCCACAGCTTGAGGACGTGATGGAGCAGGTCGGCCGCGGAGACAAGGACGCCTTCTCCGTCCTCTACGACGCCGTCGCGAACACCGTGTTCGGGATCGTGGTCAAAGTCGTACGCGACCACGCCCAGTCAGAGGAGGCAGCCCAGGAGGCGATGATCGACATCTGGCGCCAGGCCGCCCGCTACCGCCCCGATCAGGGCTCCGTCATGACCTGGGTGGCGACCATTGCGCACCGCCGTGCCGTCGACCGGGTCCGTTCCGCCCAGGCCGCCGCCAACCGCGACCACGACAGCGCGGTACGTGACCATCAGCGCCCGTTCGACGAAGTCGCCGAGCAGGTCGAGACCCGCCTGGACAGCGAACAGGTGCGCCGCTGCCTGCGCGGGCTGACCGAACTGCAGCGACAGGCCGTGACGCTGGCCTACTACCAGGGCCTGACCTACCGCGAGGTCGCGGAAACACTCCGGGCCCCGCTCGCGACCATCAAGACACGCATGCGCGACGGACTGATCCGGCTGCGCGACTGCATGGGGGTGACCACATGAAGCACCACGAAGACCTGCACACCCTCACCGGCGCGTACGCCCTGGACGCACTGACCGGGGAGGAGCACCACACCTTCCACACCCACCTCGAACGATGCGCATCGTGCAAACGGGAAGTGGCCGGCTTCGCCGCCACGTCCGCCCGCCTGGCCGCGGCCGCGGCCCTGCCCGCACCCGTCGGGCTGAAGCAGTCGGTCCTGCGCCGCATCGACACCGTCCGCCAGCTCCCCCCGGACACCCGCGCCTCCGAGCCGGCCCGGCTCACCAGGGTCCTCACAGTCCTCACACGTAAGGCCGGACCGTTCGTGGTGGCGGCCAGCATCGCCGCGGCCGCCACCTTCGGCGGCCTGTCCCTGTGGCAGCACCAGGAAGCCGAGAAGGCCCGTACCCAGGCCGACCGGGCCACCCGGCAGGTCCAGGACCTGACCGCCGTCCTCGCCTCGCCCGACGCCCGCAGCGTCCACGGCCGCACCACCACCGGGGCCACCACATCCGTCGTGGCCTCCACACGCCTGAACAGGGCCGTCTTCATCGCCACCGGCCTGCCGGCCGCCCCGGAAGGCCGGACCTACCAGCTGTGGTTCGACGACGCCGGCACCATGCGCCCCGCCGGCCTCCTCCCACACGACGGCGCCGTACTGATGGAAGGCGGCCCCGGCCAGGCCCGCGGGGTCGGCCTCACTCTCGAACCGGCCGGCGGCTCCCCCCAGCCCACCACCACCCCACTGATGCTCATGAACCTTCCAGCCTGAGGTGCGAAGACTCCACTCACCGGCGCCGGCCCGGCGTCAGGCGTCCGCGCGGAGCAGATCGGCGCACTTTTCGCCGATCATCATCGTCGTGATGCACGGATTGACGGTGACGAGATCCGGCATGACCGACCCGTCCGCCACCCGCAGCCCCTGGACTCCCTTCACCCGCAGACGGGCGTCGAGCGGCGCCATGGGGTCGCCGTCCGCCCCCATCCTCACCGTGCAGGCGGGGTGGTAGACGGTGTTGTGCGTCTTGTGGATGTAGTCGAGCAGTTCGTCGGCGGTGCGGACGTCCGGACCCGGGGCGAGCTCGGCCCCCGCCCACCCGGAGAGCGCCGGCTGGGCCGCGATCCGGCGGGCCAGCTCGATGCCGTACGTCATCACCCGCACGTCGTGCTCGTGCGTGAAGTACCGGGGGTCGACGCGAGGTTTGTCGCGGTAGTCGCGCGTGCGCAGCCGCACGGTGCCGCGCGACCTGGCACGGGTGACGTTGGGGGTCAGACAGAAGGCGTTCTCCGACGTCGGATAGCCGTGCCGGGCGGTGTTCATGTCGAAGGGCACCGAGCCGTAGTGGAACATCAGGTCGGGCCGGTCGAGGCCCGGCTCGGTGTCGTAGAAGATGCCCGCCTCCCACCACTGGCTCGACGTGGTGGTCATCGGCCGCTTCGCCTCCCACATCACCACGCCCTCGGGATGGTCCTGGAGGTTCTCGCCGACGCCCGCGGAGTCCACGAGCACCTCCACGCCCACCTCCCGCAGATGCTCCGCCGGGCCGATGCCCGACAGCATCAGCAGCTTCGGTGTGTCGATCGAGCCGCAGGAGACGACGACCTCGCGGCGGGCACGGACCGTACGGGTGTGGACGAGATCCGGATCCAGGTACTCGGCGCCGGTACAGCGCAGCCCGTCGAACACCAGCCGCTTCGCCCGCACTCGGGTGCGTATCTCCAGGTTCGGCCGCTTGCCCATCACCGGGTGGAGGTACGCCACCGAGGAGGACTGGCGGATGTTGTTCTCGTCCGAGTTGATCTGGAACCAGTTGGCGCCCCGCACCACCGTCGAACCGGCGTTGAAAGGGGTCGTCGGTATGCCCGCCTGCGCACAGGCCTCCAGGAGGGCCGCGCCGCAGGGGTCCCCGCCCTTGAGGGTGCGCAGCTTCACCGGTCCGGACCGGCCGTGGTGGTCGCCGGGAGCGTCGTTGTTCTCCAGTCGGCTGTAGAGGGGGAACAGGTCCGCCGCGCTCCAGCCCGTACACCCGGCCGCCGCCCAGTCGTCCAGGTCCTCCGCGGGCGCCCAGAAGGCGATGCAGGAGTTGTGCGAGGAGCAGCCGCCGAGCACCTTGGCGCGGGCGTGCCGCATGAAGCTGTTGCCGCTCGCCTGCGGCTCGACCGGGTAGTCCCAGTCGTAGCCGGACTCCAGCAGACCCATCCACCGTTCCAGCTTCAGGACGTTGTCGTCGCCGACGTCGCTGGGGCCCGCCTCCAGGACGCACACCGTGACCGACGGGTCCTCGCTCAGCCGCGCCGCGACGACATTGCCCGCGGTTCCGCCACCGACCACGACGTAGTCGAACTCTTCGCTCATGAGGGGGTGACCTCCTTCAGCGCAACGGGCTCGGGGTGTGCCACGGCGGCGTGTTCGGCCAGGACGCCCGTACGGTGGCGCTGGACGAACCAGTAGTAGGCGAAGCCGCCGAGCGCGATCGCTCCGACGAACAGGACCGCGCCCCACCGCAGGTACCAGTGGTAGGGGGCGGTGGCGTTGTACACGGCCGGCCGCGGCCAGATGAGGTTCAGCGTCATCGCCGCGCCCCACAGCACGGCGACGATGTTGACGGGCAGTCCCCAGCGGCCGAGGGAGAACCTGTCCTCGGCGGGCCGCCACCTGCCGCGCAGCCGCGCCACCAGCATCGGCCCGGTGACCAGGAGATAGGCGACGTAGATCATGACGATGCCGATGCTGGTGACCACGGTGAAGATCTGCGGCTGGCGGATGTTGACCAGCAGGATCACCAGCGCGAGCGCCCCGATGATCACGGTCGGCAGGATCGGGGTGCCGAACCGGGGGCTGACCTTCGCGAGCCGCGAGGAAGCGGGCAGGTTGTTGTCCCGGGCCATGGCGAACGCGAGCCGGACCGCCGCCGTGTGCACCGCCAGCGCGCACACGGTGACCGCGATCAGCACGCACCACAGCATCGCCTTGCCGGCCGTCGGGCCGAGGACGTCGAGGACGACGTACTGCAGTCCGTCGGTGGACAGCTTCTCGCCCCGCAGGCTCGACACGCTCATCAGCGCGAGGAGCAGGACCAGCCCGCCCAGGACGAAGGAGGCCACGATCGCCCGGATGAGGGCCCGCGGAGCGTTGCGCGAGGGATCGAGGGACTCCTCGCCGAGCGAGGCGGCGGTGTCGAAGCCGTACATCACGTAGGCCGAGGCGAGCGAGGCGATCAGGAACGCGCCGAGATAGCCGAAGGACTGACCGGAGCCGGTCCCGGCGGTGTCGGTGACGACCTGCGGCCCGCGCACGATGTTCACCGCGAGCAGCGCGATCAGCACGACGGTGGCGATGAGCTCGATGAGGACACCGGCGGTGTTGATCCTCGCCATCAGCTTCACACCGAAGGCGTTGACGACCGTGGTGAAGAGGATCAGTCCGGAGGCGAGGAGTACCGCGTTGGTCGCCACGTCGTACGTCCCCGTACCGTCCCCGACGAACTGGAAAACGGAGGATATCTGAGGAAGCGTCAACTGGTATGCGAGGGCCACGGCCGCGATGGAGACGACGGACGCGAGGAGCATCATCCAGCCGGCGAGCCAGCCGACGTGCGGATTGCCCAGCTTCTTCGACCAGTTGTAGATGGATCCGGCCACGGGATAGCGGGCGGCCAGCTCGGCGAAGCAGAGCGCGACCATGAACTGGCCGAAGAAGACCATCGGCCAGGACCACCAGTACGCGGGGCCGCCGCTGGCGTATCCGAAGTAGAAGAGCTGGAAGGTGCCGGTGAGGATCGAGATGTACGAGATGCCGGCCGCGAAGGTGTGGAAGGTGCCGAGGGTCCGCTTGAGTTCGGGGCGGTAACCGAATGCGGCGAGTTCCGCGTCATCGCCCGCCGGGGATGGTCGAGCAGCTGCCATGTGTCACTCCTGGACTGTGAAGGTCGCCTCAGGCGAACCAGCCCTGCGGCTCCGGTGAGGTGTTGCGCCAGATGTGCTTCGTCTCGCGGTACTCGGCGAGGCCGGCCGGACCGAGCTCCCGCCCCGTGCCGGACTGCTTGAACCCTCCCCACTCGGCTTGCGGCAGATAGGGGTGGTAGTCGTTGATCCATACGGTGCCCAGGCGCAGCCGCGAGGCGATTCGCCGGGCCCTGCCCTCGTCGCTCGTCCAGACCGCGCCCGCGAGACCGTAGATCGTGTCGTTCGCGAGCCGGACGGCCTCGTCCCCGTCGCCGTCGCGGAACCGCTCCACCGTCAGGACGGGCCCGAAGGACTCCTCCCGTACCACGGACATCCGTGCCCGGCACTCGTCGAGGACGGTCGGCAGGTAGTAGAAGCCGTTCTCGTACGGGGGCCCTTCGGGCCGTGCGCCACCGCAGCGCAGTACCGCACCCTCGGCCAGACCGTCCGCGACGTACGCCTCGACCTTGGCCCGATGGGCGGCCGAGATCAGCGGCCCCGTCTGCGCCCGCTCGTCGAAGGGACCGCCCAGGCGGATCCGCCGGGTTCTGCGCACGATCTCGTCGACGAACCGGTCGTGCAGCGAGTCCTCGACCAGGAGCCGCGCCCCCGCCGAACAGACCTGCCCCGAGTGCAGGAACACGGCGGTCAGCGCCATGTCCACGGCCGCCTCGAAATCGGCGTCCGCGAAGACGATGTTCGGGTTCTTGCCGCCCAGTTCGAGCGCGACCTTCTTCACGGTCCCGGAGGCCGCCGCCATCAGCCGGCGGCCGGTCCGCACTCCGCCGGTGAAGGAGACCAGGTCGACATCGGGGTGGTCGGCGAGCGGCGCGCCGGCCTCGGGGCCCGCCCCCGGCACGAGGTTGGCGACACCGTCCGGCAGCCCGGCCTCCGCGAGGAGCCGCATCAACTGGATCGCGGTGTGCGGGGTGAGCTCGCTCGGCTTCAGGACGAAGGTGTTGCCCGCGGCGAGCGCCGGGGCGACCTTCCAGGCCGTCTGGAGCAGCGGATAGTTCCACGGCGTGATCAGCCCGCACACGCCGACCGGCTCGTACACGACCTGGCTGTCGGCGCTCGCCGTGCCCGTGTCGATCACCCGGCCCGTCTCGGCCGCGGCGAGCCGCCCGAAGTAGCGGAAGCAGTTGACGACGTCGTCGACGTCGTACCCGCTCTCCACCAGCCGTTTGCCGGTGTCGAGGGACTCGGCGCGCGCCAGGGCCTCCTTGTCGCGGGTGATCAGATCGGCGACGCGCAGCAGCAGGTCTCCCCGCTCGGCGGCCGGCGTGTGCGGCCAGGGGCCCTCGTCGAAGGCCCGGCGGGCCGCGGCGATCGCGTCCACCGTGTCCTTGCCACCCGCCTCGTCGACCTCCGCGACGAGGGAGCCGTCGGCGGGACAGCGGATCTCCCGGGTGCGTCCGTCGCGGGCCGTCGTCCACGCGCCGCCGATGAAAAGATCAGGCACCGATGCCTCCCAGCTGCTCGGTCAGCCAGGCGTGGAAGACGCCGATGTGGTGCTCGGTCGGTACGAGCACACCGCCGGCGCGGTAGGCGCGGGAGGCCATCGCGGGCTGGGTGCGCTCGCAGGCGTCGAAGTCCTGGACGTTGACCCGGTGGAACAGCTCCACGGACTTCGACACGTCCGCGCCCGACTCCACGACCTCGGGCGCGTACAGCCAGTCGCACTCGACGACCGTGCGGTCCTCGGCGAGCGGAAACATCCGGTGCAGGATCACATGGTCGGGCACGAGGTTGATGAAGACGGTCGGCTTGACGGTGATGGCGTAGTAGCGGCGGTCCTGGTCGTCGGCGACCTCGGGCAGCTTGGCGAAGCCTTCGCTGCCGTCGACGGTGAAGCCCTTGACCTCCTCGGCGAACTCGGCGCCGTGGCCCACGTAGTACTGCGCCGCGTAACCGTCGGCGAACTCGGGGAGCACCTCGGTGAGTTCCGGGTGGATCGTCGCGCAGTGGTAGCACTCCATGAAGTTCTCGACGATCAGCTTCCAGTTCGCCTTCACGTCGTATGTGATGCGCTTGCCCAGCGCGAGGTTCTCCGTGCCGTACCGCTCGACGGACGCCGCGTCGCCGAGCCGTTCCACGGCCGCCCCGATCACGGTCTCCTCGAACGACGGCGGCTCCTCGGCCAGAGACACCCACGCGTAACCCAGCCATTCGCGCAGCCGCACGGTGATCAGGCCGTATGCGGTGCGGTCGACGTCGGGCATCTTCACCAGATTGGGCGCGGCGATCAGCTTGCCGTCCAGGTCGTACGTCCAGGCGTGGTACGGGCACCGCAACGAGCGCCGCACCTCGCCGGACTCCTCAGTGCACAGCCGGGCGCCGCGGTGTCGGCAGACGTTCAGGAAGGCGCGGAGTTCACCGGCCCGGTTGCGGGTGACGATGACGCTCTCGCGTCCGATCCGGACGGTACGGAACGCACCGGGCTTGTCGAGGTCGGCGCCGCGCACGGCGCAGAACCACATCGATTCGAAGATCCGCTCCTGCTCCTGCCGGAAGACCTCCGGGTCGGTGTAGAAGTGGCCGGGCAGGGTGGCGATCAGACTGGGGGAGAGGGGTGTGGTCGTCACGGCGGGCTCCTCAGGCGGGCGCGGCGCTCAGCCGGCGAGGGTCGAAAAGCTCGATGGGGTGCTCGGTGGTGCCGTTCAGCGCCAGGTCGGCGACGATCTCGCCGACGACGGGTACGAACTTGAAGCCGTGGCCGGAGAATCCGCAGGCGACGGTCACCGAGTCGGGATGCCGTGGATGACGCGCGATCACGAAGTGCTCGTCGGGGGTGTTGGAGTACATGCAGGTGGCTGCCTTGAGGAAGCGGCCGGGGAGGGACGGGATGTGCCGGGAGAGCTGGTGCGCCATGGCCGCGACCTCGTCCTCGCCCACGGTCCGCTCGATGGTCTCCGGGGTGCAGACGACGCCCTTGCGGAAGAACGCGACCTTCGCGCCGAGGTCCGGTCCGTCGATCGAGGGGAAACCGTAGATCTGGATGCCGTCCGCGTCCTCCCAGATGTAGACGGGGTGGTTGTCGGGGCGGAACGGCGCGGTGCCGCCGTCGGGCTGGAACCAGTACATGACCTGCCGCTCGATGGTGAACGGCACACCCAGGTCGGTGAGCAGCCGCGGCGCCCACGCACCCGGGCAGATCACCAACTGGCCCGCCGTGTACGTGTCCTCGGCGGTGTGGACCCGTACCCCGTCGCGGTACCGCTCCCAGCGCAGCATCGGCTCCTCGAAGTGCAGGTCCGCGCCAGACCGGGTGGCGAGCTGGAGGTGGGCGGCGACCGTGTTCTCCGGGCGGACGAGACCGGCCCGCGCCTCGTACAGCGCCACCTCGTCCTCGGCGGGGGTGAGGGTGGGGAAGCGGCGGCGGATCTCCTTCGCGTCGAGCATCTCGTGCGGCAGATCCCATTGCCGGGCGGAGAGCAGGGAGCCGGACACCGTACGGGACTCCGGGCGGCCGACCATCACGCCGCCGCACAGTGTCGCGATGTCCCGGCCGGTGTCGCGCTCCAGGGCCTCGTACAGTTCGTAGGAGCGCAGCAGCAGCGGTACGTACGCGGGGTCCTCGAAGTAGGACTGGCGGGTGATGCGGGAACCGCCGTGGCTGGAACCGCGGTTGTGGACGGGGCCGAACTTCTCCAGGCCCAGCACGCGCGCGCCGCGCGCGGACAGATGACGGGCGGCGGCGCTGCCCATTCCGCCCAGGCCGACGACGATCACGTCATAGGTGGGTGACACAGCGGGGTCCTCCTCGGCCTAGCGGCGGATACGGCTCATGTCGGGGTCGAAGAGCGGCTCGTCGGCGACGGTCGCCGGGACCTTCTCGCCGAAGTACTCGATGTGTACCGGGGCGCCCGCGGTGAGCGGCGGCAGCCACGCGTACGCGACACAGCGGCCCAGCGTGTAGCCGTAGGAGGCGCTGGTGACGTACCCGGCCGTCAGACCGTCGACGTACACCGGCTCCTTGCCGAGGACGACGGCCGCGGGGTCGTCGAGCAGCAGCGCCGTGAGCCTGCGGCGCGGTTCGCCCGCGTCCTCCAGGGCGGCCAGGGCCTCGCGCCCGACGAAGTCGGCCTTGTCCATCCGGACGGCGAATCCGACCCCTGCCTCGTACGGGGTGTGCTCGGCGGTCATGTCGTGGCCCCAGGAGCGGTAACCCTTCTCAAGGCGCAGGCTGTTGAAGGCGGACCGGCCGGCGGCGATCACACCGTGCTCCCGCCCGGCCTCCCACAGCGTGTCCCACAGGCGGAGCCCCATGTCGGCGCTGGTGTACAGCTCCCAACCGAGCTCACCGACGTAACTCAGCCGCATCGCCGTCACCGGCACGTGGCCGAGGTGGGTCTGCCTGACCCGGAAGTAGCCGAAGCCGGCGTGGGAGAAGTCGTCCCGGGTCAGCGGCTGCACCAGTTCGCGGGCGAGGGGCCCCCACACCCCGATGCAGCAGGTGCCGGAGGTGATGTCGCGGATCCGTACGTCGTCGGGCGCGTGCCGCAGCAGCCAGTCCTCGTCGGCGCGGGAGTTGGCGCCGATCTGGAAGCGGTCGGCGGCGAGGCGCGCCACCGTCAGGTCCGAGCGGATGCCACCGGTCTCGTCGAGGAGCAGGGTGTAGGTCACCGCGCCGGGCTTCTTGGCGAGGTTGTTGCTGGTCATGCGCTGGAGGAAGGCCAGGGCGCCCGGCCCGGTGACCTCCAGCCTGCGCAGCGGCGTCATGTCGTACAGGGCGACCTTCTCGCGGGTCGCCCGCGCCTCGGCGGCGGCGATGGGTGACCAGAAGCGGGCCGACCAGGCGTCCCGCTCGGGCAGGTCGATCCCCTCGGCGAGCGGGGCGTTCGCCTCGTACCAGTGCGGACGCTCCCAGCCGCCGCCCTCCAGGAAGTACGCTCCGAGCTCCTGCTGGCGGGCGTGGAAGGGGCTCACCCGCAGCGGCCGCGGCTGTTCCACGGGCTGCGAGGGATGCAGTACGTCGTACACCTCGACGAACTGCTGGGCGCCGCGGTCGTGGACGTACGCGGGGGAGCGCTGCGCGTCCTCGAAGCGGGTCAGGTCGCACTCGTGGACGTCGATCCCCGGCCGCCCGTCGACCATCCATTCGGCGACGGCCTTGGCGACTCCCGCCGAGTGCGTGACCCACACTGCCTCGGCGAGCCAGAAGCCGCGCAGGTCACGGGATTCGCCGAGCAGGGGCATCCCGTCCGGGGTGAAGGAGAAGACGCCGTTGAAACCCTCCTCCACCCCGGTCTTCCCGAGCGCGGGCAGCAGCCAGGCGCAGTCCTCCCAGCTCGGGTCGAAGTCGTGGGGAGTGAAGGGGCGGGAGGACGGCATGACCGGCGCGTCGTCGTAGGCCGGGACGGTGAACGGGTCGACGGGCAGCGGCTGGTGGGCGTAACTGCCGATGCCGATCCGGTCGGTGTGCTCACGGAAGTACAGGTCGCGGTCCTGGAACCGCAGGATCGGGCGGGAGGCTTCCGTACGGGGGTCGTTGAGGCCCGCCAGCTCCGGGAGGGGCCGGGTCTTCGCGTACTGGTGGGCGAGCGGCAGCAGCGGCACGTCGACGCCCGCCATCCGGCCGACGACCGGGCCCCAGAAGCCGGCCGCCGACACGACGTGGTCGGCCGGGAAGATGCCCCGTTCGGTGACGACGCCCGTCACCCGGCCGCCTTCCCTCTCGATGCCGGTGACGGTGTGCCGCTCCAGGAAGCGGGCACCGCGGCGCTCGGCGCGCTCCATCTGGGCGCGGCAGGCGAGGACGGCGCGGGCGAGGCCGTCGTCGGGGGTGAGGAATCCGCCCAGGACCTTGCTCTCGTCGAGCAGTGGCCACAGTTCCTTGCAGCGCTCGGCGGTGATCAGTTCCCCGCGGATGCCCCAGGAGGCGGCGTAACCGGCCTTGCGGTGCAGGTCGGCCCAGCGCTCCTCGGTGGTGGCGACCTCCAGGCCGCCGACCGGGTTGAAGCAGGCCAGTCCGTCGACTTCGAGTGCGCCGAACTTCTCCACGGTGTAGGTGGCGAACGCGCTGAGTGTCTTGGACGGGCTGGTCTGGAAGACGAGGCCCGGGGCGTGGGAGGTGGAACCGCCGGGGGCGGGCAGAGGGCCCTGTTCGAGGACGGTGACGTCGGTCCAGCCGCGGACGGTCAGCTCGTCGGCGAGCGAGCAGCCGACGATGCCGGCGCCGATGACCACGACACGGGGACTGGATACGGGCGCGTGGGACATGCCCCTCCTTGAGTCGGGTGGGGAATCCGGAGGAAAGGTCTACACGGCGGCAGGCACCGTGGTGCGTTCGGCGGCGATGGTCGTGTCCTGGCCGTGCCCGGTGTGGACGACGGTGTCCCCGGGGAGGGTGAGCAGACGGCGCCGGATCGACGTGAGGATCGTCGGGCGGTCGGAGTACGAACGGCCGGTCGCGCCCGGGCCGCCGTGGAAGAGGGTGTCGCCGGTGAACACGGCGTCGAGGAAGGGCGCGTGGAGGCTGCAACTGCCCCAGGTGTGTCCGGGCGTGTGCAGGACGCGCATCTCGGTGCCGGCGACGAGGAGCCGCTGCCCGTCGAAGAGTTCGCCGTCCGGCTCGCGCGAGGGGTGGACCTGGTCCCACAGCTCGCGATCGGCCGGGTGCAGCAGCACCGGCGCGCCGGTGGCCTCGGCCAGCTCGGCCGCCGCGCCGATGTGGTCGTCGTGAGCGTGGGTGCAGACGACGGCGGTGACCCGGCGTCCGGCGACGGCGGCCGCGATCGTACGGGCGTCGTGGGCGGCGTCGACGATCAGCACCTCCTCGTCGTCGCCGACGAGCCACACGTTGTTGTCGACGGCGAAGGTCTCGCCGTCGAGGGTGAACGTGCCCGAGGTGACGACCCGTTCGGCGCGCACGCCCCCGGCGGTGTCCGTCACAGGACCACCACCGAGCGCAGGACCTCGCCCCGGTGCATCTTGGCGAAGGCGCTCTCGACCTCGTCCAGCGCGATCGTCTCGCTGACGAAGGCGTTCAGGTCGAGCCCGCCCGACAGGTACTGGTCGATGAGGACCGGGAAGTCACGGCTGGGCAGACAGTCCCCGTACCAGGAGGACTTCAGGGCGCCGCCGCGCGAGAACAGGTCGATGAGCGGGAGGTCGACGCGCATCTGCGGGACGGGAACCCCGACCTGGACGAGCACGCCCGCGTGGTCGCGCATGTAGAAGGCCTGCCGGTACGTCTCGGGGTGGCCGACCGCGTCGATGGCGACGTCCACGCCGAACCCGCCGGTGAGCTCTCGTACGGCCTCGACGGCGTCCGTACCACGGGAGTTGACCGTGTGGGTCGCGCCGAACCGGGTCGCCGCGTCGAGCTTGCGGTCGTCGATGTCGACTGCGATGACGCGCCGCGCCCCGGCGAGCGAGGAGGCCGCGATGGCTGCGTTGCCGACGCCTCCGCAGCCGATGACCGCCACCGTGTCACCGCGGCCGACGTTGCCGGTGTTCACCGCGGCGCCGTAGCCGGCCATCACGCCGCAGCCGATGAGTCCGGCGGCCTCGGGCCGGGCGGCCGGGTCGACCTTCACCGCCTGGCCCGCCGCGACCAGGGTCTTCTCCGCGAAGGCGCCGATGCCCAGGGCCGGCGAGAGAGGAGTGCCGTCGAGGAGGGTCATCGGCCGGGTGGCGTTGCGGGAGTCGAAGCAGTACCAGGGCCGGCCGCGGCGACAGGAACGGCAGGTTCCGCAGGGGGCGCGCCAGGCGAGGACGACGTAGTCACCCGGAGCCAGGTCGGTGACGCCGTCGCCCACGGACTCGACTGTTCCGGCGGCCTCGTGGCCGAGCAGGAAGGGGAACTCGTCGTTGACGGCCCCTTCCCGGTAGTGCAGATCCGTATGGCAGACACCGCAGGCCTGTACGGAGACGAGTACGTCGCCGGGCCCGGGATCGGGCACCACGATCGTCTGCACCTCGACGGGTGCGCCCTTCTTCACGGCAACGACGGCACGGACCTCATGCGGCACGATGGGCTCCTCGGTTGTTGCGCCTTGCACGATGGGTTGCGCGATGGGGAACATACTGGGAAGCCCCACAACATGCCGTCAAGAGGCTGGGGTTAACGACTCGCAAAACCCGGCGGCCGTAGGGAAACGGGCCCGACACGCAGCGTCGCGGGGCCGGGTTCGCCCGGCCCCGCGTCGCAGGGGGTGCCACTCGGCGGGAACGAGTCAGAAGCCGTAACCCATGCGCCGGGACAGCGCGTTCGCCGCGACGGCGGTCCGGGCGGCGAGCTCCGGCAGCCGACCCCGTTCCAGCCGGTAGGCCGGCCCCGAGACACTGAGCGCACCGATCACTCGGCCGTCGTGCGCCCGCACCGGCGCGGCGACCGCGTTCAGACCCAGCTCAAGCTCCTCCGCGACGATGGCGTATCCCTGCGCGCACGCCGCGTCCAGCTCCGCGCGCAGCATGCCCGCGCTGGTCAGCGTGTGCTCCGTGAACCGCGGCAGCGCCCGTGCGAGGAGTCCTTCGCGCAGCGTCACCGGCAGATGGGCCAGGAGCACCTTGCCGCTGGAGGTGGCGTGCAGGGGGGTGCGCCTGCCCAGCCAGTTCTGCGCGGTGACGGAGGCCGGGCCGCGGGCCTGCATGATGTTGACCGCGGCGTCGTCGTCCAGGACCGCGATGTTGACGGTCTCGCCCAGTTCGTCGGCGAGCTCCCGGCACACCGCCGCGCCTTCCTGGGAGATGTCCAGGCGCACCGCCGCCGCTCCTGCCAGGCGCAGGATGCCCGCGCCCAGGAAGTACTTGCCGCGGTCCTGCGCCTGGGAGACCAGGCCCCGGTTCTCCAGCACGCCGAGCAGTCGGAAGGCCGTGGACTTGTGCACGTCCAGCTCGTCGGCGATGTCGGTGACCCCGGCCTCGCCGTGCCGGGCCAGGATCTCCAGCACGCTCACGGCGCGGTCCACGGACTGGATCGCCCCTGCCCCGCCCTTGGGCGCGCGATCCTGTGTTTCCTCGTTCTGGTCAGCCACTGCCTGGTCGCGGGTCATAGCTCAACTCTCACCCTCTTGTGGTCCATTGGGCAGCCATCTTCGGGAAGCCCTTGACGCGGTGGGCACCCCGACCGGATTCTGTTGCGCATAGCGCTCCCTCATGCGCGATACGCAACATCATGTTATCGAAGAGTCCTGATCGAGGGGGGCCCGTGATTCCCGTCTGCCGCCTTGAAGACCTTCCTGCGGGCGAATCCGTCCGCATCGACACCACACCGCCCATCGCGGTGTTCAACGCCGACGGCGAGCTGTACGCCATCGACGACACGTGCAGCCACCAGGACGCCTCCCTCTCCGAGGGGTGGCTCGAAGGCCCTCTGGTCGAATGCCCGCTTCACGCCGCCTCGTTCGATCTCCGCACGGGACAGCCGACCTGCCTGCCCGCCCGGCGTCCCGTCCGCACCCACGAGGTCGTCGTCGAGGACGGCATCATCCATGTCCGGCCGGCCGCGCAGGAGGACACCGCCGCATGAGAACCGTCACCGTCGTCGGCGCCTCCCTGGCGGGCCTGTACGCCGCCCGCGAGCTGCGCGCGCAGGGTTTCGACGGGCGGCTGGTGATCGTGGGCGAGGAGCGCCATCGTCCCTACGACCGTCCGCCGCTGTCCAAGGAGTTCCTCTGCGGCCGGTCCGGCGAAAGCCGACTCGCCCTCACAGACGCGGAGGAGGAGACGGAGCTCAACGCGGAGTGGCTGCTCGGCACGCGCGCCCGCGGGCTCGACGCGAGAGGCCGAACCCTCCTCCTGGACAACGGCCGGACCGTCGTCACGGACGGTCTCGTGATCGCCACCGGCGCCTCGGCCCGCCGACTGCCCGGTGAAGCCGGCCTCTGCGGAGTCCATACGCTGCGCACGCTCGACGACGCACGCGCCCTGCGGGACGAGCTCAGCGGCGGCACACGACGGGTCGTCGTGATCGGCGGCGGATTCATCGGCGCCGAGACCGCCTCCTCCTGCGCCTCCCTCGGGCACGAGGTGACCGTCGTGGAGGCCGCCCCGCTCCCACTCGTCCCGCACCTCGGCCCCGAGATGGCCGCCGTGTGCGGCCCTGCACCGGCGCGGCGGAACGGAACTGATCACCGGTACGGGCGTGGCCCGCCTGCGGGGCCGGACCTCCGTCACCGCCGTGGAGCTGGCCGACGGCCGGCTGCTCCCCGCCGACGTGGTCGTCGTCGGCATCGGAGCCGTACCCAACACGGGCTGGCTCGCCGGCTCCACCCTCCGGATCGGCGACGGCGTACTCTGCGACGACGGCTGTGTCACCGCGCTGCCGCAGGTCGTGGCGGTGGGTGACGTCGCCCGCGTGGGAGGTCTGCGCGCCGAGCACTGGACCAGCGCGACCGAGCAACCCGCCGTCGCCGTACGCAACCTGCTGGCCGGAAGGACCGTGGACAGCACTCGCCCGCTGCCCTACTTCTGGTCGGACCAGTACGGCGCACGCATCCAGTTCGCGGGGCGACGGCGCGAGGGGGACACCGTCCGTGTCCTCGAAGGCTCCACGGACGAGGGCAGTTTCCTCTCGCTGTACGAGCGTGACGGCCGTACGACGGGGGTCCTCGCCGTCGACCGGCCGCGCCCCTTCCTGCGCGTACGCCGCGAGCTCGCCGCATGACCACGGGCCGTGACGACGGCGGAGGCACGTGCACCGTCGTCCAGGCCCGCAGCGCTGATCGCCGCCGACGCCACGGCACCGTCCGTCAGTCCACCGCCGCCGGCTGGGGAACATCCTCTGGCGGTGTACCCCCGGGGGGTATATGGTTGGTGTTGTGGCCCCGGGAGGGGGCGCACACACTGGACGGGGAATGGGGATGAACGTCATGGACCACAGCGCACACGCCCATCACGCCGGCGACGCGAACGAGCACGCCGCGCACCACGGTCACGAGGGCCACGCCGGTCCTCACATGGGCGTGGTGACCTGGGGTGCTGCGGCGAAGGCGACGCTGCACTGCCTGACCGGATGTGCGATCGGCGAGATCCTCGGCATGGTCATCGGTACGGCCCTGATGTGGGGCAACGTCGAGACCATGGTCCTCGCGATCACCCTGGCGTTCATCTTCGGCTACTCGTTCACCCTGTTCGCCCTCCGCAAGGCCGGCCTGGACGTCAAGACCGCGATCAAGGTGGCCCTGGCCGCGGACACCGTCTCGATCGCGGTGATGGAGCTCGTCGACAACCTCATCATCGCCCTCACCCCCGGAGCGATGGACGCCCACCTGTCCGACGGACTGTTCTGGTCGGCCCTGCTGGGCGGCTTCGTCGTCGCCTTCCTGGTCACGACTCCGGTCAACAAGTGGATGATCGGCCGCGGCAAGGGCCACGCCGTCGTCCACGCCTACCACTGACCCAGAGCCCGCCGAGCGCGCCCGGACGCACCCGTGAAGGTGCTTCCGGGCGCGCGGGCGTGCGGGGCGGCGTGAGCTGGGGGTGTACCGGGGGCTCGTCGTGGGCCTGCGGCACGCTGTGGGCCCGGTCAGCTGCCGACGTAGGCCGCGAGGTGCTCGCCGGTGAGGGTGGAGCGGGCGGCGACGAGGTCGGCGGGTGTGCCCTCGTAGACGATCCGGCCGCCGTCGTGGCCGGCGCCGGGGCCGAGGTCGATGATCCAGTCGGCGTGCGCCATGACCGCCAAGTGGTGCTCGACGACGATGACCGACTTCCCGGAGTCGACGAGCCGGTCGAGCAGACCGAGCAGCTGCTCGACGTCGGCGAGGTGGAGGCCGGTGGTCGGCTCGTCGAGTACGTAGACGAGCCTGTCGCCGCCCTTCTCGGCCATGTGGGTGGCCAGCTTGAGCCGCTGCCGCTCGCCGCCGGAGAGGGTGGTGAGCGGCTGGCCGAGGCTGAGGTAGCCGAGCCCGACGTCGGCGAGACGGCCGAGGATGCGGTGAGCGCTCGGCGTGTGCGCCTCGCCGGCGCCGAAGAACTCCTCGGCCTCGGTCACCGACATCGCGAGCACCTCGCTGATGTCGCGGCCGCCGAGGTGGTGGTCCAGCACCGATGCCTGGTACCGCTTCCCCTCGCACTCCTCGCAGGTGGTGGCGACGCCGGCCATCATCGCCAGGTCGGTGTAGATGACACCGGCGCCGTTGCAGTCGGGGCAGGCGCCCTCGGAGTTGGCGCTGAACAGCGCCGGCTTCACGCCGTTGGCCTTCGCGAACGCCTTGCGGATCGGGTCGAGCAGTCCGGTGTACGTCGCCGGGTTGCTCCGTCGCGAGCCGCGGATCGCGCCCTGGCCGATCGACACCACACCCGCGCCGGCGGCCCCCGACCGCCGTGGCAGTGACCCGTGCACGAGCGAGCTCTTGCCGGAGCCGGCGACGCCGGTGACGACGACCAGCACCCCGAGCGGGACGTCGACGTCGACGTCGCGCAGGTTGTGCGCCGTCGCGCCGCGGATCTCCAGCGTGCCGGTGGGCGTCCGTACCGTCTCTTTGAGGGCGGCCCGGTCGTCGAAATGGCGGCCGGTGACGGTTCCGCCCGCCCGCAGCCCCTCGACGGTGCCCTCGAAGCAGACGGTGCCGCCCGCCGTACCGGCGCCGGGGCCGAGGTCGACGATGTGGTCGGCGATCGCGATGGTCTGCGGCTTGTGCTCCACGACGAGCACCGTGTTGCCCTTGTCCCGCAGCCGCAGCAGCAGGTCGTTCATCCGCTGGATGTCATGGGGGTGAAGGCCCGTGGTGGGCTCGTCGAAGACGTAGGTGACGTCGGTGAGCGAGGAGCCGAGGTGGCGGATCATCTTGACGCGCTGCGCCTCGCCGCCCGACAGCGTGCCCGACGGCCGGTCGAGCGAGAGGTAGCCGAGGCCGATCTCCACGAACGAGTCGAGGGTCTGCCGCAGCGCGGTGAGCAGCGGCGCGACCATGAGGTATCCCCCGCTCGAAGAGCTCGGGGAGGATTCCTCGAGACCATGGACCCATGCGGCGAGGTCGCTGATCTGCATCGCGCAGGCGTCGGCGATGTTGATCCCCTCGATCTTCGACGACCGGGCCGCCTCGCTGAGCCGGGTGCCACCGCACTCGGGGCAGGAGGTGAAGGTGACCGCCCGGTCCACGAACGCCCGGATGTGCGGCTGCATCGCCTCCCGGTCCTTGGAGAGGAACGACTTCTGGATCTTGGGGATCAGCCCCTCGTAGGTGAGGTTGACGCCCTCGACCTTCACCTTGGTGGGCTCCCGGTAGAGGAAGTCCTGCATCTCCTTCTTGGTGTACTCGCGGATCGGCTTGTCCGGGTCGAGGAAGCCCGACTCGGCGTAGGTCCGCACGGTCCACCAGCTGTCCGACTTCCAGCCGGGGATGGTGAAGGCGCCCTCGGCGATCGACTTGGAGTCGTCGTAGAGCTGGGTGAGGTCGATGTCGGAGACCGTGCCCCGGCCTTCGCAGCGCGTACACATGCCGCCGGTGCGGGTGAAGGTCGCCTTCTGCGTCTTGGTCTTGCCGGCGCCGCGGTCCACCGTGATCGCACCGCTCGCCCGGACCGAGGCGACGTTGAAGGAGAACGCGTTGGGCGAGCCGATGTGCGGCTGTCCGAGCCGGCTGAAGAGGATGCGCAGCATCGCGTTGGCGTCGGTGGCGGTGCCGACCGTGGAGCGGGGGTCGGCACCCATCCGCTGCTGGTCGACGATGATCGCCGTCGTCAGCCCTTCGAGTACGTCGACCTCGGGCCGCGCGAGCGTCGGCATGAAGCCCTGCACGAAGGCGCTGTAGGTCTCGTTGATCAGCCGCTGCGACTCCGCGGCGATCGTGTTGAACACCAGAGACGTCTTGCCCGAGCCGGAGACGCCGGTGAACACCGTCAGCCGGCGCTTGGGGATCTCGACGCTGACGTCCTTGAGGTTGTTCACGCGCGCGCCGTGCACACGGATCAGTTCGTGGCTGTCGGCACCGTGCGGCGCAGGCGACTGCGTGTCCGTCCTCCTGGCCGTGCTCATCGTGTCTCCCTCTGTTGAGCGGGGCCGCGTTCGCGGCTCCCGTGGGTGTCGCCCGGCTCGATCTTTCCAGCTTCGAGCAGTACTTCGAGCGGTACGTCGTATCCGACGTCGTCGCGGACCTCGAAGCCGAGGGTGTCGCGGTAGAAGGCCGGGGAGGCGTCCGGATCGTCGGGCGGGAGGAAGCTCGCGTGAAGGGTGATTCCCATGGCAGTCACGCTATGTGCGGTTCGGGGGGCGGCGCTTCTCGATTCCTGATCGGTTCCGTCCTGGCTGGTCTCGGCCGGAGCGTGCCGCTCCACCCGCCGTGCCCGCATCGTGCCGGGCACGGCGGTATTCAGCCGCTCGGCGGAGCTGCTCAGTCCGTGCCGAACTCCATCGCGGCGCGGTCCAGCATCTCGTCGTCACCGGAGACTTCACCGCGGGAGGCGATGGCCTCGGCGCCGCCCTGCTGCATGGCGCCGATCAGGCCGGTGGCGGCCGCCTGGGCGGCACCGATGGCGGGATGGCTGGTGCCGATCAGGCCGAGACGGGCGTACTGCTCCAGCTTGGCGCGCGAGTCGGCGATGTCGAGGTTGCGCATGGTGAGCTGGCCGATCCGGTCCACCGGGCCGAACGCCGAGTCCTCGGTGCGCTCCATGGACAGCTTGTCCGGGTGGTAGCTGAACGCCGGGCCCGTGGTGTTGAGGATCGAGTAGTCCTCGCCGCGCCGCAGCCGCAGCGTGACCTCGCCGGTGACCGCCGCGCCGACCCAGCGCTGAAGCGACTCGCGGATCATCAGCGCCTGCGGGTCGAGCCAGCGGCCCTCGTACATCAGCCGGCCCAGGCGCCGGCCCTCGTTGTGGTACTGGGCGAGGGTGTCCTCGTTGTGGATCGCGTTGACGAGGCGTTCGTACACCGCGTGCAGCAGGGCCATGCCGGGCGCTTCGTAGATGCCGCGGCTCTTGGCCTCGATGATCCGGTTCTCGATCTGGTCGGACATGCCCATGCCGTGGCGGCCGCCGATGGCGTTCGCCTCCATCACCAGGTCGACGGGGGAGGCGAACTCCTTGCCGTTGATCGTCACCGGGCGGCCCTGGTCGAAGCCGATCGTCACGTCCTCGGTGGCGATCTCGACCGAGGGGTCCCAGAACCGCACGCCCATGATCGGCTCCACGGTCTCGACGCCGGTGTCGAGGTGCTCCAGGGTCTTGGCCTCGTGGGTGGCGCCCCAGATGTTGGCGTCGGTGGAGTACGCCTTCTCCGTGCTGTCGCGGTAGGGCAGGTCGTGGGCGAGGAGCCACTCCGACATTTCCTTGCGGCCGCCGAGCTCGGTCACGAAGTCCGCGTCCAGCCAGGGCTTGTAGATCCGCAGGTGCGGGTTGGCGAGCAGGCCGTAGCGGTAGAACCGCTCGATGTCGTTGCCCTTGAAGGTCGAGCCGTCGCCCCAGATCTGTACGTCGTCCTCGAGCATCGCCCGGACCAGGAGGGTGCCCGTGACGGCGCGGCCGAGCGGCGTGGTGTTGAAGTAGGCACGCCCGCCCGAGCGGATGTGGAACGCGCCGCAGGTGAGCGCGGCCAGGCCCTCCTCGACCAGCGCCGCGCGGCAGTCGACCAGGCGCGCGATCTCGGCACCGTAGGTCTTCGCACGGCCGGGCACCGAGGCGATGTCGGGCTCGTCGTACTGGCCGATGTCGGCGGTGTAGGTGCACGGGACGGCACCCTTGTCGCGCATCCACGCGACCGCGACCGAGGTGTCGAGTCCGCCCGAGAAGGCGATGCCGACGCGCTCGTCGGCGGGAAGGGAGGTGAGGACCTTAGACATAGAAAGATTATGCATACCCGCGCATGGTCATGCAAAGGGGGCTCCGGTCCTGTGTCGCCGAAACAACCGGACGGCCGCTCCGTGCGCTGGTGCGCGGCGGAGGGCGGTCGGGAAGAGGTGACCCGAACGGGCGTCGTCCGCTGTCGCGGGCGCCCCTCTTCCTCGACCGCCCGTTCTCCGCCGACCGCAACCGCCTCGGTGTCCGCATAATGGGGGGATAGAGCGGCGGGTGGAAGGGGACGACTCGTGCCATCGGTTCGGCCGGGGGGCGAGAAGGCTCACGGCCCGTTCTGGTCCGAGCCGGGAACGCTGCTCGAGCATGTGCCTGTGGCCGTCTTCGGCATGGATGACGACGACCTCGTCTGTTTTTGGGGGCCGGGCGCGCGCGATCTCTTCGGGTACGGCTCCTCGGCCGTCCTGTCGCAGCCCGGCGCCGTTCTCTTCGCCGACGCGGCCCGGGGCGCCTCCGCCTCGTGCGCCCGGCTGGTGGAGGCAGGCCGGACGGAGGGGTACTGGCGGGGCCGGCTGACGGCGCGGCATCGTGACGGCACGGCCTTCGCCTGCGGCTTCCGGGTCTTCGCCTTGAGCGGCGCCGGAGGGCGTTCGGTGGTGATGGGTCTGGCGAGCCGGAGCGACGAGCTCGACCGGGTCAAGACCAACCTGGCCTTCCTCGACGCCCTCTTCGAGACCTGCCCCATAGGCCTGGTCATGCTCGACCCCGATCTCCGGTACGTCCACCTCAACCAGGCGCTCGCCGACATGGACGGCCTCTCCATCGAGGACCACCTCGGGCGGCACCTGGACGAAGTCGTGATGATGGCCGACGACGGCGAGTACCAGCGCACGCTCCGCGCCGTCGCCGCGGGCGGAGCGCCGGTCGTGGGAGCGCTGGTGGGTATGCGCCCACGGGGTCGTCCCGACCGTGATCAAGTGCGGTCGGTGAGCTTCTTCCCTCTGAGCCGGGCGGTCGGCTCGCGCCCTGGGGTGGGCGGACTGATGGTGGATGTGACGGACCGGGAACAGGCCATCCTCGAAGCCACGGCCAGCCGTCAACGGCTGGCTCTGCTGGATCGTGCCGCCGCTCGGATCGGCACCACCTTGGACGTGAACCTCACGGCGCGGGAACTGGTCGAAGCGGTGATGCCGGACTTCTGTGACGGCGCCGTGGTCGAAGTCGTGGAGTGGATGGACGAGACGGAGCAGTTCGATCCGGCCCAGCCGCTGCTCACCCGCCGGATCGCCGCCGGGACGATCCTGCCGCCTCCGGCCACGGAACTCGTGAGCGGGGTGGAGACCGTACGTTATCCACCCGGCTCCGTCATCCACGACATGCTGCGCACGGGCCGTCCCATCTCCGCCGTGGTCAACGAGGAGTTCGTGGCCCGGTCCGTCCTCATCGAAGCACGCGCGAGGCTCCTCGCCGACAGCGGGCTGGCCTGCGTCCTCGTCGCCCCGCTCATCGCCAGGGGCACCGTCCAGGGAATCGCCATGTTCGGCCGGTCTGCGGACCGGCCGGCCTTCACCCAGGACGACCTCAGCCTGGCCGGCGAGCTCTCCTCACGCGCTGCGATCTGTCTGGACAACGCCCGCCTGTACAGCCGCGTTCAGGACATCGCGCTGACACTGCAGCGGGCGCTGCTGCCCAGCGCACTGGCGACCAGCCCGTACGTGGAGGTGGCCCACCGGTACCTTCCCGGCAGCCGTATCACCGAAGTCGGCGGCGACTGGTACGACGTGATCAACCTGCCTGCCGGCCGGATCGCTCTCGTGGTGGGCGATGTGATGGGACACGGCGTGCCGGCCGCCGCCGCCATGGGCCGGCTCCGTATCACCACCAAGGCTCTGGCCAGGCACGACCGCGAGCCGGGCGACCTGCTCACCGAGCTCGACGGCTGCGCCCAGGAGGCCGGCATCGAGCTGGCGACGTGCCTCTACATCGTCTACGACCCGACGAGTGGACGCGCCCGCATCGCCAGCGCCGGCCACCCGCCGCCCCTGGTACTGCGGCCGGACGGCGCGGTCGAGACCATCGAGGACGTACTCGGAGTCCCGCTCGGCGTCGGGGGCGGCGCCTTCCGGACGACCGAGATCGAACTCCCCGACAAGGCGATCCTCGCCCTGTACACGGACGGCCTCATCGAGACCCGCGGCGGGGACATCGAGGCCGGCCTGGAAGCGCTGCGCGCAGAACTGGGCGCGGTGCCCGGGCCGTTGGAATCGATGGCGGACCGCATTCTCACCAGCCTGCTGCCGAGCGGACCGGCCGACGACACCGTGCTCGTCCTGGCCCGCGTCCAACGCGCCGCGTCGTCCAGCTGAGACGCTGGTTCACCGGCCGCACGGGCGGGTCCTCGGCGCTCTGCCGTGCGAGCAGCGCGAGCAGCCGGACCTCCACGCGCCGACTCCGGCGGCGCCTGGGGCTGTGGGATGCTGGTCGCGTGATGTTGGAGGACCTCGTCCGGCTGCGCCGGGCCCGTGACCGGATGGACCGCGACTACGCGCAGCCGCTCGACGTTCCGGCGCTGGCGCGCGTCGCCCTCATGTCGACGGGCCATTTCTCCCGCAGCTTTCGCGCTGCCTTCGGGGAGACGCCGTACAGCTACCTGATGACCCGCCGGATCGAGCGGGCCAAGGCGCTGCTGCGGCGGGGTGACCTGACGGTGACGGAGGTCTGCTTCGCGGTCGGCTGTACCTCGCTGGGGTCGTTCAGCTCGCGGTTCACCGAGCTGGTCGGCGAGAGCCCGAGCGCATACCGGGCTCGCCGCCATGACGAGGGCGCCGCCATCCCGGCCTGCGTCGCCAAGATCTACACGCGACCGGTCAGGAATGGAGAAGCCAAACCAGGCAACCCGCCAGTAGCGTGAAACGCATGGAAATCAAGCTTTCGCAGTGCTTCATCGCCGTCGACGACCACGACAAGGCGCTCGCCTTCTACCGGGACGTTCTCGGCCTGGAGGTGCGCAACGACGTCGGGTTCGAGGGGATGCGCTGGGTGACCGTCGGCTCGCCGTCGCAGCCCGATGTGGACATCGTCCTCGAACCGCCCCTCGCGGACCCGAACGCCTCGCCCGCCGACAAGGAGGCCATGGCGGAACTGCTGGCGAAGGGCCTGCTGCGCGGTGTCATCTTCCAGACCGACGACTGCGACGCCACCTTCGAGCGCATCCGCGCCGCGGGCGGCGAGGTGCTGCAGGAGCCGGTCGACCAGCCCTACGGCGTCCGCGACTGCGCCTTCCGCGATCCCTCCGGCAACATGCTGCGCTTCAACCAGCCTCGCAAGCGGTGAGTCCTGTGCCCGCGCTGAGTGCGGGCCCGGGCTCGGTGTCGCCCCACCGACCGTGAAGGCCCCCGCACCCGCCCCCGCACCTGCCCCCGCACCCGCCGTCGGCAGCCGCGCCCGGACGCGTGGCCTGCCGGGGTGGTGACGCTCGATGGGATAGAACAGGTGCCCCAGGCGATGCGGACTTCCGGGGTGATGTGGTGGAGCGGACGGGAGTTCCGGGCGGGGCGGGAGATCACCGGGAGGGGCCGGGGCGCCGACTGGTTCTGGGACTCGCCGCGGCCACGATCGCGTCATGGCCCGGCGCTACGGCGGCGGCCCGTGCCGCCGAGGGCCCCGAGGACGCCGTAGGCCGCGCGCCGAGGGGGTGCGGCCTCGATGTGAGGGCCGAGAACGCGCTGCCCGGTTCCCCTGACTGGCGGATCACCCGGCCCGGCCCGGCGCGGGCCGTCGAGGGTTTCGCCGACCGGGTCAGCGTCTGCTCCGGCGAGTCGTTCGCATTGCGGGTGTCGACGACGTCCGCGTCCTACACCGTCTCCGCTTACCGGATGGGCTGGTACGGCGGAGCCCGCGCCCGTCTGGTCTGGAAGTCGGCCGCCCTGCCGGGCATCCTCCAGCCGCAGGCCCGCCTCGATCCCGAGACGCGGATGGCGCACGCCGAATGGCGGCAGACGGCGCTCGTGCCCACTTCCGGCTGGCCGGAAGGCAGTTACCTGCTGCGCTTGGACACCCAGGACGGGCGGGCGCAGCGGTTCGTACCCGTCACCGTCAGGTCCGCCTCGTTCGCCGGCCGTACGGTCGTGGTCAGCTCGGTGGCCACCTGGCAGGCCTACAACCGGTGGGGCGGCGCGGACCTCTACAAGGGCGTGACGGGCAAGAAGGGGTCGCGCTCCCTTCGGGTCTCCTTCGACCGTCCCTACTCGGGCGGGCAGGGCGCCGGCCAGTTCCTCGTCTACGAAGCACCCGTGATCGCTCTGGCCGAACGCATGGGCCTCCCCCTGGCCTACGCCACAGGGGTGGACGTGGCCCGCGATCCGCGGTTCCTGCGGGGCGCGGCCGCCATGGTCTCCCTGGGCCACGACGAGTACTGGAGCCCCGAGCAGCGCCGCCACGTGACCCAGGCGCGCGACGGGGGCACGAACCTGGCCGTGCTCGGCGCCAACTGCTGCTACCGGAGGATCCGCTTCGAAGCCTCCCCGGCGGGACCGGACCGCATCGTGGTCTGTTACAAGGACGACTACGCCGAAGATCCGGGCTTCCAGCAGGGGTCTCCACCGACGAACGATTTCCGGCGCAAGCCCGCACCCGAACCCGAGAGCTCGCTGCTCGGCGTGATCTACGACGGCTACCCCGTCGACGCCCCCTACGTGGTGTCCCATCCGGACCACTGGCTCCTGACGGGTACCGGCGCGCGGGCGGGTGATACCTTCCCCCACCTGGTGGGGGTCGAGTTCGACCGCGTGAACCCTGCCCATCCGACGCCGCGGCCGGTCGAGATCCTCGCTCACTCCCCGGTGGTGTGCAAAGGGCGACCCTCGTACGCGGACACGGCGTACGTGTCGCTGCCGGGCGGGGCCGCGGTCTTCGCGACGGGCACCATGCGGTGGGTCGAGGCCCTCGATGCGAACGGGCCCGCCGGCGGCAAGGGCAACCACGGCCTGGACGCCCGGGCCGGTCACTTCACCCGCACCGTCACCGCCAACGTCCTGCGGGCGTTCGCGCGAGGGCCGGCCGGGCGGGCCAGGCCCGCCCAGGACAATCTGGCCGCCCACTACGGGGACACGGCCACGACTCCCGGCGCGTAGCACCACCCCCTCGCACCCGAGGCAGTAACGTCCGATCTGCAACTTTTGGCACGATCTCGGGGATGTGCTGTGCGTCGACTCACCGTTGCTCTCGCGCTGCTGGCAACCCTCGCCGGGGGCTCCTACGCGGGGTCGCAGGCCATCTCCGCCGAACGCCAGGCGCCAAGCGGCAGCCGGGGCACGAACATCCTCATCGTCGGCATCGACAGCCGTGCCGGCCTCTCCGCCGCCGAGAAACGGCGTCTCCACGCGGGCGGCAAGGGATGCAACTGCACCGATGTGATGATGCTCGTCCACCTCTCCGAGAACATGCGGCGCGCGAGCATCGTCTCCATCCCCCGCGACTCCTACGTCCAGTACGCCGACCTGGCGGCCCTGCCCGCGGCCCCACCCGCGGCCCCCGGGCCGGCCCGCTTCGGAAAGATCAACGGGGCGTTCGCGATCGGCGCCGGCCCGCTGACCGTCCGTACCGTCGAGAAGGTCACCGGCCTGCACATCGACCACTACCTGGAGACCGGTTTCACCGGATTCGAGCAGGCGGTCAACAATCTCGGCGGCGCGACCGTGTGCACGGACAAGCCGCTCAAAGACGATGGCTCCGGCCTCGACATCCCCGCGGGCGTTCACCACACCGACGGAAACGGAGCGCTGCGCTACGTCAGGGCCCGGCACATCAACCGGCCCGGAGATCTCGGCCGGGTCCGCCGCCAGCAGCGCATGGTGAACGACCTGCTGGCCCGTCTGACCGCCCAGGGCGCCCTGGCCGGCCCGGTGAGCACGGCGCGCACGGCCCGCGCCCTGCTGAAATCCGTACGCACTGACGAGCGCACGGGACTCGACGACCTGGTCCGCATCGGCTGGGCGCTCGGCCGGCTCCGGCCGGACCGCATCGAGTTCGCCACCGTGCCGATCCGGATCTTCGACCACCGTGTGCCCGGAGTGGGCTCCACCCTGGTGTGGGACGAGGCCCGCTCCGCCGCGTTGTGGAACGCCCTCGAAGCGGACCGCCCCATCACGGGCGACCCACGCATCCAGCCCGTTCCCCAAACGCCGGTCGGCACGAACCCGGCCGGGATCGCGGTCCGGGTGGACGCCCCGACCGTCGCCGCGGCATTGCGCCGCAGCGGATTCGCCGTCACCGACACCTCGCAGGCCGCCCCGCCCGTACGCCCAGAAGGCGCCCCGGTCATCAGCTACGGCCCGGGTCGGGAGGCGGACGCGGCCACCCTGGCGGCCGCCCTGCCCGGCGCCCGCCTTCACGTCGTCCCGGGCCATGACCGGTCCTTCGACGTCGCCGTCGGTACCCAACCCGTCCTGGTCAAGACCGTCACCTACGACCGCAACACAGCCGAAGGCGCCCCCGTAACGGCCGATACCCTCCGCTGCCCCGGCAGTCCGGCATCACGGGACTCCGCCGGCGCCACAGGCAGCCGTCAGCCCTGACGCCCAGCGCTCCGCGCTCGGTGGCGTCGGCGGCAGTCACAACCGGGCCCTGCGCGCCATGGGCGTGGCTGACCCCGTCCGGGCGGGAGCGCGTGTTCTGCTTGGGCGACGGACCGTGATGTTCAGCCGACCGGAGGTGGCGATGGGATTTCTCGACCGGGCCAAGGAGCAGGCCCAGGGCGCTCTGAACCAGGGCAAAGCCAAAGTGGACGAGGTGCAGCAACAGCGTGCGGGCAACGACTTGCTGAAGAAGCTCGGAGCGGCGTACTACGCGGAACGCCGTGGAAGCGGCACGCCGCAGGCGACCCAGGACGCTCTGGCTGCCCTGGAAGCCCACATCACTGCCCATGGGGACGGTTTCCTCCGCGGGTGATACCTCCCCGGTGAGGGGAGGGCCCCTACGGAGTCCCGCGGTCACTGGGCTCGCCGCTTCGTCTCTGAGTCCGGAGGCGAGGGCGAACGGTGAGCCCAGTCGGCCGCCTCCGCAGGGGCGCAGTGTTACGGACCCCTACCGCCCGGTCACACACCGTGTTTACGGGAGCCGATATGGGAAACGCTGAGTAGCCACAGGGAGTAAGGAACCCAGGCGAAAGGCGGGACACATGTCCGTGAGTATCGGCATCATCCTCGTCATGGTGGCAGCGGTCATCACTGCGATCGCGCTCGCCCCGGCCGTGGCACCGGCCGAATCCGACCAGGCCGCAGCCCGGTCCTCTGATGAAGACGCACGCAAGGCCGGCCCCGGTCAGCGCCGCTCACACCGGCTGCGGAGCATCCCACCGCAGCGCACCGTGGACCACAGGCGAAGCCTCGGCTGACATGCGCGGACTCGTCTGCTCAACGTCTCCAGCGCGCGGCTGCCCCCTGGGCGGTCGCGCGCTGCCGCTCGACCTCGGTGCGCTCCAAGCGATCTCCGGCCCCGGCCGGCCCGGCTGCCTCCGGTACGGACGGGACGGGACCCCCGCCGGGGCCCAGCGGCGGCCGGTGGTCAGCGGGCGTACGAGCCGATGCCGACCAGGCAGTACACGTACTCGTTGATGACGGCGCCGTTGAGGGTGTAGCGGTAGGAGAACGCGTACTCCGTCTTGGGATTGTCGTCGCAGCGGCTCATGTCGGACGTCAGCGGGATGCTCTCGATCACCCGGTAGTGCGCGTCGGACGCCGAGCAGGGGACTTCCTCCACGTCGTCGACACGCTGCGCGGTGGTCGAGTCCGGCAGGGTGCCGTTGAGGCAGGTGCCTTTGTCGAAGGGGCTCGGGGCCGTGCTGGTCGGGGAGGCGGGCGCGGGCTCGGTCGAGGTGTCGGGGGTGGGTTCGCGTGTGGGGTTGGCCGGGGCGTAGGAGGGGCTGTAGGACGGGTACGTCGGCGAGGAACTGGCCGAGGGGGTGGGCGTCGAGGCGGTGGAGGCTTTGTTGTCGGTGTCGTCTCCGGAGCCGATCAGGGCGAGGCCGACGAGCACGGCCGCGACGACCCCGACCGCCACCATGCATCCGACGGCGCCCGGTTTGGCCGCCGCTCCCGACTGTGGCGGGACGGCGGTCCCGGGCACCCGGATCCGTACCAGCACCTCCTGATCGCCGACGCGGGTCCGGACGAGGTCGCCGTCCCGGGAGGAGGACGGAATGCGCACGCGAGCGGGCCCAGTCGCCAGGGGAACGGTCAGGATCACGCCGTAGGTGGCCTGTTCGGGGGTGAGCGTTATGTCGATTTCCTGCGACGACATCAACTGCTCCTCAAGGTAAGGGGGCGCGAGCCACCGGCGGACTTCTCCGGATTCTCCCAATCCACGTCGGCTGACGCAGCCATTCCGCCGAGGCCGCCAGCCGCGACCCCGACCGCTTCCCCGAGCATCAGCTCTCGGACAGTGCCTTCAGGGCCGTGTTGAGCGCGAGGACGTTGACGCGGGGCTCGCCCATGAAGCCGAGCGTGCGGCCCTCGGTGTGGTCCTCGACCAGCTTCTCGACCTGCTTGACGTCGAGCTCGTTCTGCTCGGCCACCCGGTGGACCTGGAGCTCGGCGTAGGCGGGGGAGATGTGCGGGTCGAGTCCGGAACCGGACGAGGTGACGGCGTCGGCCGGAACGTCCTCGGCCCTGACCGTGTAGGAGGCTGTGGAGTTGTCGGCGATGACGGCGTCCTTGGCGGCGACGACCTGGGCGCAGAGCGTGCCTTCCTCCGCGCTCTTCGGGCAGCTGCCGTTCACCGCGCCGTTGTCGGCGGACCGGTTCGTGGCGCCGGAGACGAGGATCGAGTACTGGGTGTTGACGCTGTTGGCACCGAGGCCATGGGAGGGGCGCGGCTGGAACCACTTCAGGTCCGGCCTGGCCGCCTCCTGCGGGTCGTCGGGGTTCCGCTTCGGCAGGTGGTACGTCTGGCCGATCAGCGAAGAGCCGACGACCTTGCCGCTCCCGTCCTTGATCTGAGAGCCGTTGGCCTTGTCACTGAAGAGGGCCTGGGCGGTCCCGGTGACGGCGAGCGGGTAGAGCACGCCGCAGATCACCGTGAGAACCAGCAGGGCGCGCAGGCCCGCACCGATCAGACGCGCGCTGTTGCCACTTGAGTTGTTCATGGTCTCAGCCGATTCCGGGGATGAGGGAGATGATCAGGTCGATGAGTTTGATGCCGACGAACGGGGCGATGAGGCCGCCGAGCCCGTAGAGGCCGAGGTTGCGGCGGAGCATCGTGTCGGCGGTGGTGGGCCGGTAGCGGACGCCCCTGAGGGCGAGTGGGACCAGGGCGATGATGACCAGCGCGTTGAAGATGACCGCGGAGAGGATCGCCGACTCCGGGGAGGCCAGGCCCATGATGTTGAGCTTGTCCAGACCGGGATGGACCACGGCGAACATGGCCGGGATGATCGCGAAGTACTTCGCGACGTCGTTGGCGATGGAGAACGTGGTCAACGCGCCGCGAGTGATCAGCAGTTGCTTGCCGATCTCGACGATCTCGATGAGCTTGGTGGGGTCGGAGTCCAGGTCCACCATGTTCCCGGCCTCTTTGGCGGCCGAGGTGCCGGTGTTCATGGCGACGCCCACGTCCGCCTGGGCCAGCGCCGGTGCGTCGTTGGTGCCGTCTCCGGTCATCGCGACGAGCTTTCCGCCCGCCTGTTCCCGCTTGATGAGGGCCATCTTGTCCTCGGGGGTGGCCTCGGCGAGGAAGTCGTCGACCCCGGCCTCCTCGGCGATGGCCTTGGCGGTCAGTGGGTTGTCGCCCGTGATCATGATGGTCTTGATGCCCATCCGGCGCAGCTCGTCGAACCGCTCGCGCATGCCCTCCTTGACCACGTCCTTGAGGTGGACGACACCCAGGACGCGGGCCCCCTCCGCATCCTCCACGGCGACCAGGAGCGGCGTACCACCGGCCTCGGAGATCCTGGTGGCCAGGGTGCCGGCGTCGCCGGACACGCGGCCGCCCCGCTCCTCGACCCAGGCGATGACAGAGCCGGCCGCGCCCTTACGGGTCTTGCGGCCGTCCGCGTCCACACCGGACATGCGGGTCTGGGCGGTGAAGGCGATCCACTCGGCGTGGGCGAGCTCGCCCTGGTGGCGTTCGCGCAGACCGTACTTCTCCTTCGCGAGGACCACGATGGAACGGCCCTCGGGCGTCTCGTCCGCGAGGGACGACAGCTGTGCGGCGTCGGCCAGTTCCGTCTCGGTGGTCCCCTCGACCGGTACGAACTCGGCGGCCTGGCGGTTGCCGAGGGTGATGGTGCCGGTCTTGTCGAGGAGCAGGGTGGAGACGTCGCCGGCGGCCTCGACGGCCCGGCCGGACAGGGCGAGGACGTTGCGCTGGACGAGACGGTCCATGCCGGCGATGCCGATCGCGGAGAGCAGGGCGCCGATGGTGGTGGGGATCAGGCAGACCAGCAGGGCCGTCAGGACGGTCATCGACTGTTCGGCGCCCGCGTAGACGGCGAACGGCTGCAGGGTGACGACGGCCAGCAGGAAGACGATGGTGAGGGACGCGAGGAGGATGTCGAGCGCGATTTCGTTGGGCGTCTTCTGGCGGGCGGCGCCCTCGACCAGATTGATCATCCGGTCGATGAAGGTCTCACCCGGTTTCGTCGTGATCTTGATGACGATCCGGTCCGAGAGGACCTTCGTACCGCCGGTGACGGCCGAGCGGTCGCCGCCGGACTCGCGGATGACCGGGGCGGATTCGCCGGTGATGGCCGACTCGTCGACGGAGGCGACGCCCTCGACGACGTCGCCGTCGCCCGGAATGACGTCGCCGGCCTCGCAGACCACGAGATCGCCGATGCGCAGCTCCGTACCGGGCACCCGCTCCTCGCCCTTGCCGTCCCCGGCCAGCCTGCGGGCGACCGTAGCGGTCTTGGCCTTGCGCAGGGTGTCCGCCTGAGCCTTGCCGCGGCCCTCCGCGACCGCCTCGGCCAGGTTGGCGAAGATCGTCGTCAGCCACAGCCAGGCGCTGATCGCCCAGCCGAACCAGTCGCCCGCGTCCAGAGCCGCCAGTACGGTCGTGACGACCGAGCCGATCAGGACCACGAACATGACCGGGGACTTGACCATCACGCGGGGATCGAGCTTGCGGACGGCGTCCGGGAAGGACTTCAGCAGCTGTTTCGGGTCGAACAGCCCTCCACCGACGCGGCCGCCGTACGGCTTGTGGCCGGCGGGCACGTCCCGGTGCGGAGCACGGGTCGGAGTCACGGTGGACACGACGTCCTCTTGCTTCCTCGTGTCGGAGATGGTGTCGGAGGTCATGACGCCAGCCCTTCGGCCAGCGGACCCAGCGCGAGGGCCGGGAAGTAGGTCAGACCGGTGATGATGAGAATCGTGCCGACGAGCAGGCCGGCGTAGAGCGGCTTGTCGGTGCGAAGGGTGCCCGCGGTTTCGGGGACGGGCTTCTGCTCGGCCAGCGAGCCGGCCAGCGCCAGGACGAACACCATCGGCAGGAAGCGTCCCAGCAGCATCGCGATGCCGAGGGTCGAGTTGAACCACGGGGTGTCGGCGTTCAGACCCGCGAAGGCCGAGCCGTTGTTGTTCGCGCCGGAAGTGTAGGCGTAGAGGATCTCGGAGAAGCCGTGTGCGCCGCTGTTGGTCATGGAGTCGGCCGGGGTGTCCAGCGCCATCGCCGCCGCCGTGAAGCACAGGACGAGGGCGGGGGTGATGAGGATGTAGCAGGCGGCCGGCTTGATCTCGCGGGTGCTGATCTTCTTGCCCAGGTACTCGGGCGTGCGCCCGACCATGAGACCGGCCAGGAAAACGGCGATGACCGCCATGATCAGCATGCCGTACAGGCCGGATCCGACCCCGCCGGGCGCGATCTCGCCCAACTGCATGCCCAACAGGGTGATGCCGCCACCCAGCCCGGTGTACGAGGAATGGAAGGAGTCCACCGCGCCGGTGGAGGTGAGGGTCGTGCTGACCGCGAAGATCGAGGAGGCACCGATGCCGAACCGGGTCTCCTTGCCCTCCAGCGCACCGCCCGCGGCCTCGAAGGCCGGGCCGCGGCCCGCGAATTCGGTCCACCACATCAGGACGACGAAGACGACCCAGATGACGCCCATGGCTGCGAGGACCGTGTAACCCTGCTTGACCGACCCGACCATCTTGCCGAAGGTCCGGGTCAGCGAGAACGGGATGAGCAGGATCAGGAAGATCTCGAAGAGGTTGGTGAAGGGGGTCGGGTTCTCGAAGGGGTGGGCGGAGTTGGCGTTGAAGTACCCGCCGCCGTTGGTGCCCAGCTCCTTGATGACCTCCTGCGAGGCGACCGCCCCGCCGTTCCACTGCTGCGAGCCGCCCAGGAACTGGCCGACCTCGTGGATGCCGGCGAAGTTCTGGATGACTCCGCAGGCGACCAGGATGACCGCGCCGACGACGGAGACGGGGAGCAGGATACGGACGACGCCCCGCACCAGGTCGGCCCAGAAGTTGCCGAGTTCCCCGGTGCGGGAACGGGCGAAGCCCCGTACGAGCGCCACCGCGACGGCCATGCCGACGGCGGCGGAGACGAAGTTCTGCACTGCGAGACCACCGGTCTGCACGAGGTGGCCCATGGCCTGCTCGCCGGCGTACGACTGCCAGTTCGTGTTGGACACGAAGGAGGCGGCGGTGTTGAAGGCCTGGTCCGGGTCGATCGACGCGAAGCCGAGTGAGCCGGGCAGGCTGCCCTGCAGTCGTTGCAGCGCGTAGAGGAAGAGGACGCTCACGGCGGAGAAGGCGAGGACGCCGCGCACGTAGGCCGGCCAGCGCATCTCGGCGGTGGGGTCGGCGCCGATGACCTTGTAGATCCACTTCTCCGGCTCGTAGTGCTTTTCGGAGGAGTAGACCCGGGCCATGTGATCGCCCAGCGGACGGTACGCCAGCGCGAGCGCGGCGATCAGCGCGAGCAACTGGAGCACACCAGCGGTTTCAGGGCTCATACCGGGACTCAGAACCTCTCCGGGTACACGAGGGCGAGGATGAGGTAACCCAGAAGGGAGACGGCCACGACGAGGCCGACGATGTTCTCGGCGCTCACAGCTTGGTCACCCCCCGGGCGACGAGAGCCACCAGCGCGAATACCGCGACCGTGGTGACGACGAAGGCCAGATCGGCCATCGTGAGCTCCTGAATGAAGTGATGAGATGAGAATCGGCCGGGTGGCCGGGACGAGCTAATCGCGCCTCCGCCTGGGCGCTGAACGCTCTTGACGGGGTCCATACGGGCGCAGCGGAAGCCTTGACGCCCCCCATACGCCCCCATACGCGCGCCGGCACGCCTACCCTTCGGCCCTCGATGCCCGGGCGCCTGAGTACGCACAGTGCAGGGCGCGAACCCTTCGCAGCCGATCGGCCCGGGCGGCGTGCGCGGGCGGTGGGCCGGGTAGGCGGCGGCTGAGACGTTAGGCGGGGAGAACCGAGGAGGATGTCATGTCGGTCTACCACCATCACCCCACGCCCGTCGCGCAGGACAGGCGACACGCCCTCCGGCAGGGGGTGCACGACCAGCTCCTCGGCGTCGTGATGCTGGCCGCAACCGTCGCCCTCTGGGCGTATCCGATGGCCACCCACGACGGAGCCAAGGACGCTCAGGTCAATGAGGCGATGGTCGGGGTCGTGCTGATGTTCGTCGTCGGCACGCGGCTGTACCGCGGCGGCAGCTGGCGCTCCGACGTGGCGGTCGGCGTCGCGGGGCTGTGGATGATCGCGTCCCCCTTCATTTTCGGCCTGCAGGAGACGGCTGTGGACAACGGCAGCAGGATCCTCGACATCACCACGGGCAGCGTTCTCGTGATCGCCTCGGCGGTGGCACTGCTGGTGCTGCGCAGAGACCGCCGGGAGACCGCCGCCGAGGCCGAGCACCGCCTCCCCGCGACGGCTCGACGGCGGCGTTAGGCGGTCGTCCACTGCGCCGGGCGCACCGGGGGTGCGCTGCTGGAAGGCGGAAGGCGGAAGGCGAACGGAGGATCGGCGTCATGAAGGAAGCCCTGGAAGAGTTCCTGGACGCGTTGTCACCGGAGAGCCGGGCCCGCGTGGAACGCGAGCCCGGCAAGCGGCAGGAGGACCTGGCTCGGCAGTGGAAGGAACGTCTCGCAAGCGATCCGGACTCCGCGGAGGCGAGCAGTGGTTTCCTCGTGCCCGGCATGTCGAAGGCGGCTCACGAGGCGGAGTACGTCGTGAGTACGTCACTGGAGCCGCTAGGGGAGCACCCGGCCTGAGGGGCCGGAGCCCCGGCGCGTGCCCTGGTACGGCTCTGTGGTCAGTGCCCCGTACAGGACGAGGTTGTCCGCGTAGAGGCTCGTGCGGCTGTCGTAGGCGCCGGAGCAGGTGACCAGGGCGAGCCGGTGGACGCCTTCGGGTGAGAACAGGTCGGCCGGCAGCTGTGCCCGCGGGTACGTCCGCCGGGCGGTGATGCGGTAGCGGTAGACGCGTCCGTTGGCACCGGTGACGTCGATCGAGCTGCCCAACGCGAGGTCGTGCAGGGTGGAGAAGACGCCGAGGCCTTCCCCGGTGTCGACGTGCCCGGCGATCAGGACGGTTCCCCGGGCGGCTCCCGCGGCGGCGCCCAGCGCCCACCATCCGCCCTGGGAGCCCTGGCCGGGCAGAGTCAGGCTGCCGTCGGGCCGGGCGGCCACGGGGATCACGCGTGCGTGGAAGCCGCGGGGTCCACGGACGGACAGCGGCGGCGAGGGCAGGCCCGTGGTGGCCGAGTGGACGGCAGGCAGGGCGCCCGCGTCGGTAGCCGGTTGCGGGCTTCCGAGCAGCGCCCAGCCTGCCGCCAGTACCCCGCCGCACGTCATCGCCGCGCTCGCGGCGATGACCTTCCGGCGGTGCATGGATTCAGCGGGAGCCGGTCTCGCGCCGGCGCACCAGCCACAAGGCCGCGCCGGCCGTCAGCAGGCCCCCGGCGAGGCTGACCGTGCCGATCGTGTTGATGCGGGTCTCGCGGGCGGCGAGGTGGCCGCCGCTGCCCGCGCTGATCGTGGCCGCGTCCTTGCCGTGGCGGCAGGTGCCGCCGCGGACCATCTCATGATGCATGGCCACCACGGGGCGGGCGGCACGTACGGCGGCCACCAGCTCGCTGTTGCCGCCTGCGGAGATCTGCTGGTCGATCATGGCCAGGGTCTTGGTGTGGGCGGCGTCCTGGTCGGCGAGCCAGGTGGCGTCGTATGCCGCCGTACCGGCCTTCATCTGCACGGCGGCGAGCTTCTTCTGCTGCTCCGCGGTGGGGGAGGAGGGCAAGGTGATGTCCAGCTTGCCGGCCAGCAGCTTCAGACCCGCGTCGAGCTTGGTGTGATCGCGTACCAGCACGCCGCCGACGTTCTTCACACACGCCGTCGTCGCGTGCTTCTGCGCGTCCTGCCCGGCTGCGATCTCCGCGAGGTTGCCCTGGTGGGCTGACTTCACGAATGCGGTGTCCTGCTCGGTGGCTGACGCGCTGGGCGCCGACAGGACGGTGGCGGCGGCTATGAGAGCGGTGGTGGTCACCAGTCGGTGAAGCATGAGTGCTACTCCTTGCGCGGGCCGGCACGCCGGCACGCATCGGAACGGGCGCCTTTTAGCACCCGAGCACCATCCGTTCCGCGCGGACACGCCGTCGACACGGAATCGGTGCCACGTTCACCGCAACAGCCCACTCGAACCACCGGCGGGCGCGGCGACCCACGTCAGTGTCCTTCGGGCGGTCGCCCGGTCCGCAGCAGGTGCAGCACCGCCCGCTCAGCGGGTCCCTGTGTCGCCGGTGTGCCGTACGCGCCCTCGGCGCCGAGGCCCGGGAGCGCGGGCGCGACGGTGATCCCCTCCTCGTACAGCTCGATGAGGTACGGGTTGATGTAGGAGGCGCGACAGACGGCGGGGGTGTTGCCAAGGTAGCCGGAGACCTCCCGGACGGCCCGTGTGATGGCGCGGCGGCGGGCGGTCTCGCTGCGGGCGGCGCCTTGAGAGACGGCCAGCGCGACGGCGGCCATGACGGTCGCGTGCCAGGTGCGGAAGTCTTTGGCGGTGATCTCCAGGCCCGCGCGTTCCTTGAGGTACTCGTTGACGTCGCCGCCCGTCACGTCGTGCCACTCGGGGCGCTCCCAGTAGGCGAGCAGCCGCTCCCCTCCGCCGCGTCGGCGTAGCAGCGAGATCAGACTCCGGCACGTGGCGGGGTCCACAACCGCCTGGATCTGCTCCTTGCCGTGTTTGCCGGGGTAGGTGAAGATCACCTCGCCGCCCCCGCAGTGGGTGTGGGTGCGCAGCAGGGTGGTCAGGCCGTAGCTGTTGTTCACGTCCGTGTAGCGGTCGCTGCCGATCCGGAAGAATCCCAGGTCGAGCAGGCGTACCGCCGTGGCGAGCACCCGCTGTCGGGACAGCCCCCGCTCGCTCAGGTGCGCTTCGACGGCCTCGCGTACGGCCGGCAGCCGCTCCGCCACGTCCAAGACGTGGTCGTGCTTGGCCTCCTCCTGCTCTGCCCGGAACTGCGGGTGGTACAGGTACTGGCGGCGCCCGGCGGCATCCGTTCCGACGGCCTGCAGGTGTCCGGTGGGGCGGGAGCAGATCCACACGTCCCGCCACGCCGGAGGGACGACGAGCGCCTTGATCCGGGCCAGCTCGGCCGGGTCGCGAAGAGGCTGCCCGTGCGTGTCGAGATAGCGGAAGCCGCGCCCATGGCGTTTCCGGGCGTAACCGGGATCGGTGGGCCGACTGTGGTGAAGGCGCAATCGAACCTCCTCGAGGACGGGACGACGGAAGCCCCCGCCGTCATCAAGGATCCCTGCTGTGCCGGCAGGCCGAGTCCGGGCAGGCCGAGTCCGGGCAGGGGAGCGGCCGCGGTGCCCGACGACGAGCTGTAAGCCGGACGCGCGTGGTGGGCGCCGCTCTTCTCAGCCCACGTAGCGCTTCTCAGCCCACGTAGCGCCGGGCCGTCGAGCGGCGCTGGGACTCCGCCAGCGCACCCAGCCGCGCCTCTACCTCAGGCGGCACCACCCGCCGTTCCCGCAGCACCCACGGCAGCCCGATCAGGGCCAGGCCGAACGCACGCAGCGAAGCCCGGTCGCGTGGAACCGTACGGGCCAGATGCAGCGTTCTGCGCAGCGCGGCACCGGCCGGTCGACGCAGCCAGCAGAACCACAGGGTGTTGCGCAGCCCGTGGACGCGCCGCAGGGTGGCGTCCCGCACGGCGGACGGCGCGTGGTGGACGGTCAGGTCCGACGCGTACGCCAGCCACCACCCCCGTGCCGCCATGTCCGTCGCGAGCAGCTCCTCCTCGCCGCCCAGCCACAGCCGCTCGCTGAAACCGCCGGCCTCCCGGAAGGCGTCCGCCCGCAGTACGGTCGCCGCCGCCAGGAACGAGCCGAGCGCGGGCCCGGGCAGCCAGGCGGGCCCCTCGATCGGTGAGTCGCGCAACTCGGCCACGATGGGGTCCTCCCGGCCACCCGGTTCGATGAGGATGCGCGCGGTGACGGAGCCGAGGCGCTCGTGCCGGTCGAGCAGATCGGCGGCGCGCGTCAGCGAGCCGGGCTCCCACCAGGAGTCGTCGTCGCAGAAGGCGATGTAGGGCGTGCGGACCTGGCGGACGGCGAGATTGCGGCCCACGGCGCCCAGGTTCCGGCCGGGCGTCAGCAGCGTGACCTCCGGGTGGAGGCGGGCGACGGCCTCGGCGGTGCCGTCGCGGGAGGCGTTGTCCGTGACGATCACCGGAGGGCGCTCCGGGAGCCGCGCAAGCTTTTCCAGCGTGCGGAGCAGCTCGTCCCGGCGGTTGTGGGTGATCACGACGACGGTGGTGCGGGGGTCGCTCACACCAGCGCTCCTTCCGAGTCCAGGCGCCGCGCGGCGGCTTCCACGGCCGCGGGGAGCGGTCGGCGCTCCCGCAGGGCTGCCGGGAGCCGCTTGAACATCTCGCGCAGGGCCGTGCGGGCCTCCGGGTCCCGCCGGGCATCTGCGGCAAGCTCGCGGGTGTGGCGCAGAGCGACGGGCAGGGGACGGCGCAGCCACGCCGTCAGCGCGGCGTTGCGGCGCTGGACGGCGGGCCGCCCCGGCCGGACACCGCCGGTCGGGCAGTGCACGGCGATGACGTCGGGGCAGTGGCACACGCCCCAGCCGCGTGCCGCCAGGTCGTAGGCGAGCAGCGTCTCCTCGCCGCCCAGGAACAGGATCGGGTGGTATCCGCCCGCCTCCAGGTACGCCTCCCGCCGGGCGACCGCGGCGCAGGCCAGGAATCCCAGCACCTGTGGTCCCGGCAGGTCGGCGGCGCGGCCGAGCGGGGAGGCGGCGAGCATGCCGTTCAGTGGGTCCGGTTCCTGCCCCGGACCCACGTGGACGCGCGCCGCGAGCAGCCCGAGGCGCTGGTGCCGGTCCATCAGGTCCGCCGCGCGGGCCAGCGAGCCGGGCTCCCACCACGAGTCGTCGTCGCTGAACGCCACGTAGGGAGTACGGGCATGGCGTACGCCGAGGTTGCGGCCCGGGGCGCCGAGGTTGAGGCCGGGCGTGAGCACGGTGGCCTCGGGATGACGATGGGCCACGGCCCGCAGGGTGCCGTCGGTCGACGCGTTGTCCACGACGATCACCGGCGGTGCCTCCGGGAGCGCGGCCAGGCGGTCGAGGGTCCGCAGGAGCTGATCGCGACGGTTGTGGGTGATCAGGACGACGGTGGTGCGGGCGTCGGCGGTCACGGCCGGGGTACCTCCGGTTCGTCGGACAACGTCTGGCCACCCCGGGACGGCACCGTGGCACCCGCAGTGAACGGAGCGGACGGGTCAGCGTAGTCAGTTTGTGGTGATATACGGCTTAGTGCTCCACCGCGTCGGCGTGTCGGCGGAAGGCGGCGGAGGCTGCGGAGGCTGCGGAGGCTGCCGACGGTCCGACGTGGGCCCGCTGCCCCGCGACCAGCTGCGACCGCTGACAGAGCCACCTCGGATCAGGGGCGGGGATTGGTGCGCTGCCACGGAGGGCGGGCGTCACCGCCCCGGCGCCCGGCGACCGAGGCGCATCGCGGGCACAGCCGCTGGACGCGGTCGGCAGCTCCGCCGGATTCGGGGATCGTGTCGCTCCAGGAGACGTGGGGGAAACGCGCCAGCTCGGAGCGGCTGAGGGAGAGACCGCAGACGGTTTCGTTCCTCCCCGGTTCCCAGGCGTGGGCCTCTCCCGCCGGGAGCCGGCTCCGGCCCTCCTCCTCGTCGGTCCACTGTCCCGAGGCGGCGACGGCATAGCGCTTGCTCGATCCCATGCCATGCGGGTACCTCGTATCGCCCCACCCATGCCCACCGGCCTGGTGTCAGCCGGTGGGCACGGCCAGGTGCGCTACGGGACCCAGTGGTTGCCGGATGCGGTGATCATGACCTGCAACTGGATGCTCGCCGAGAAGTAGCTGCCGGTGTCGATGGGGGTGGCCAGCATCTTGCTCCAGAGCGCGTCGAGCCACGCTTGGCTGCCCGGATCGGTCATCGCCGCCAGCGCGAACGGGGCGAAGAACGCCGCCTCGCTGCCCGCCGAGATCTGTGTGCCGTCGAGCTTGTAGCCGATGGCGATCTTGTTCGGGTCGCCGCCGGTCTTCGTCTTGATCCAGCTGTTGAGCTTGCGCGCCGCCGCGAGCGACTTCGCGTCACCGCTGGTGACCGCGTCGTCGGCGATGCGCCAGGGGGTGCGGCATGCGTTCCACCAGTAGGCGCCGTCGTTGGGATCCTCCAGGACCTGCCCGGCGGCGGGCTTCGGGGTGGTGTTGGTGTTGACGACGAAGTCGGGCAGCAGGCCGGTGCTCGGCGCGTACGCGGACTGCAGGTTGGCGATCTGGGTCTGGTGCGCGGTGCGGACCGTGTCCCAGGCCGCGTCGCCGGTCGCGGTGCGGAAGGCCCGGAGGTGGTCCACCATCCAGTCCGACGTGCGGGAGATGTAGTAGTACTGGTCGCCGGAGCTGCTCCAGTCGCCGAGCTTGAGCAGGTTCGTCGTCGGGTTGACCTCGTCCTTCTTGATCGCGTTGATGTGCTTGATCGCGAGATCCTTGTAGTTGTACGTGCCCGCGCTGCCCCACTGCTTGTCGGCGAGCAGGAGCCCGTACGCCACGTCCATGTCACCGTCGGTGGCGCCGTCCCCACCGTTGACGCTCTTGCAGTTGACGTCCTGCTCGGCTGCCAGCAGGTTCGGGTTGATGGCGGAGGGGTGGTCGATCTTCCACTTCACCAGACCGTCGAAGATCTTCTTGGCGTCGGGGTCGGCGCCGGCCATGGTCGCGGCGATGACCATCCCGTAGCCCTGCGCCTCGGCGACGTAAGGGTGGTCGGCGTCAGGTGAGATGACCTGGTACCAGCCGTTGCCGCAGTTCTGGCGGACGAAGGCCGACTTCCAGTTCCTGTAGTAGTCGACGACCTTCTGGTCGATCGTCGCCTGAGTGCCGGACGGCTTCAGGATGCCCGGGACGTATGGCTTGAGGTGGCTGGCGAAGGGTACGGCCGGGGTCGTGACGCCGAGTGTGTTGCTCGCGGCCGAGAGGTTCCCCGCCGCGTCGCGCGCCTTCACGGTGTAGTTGTACGAGGTCGGGGCGGTGAGTCCGGTGTCGGTGTACGACGTACCGGTGGTGGAGCGGATCAGGCTGCCGCCACGGTAGAGGTTGTAGCCCGTCACCCCCACGTTGTCGGCGGCCGCGTTCCAGGCGAGCGAGACGCTCGTGGCCGTCGACCCCGTCGAGCGGAGGCTGCCGGGGGCACTGGGTGCGGTGGTGTCGGTGCTGCCGGCGGAGCCGTAGACCTCGAACTCCCAGAGGGAGTAGCCGTACGGGGTGCCTCGGCCCGTGCCGTACATCCGGACATGGCGTCCGGTACCGGAGACGGTCAGATCGTCGATTGCCCCGTCGCCCGCACTGGTGGAGTAGATGTCGGTCCAGGCCGAACCGTCCGCGGAGGTCTGGATCTTGTACGCCTTGGCGTACGCGGCCTCCCAGTTGAGCCTGACCCGGGAGATCGTGTGGCTGGAACCGAGGTCGATGCGCACCCACTGCGGATCGACGCCCTCGGCACTCGCCCACCGGGTGGCCGTATTCGCATCGACCGCGAGCCCCCCTTCGAACCCGCTCCCTTCGATCGACGAGGTCGTCGTCGGCTTACCGGTCGACACCAGGGTGTCGGCGGCGGCAGCCTGGGGTGGCCCGATCAGCGGCAGGGACAGCAGTCCTGACGCGATGAGAAGAGATATGCCTCTTCGGCTCATGGCAGTGGTCGTTCCTTTCGAGGCGTTGCCCACGGGTCCGAACTCCCGGAGGCAATAGACCACATGACATCACGCTCCGATCAACCCGGGCGGGCTTCGGCCCCTCTGGGAGCGGTAGGCGTCGAGGGTGGCCAGAGCCTGCGCGAGTTCGGGCCCGTACGCGCCCGGGCGGGCGGCGGCAAGCCGGCGCAGGATCGCCGCCGCTTCCTCGGCCGCGTCGACCGCGTCGTGCCATCTCCCCGCGTTCGCATGGTGGAAGCGGACGCCGGAGAGCAGGTCGGCGAGGAGTGGCTCGTGGCCCGGCCGCGGTGCCTCGGGCGCTCGCCGGTAGAGCGCCACCGGCTGGGCCGCCGCGTCCAGAGCTTCCGGCCATCGCCCCAACCGGCCCAGGAGGAGGGCGAGGCACGTGAGCGCCTTGGCCAGGTCCACCTCGTACGCCGTGGGATTCGCTTCGGCCGGCGGACGGAGTACGGCCACGGCCCGCCGCCACATCGCCGTTCTGGTAGGCGAAGACCCGGCCGTTGTCCCGTCAGTGAGGGCGGGCGACGCGTCCGACCCGTCGGCGACGGTCTCCGCCCGCCGGGGGAGTGGCCGTTCGGCCGTCGTCGCTCCCGCGCGGTCAGTGCGCGGCGCCGGGGTGGGGCGTGTGGCCATCGGGGGCGTCGTGGGTGTCGTGGGCGTCCCCGTTCTCGAGGGAGCCGCCGAGCCGGGCGCGCAGTGCGGTCAGGGCGTCCGCCGACGGCGTCGTGACGACCCACCGGTCACCGACCAGGTAGCTGCCGCCGTAGTTCCGGGCCTCGGTCAGCCACGCGCGCAGCCCCTCGGCGGCGGCGAAGGTGACCATACGGTAGGCGCCCTGCTCGGTTACGCAGCCCCCTTCGCGCAATTCCTCGGCCTGGACGTTCACTTCGGCCGTGCACCCGATAACGGTGGCGATCGCTTCGATCGAGGCCGGGCCTGTCCCGGCCTGCCGGTCTTCGGGCGTCTCCGCCCCGCGCGTCCCCGCCCCGTCGTGCGGCGCCGAGTGGCCCGCGCAGCCGCCGCACAGCAGGGCGGCGCACACCGCCGCGACCGCCCAAAATGCCGGGCGGGGACACCGGGTTCGGTGGTCGGTCCACAGCATGGCAACCTCACGGTCGGGATCGGCTCGGAGCAGCGGGTCGGCTGTGACGCCCGGGTGGGGAGGAGCCCGGGCGCCACGTGCGGGCAGCCGCTAGGCCGCCTTCGCCTTCTCACCCTTGTCGGTGACGGCGAACCAGAGGCCCTGCTTGCCGTGCCCGCTGATATCACCCGGCTTCGTGTCACCGGTGAACCAGTAGACCGGCCAGCAGTCGATCGTCATCTGCTCCGTCCCGTCGGGCCGTTTCACCGACCCGACCAGTTCCGAGGAAATTCCCGACACCTTGTCCTTGTCGACCGCCTTTGCGGGCTTCCAGGTGTCGAGGCAGGATTCGAGACAGCCGAATTTCATCGGCCAGGCGCTGTCCTTGTCGAAACGGTAGAGCGTCCGCCCTTCCGCATCGGCGAGAATGTTGCCGATGCGGGCATTCTGGTTGACGGAAAGACCGGCGTCCTTCTTCGCCCCCTCCGCCTCCGCCCCCGCCCCTGCGGCTCCCGCCGTTCCCTCCGCGGGCTTCTTCCCGGCGACGGCCGGCTTTCCGTCGGCCCCCAGCACGCGCCACGTGCCGCCGACGCCCTCACCGAGCGCGTCTCCCGCCTTCGCGTCCTTCGCGTAGCGGTACACGGGCCATCCCGCGAGGGTGAGCTGCCGGGTACCGTCGGCGCGCTCGACCGAACCGAGAAGGCCGGAGTCGACCCCCGCGCCGGCCGTCGCCCCGTCCGCCGCCACCGGGGGCCAGGCCGCGGCGCAGTCCCCGTCGCAGGCGGACTTGGGGGGCTGGGCGGTGTCCTTGTCGAACCGGTAGAGCGTGAAACCCTCGCCGTCGGTCACCGCCCCGCCCACGTCCGGAAGCTCCCGCACCGTCAGCTGCCCGGCCGGGCCGGTCTTGGCGGCTCCGCCCGCCGGGGCGGCCGCCGGGTCGTCTCCGTACCCCGAGCCCGATCCGGGCTCCGCGTCCGACCCGTACGCGCCGCCCGTATCGTGTGCGGACCCGAGTTGTTTGCTGCCGCTCACCGGCTGCACCGCTGTTTTATTTTGGGGTGATTTCTCGCCGATGCCGCATCCGGCCGTCAGCAGCAATACCGCGACCGCCGACCCGGCGAATATCTCGCGACGCCTTTTGTTCACGGTCTCTCCTTCGGATTCGGTCCTGCGTTGTTGTTCTCTCGGTCATTGATACGGGGCGCAGGCCGAGTGAAGTCCATATCCCCCGGAATTTGTCAGATCCCGCCAAAGTTCAACTCGCGGGGTGACACGGGACGTTCACCGGCTCAGTCCTGGATGCGCAGCGCGAGGGCCGGGCAGCGCCGCACCGCGCGCAGCGCCTTCGGCCGCAGCCGTCCCGGCACCGGCATGGACCCGTGAGCCGGGAAGCCGTCCCCGTCGAGCCGTACGACGTCGGGGAGGATGTCCGCGCACAGCCCGTGGCCTTTACACAGAGTCCAGTTCACGACCAGCCGCTCCGGGCTCTCGTCCTGCGGCAGCGGCAGTGCCCCCAGCACCCGTCGGCCGCACCCGCTGCCGAGGGCGTGGTCCCTGAACTCGTCGGGGAACGCGGTGAGCGCCGAGGCCACGAAGTGCGACGTACCGTCGGGGTGGCTGCACGCGCCGCGGCTCCGGACCGCTCTCAGCCGCGCCTCCACCGCTTCGAGGGCTGCCCGGCCTCCTCCCCGCACGGCCTGCTCCAGTACGTCGGCCAGCCCGGGCAGGCCGCGGACGCACGGCCCGCACTGCCCGGCCGACTCCTTCGCCATCCAGCGGGTCACCCGCGCCACCTCGCCGGCCGGGCAGGTGTCCTCGGGCAGGGGCAGGACCGCGCCCGCTCCCAGTACCGCGCCGAACGTCGCCAGGGACAGGCGGGACACCTCCGAGGCACGGGCGGAGCCGGGGTCCAGCCATCTGCCGTGGTAGCCGCCGACGAGCACGCCCTGGCCGGGGTCGGTGCCGCACAGGTCCAGGACGTACGCCAGGGAGGTCCCCGTGGGTGTCTCCACGACCACGGACCCGGCGACCGTCAGCAGGACGGTGCCCGGTTCCGCGGACAGACCGGCCGCACGGTACTCCGGCGCGCCGAGCCTTGCGGCGACCGCGAGTTGGGCGAACGTCTCGGTGTTCGACAGCAGCGTGGGCACCCCGTTCAGGCCGCGCTCGCTGGTGCGGACCGTCCTGCCCGACGGCAGCGCCGCACCACCGTTCAACCCGCTGACGAGGGCGGTTCCCTCCCCGGTCACGAAGCGATCGGGGAGCCGCATCACGCGCACCCGACGGCCGGACGGGCCGCGCTCGGCGACGGCTTCTCGTACCGACTGCTCCACGTCCGCCCTCGTCACGGCCAGCACCACGTCCTCGGCGGCCAGCGCGGCCGCCGCCAGCAGGGCGCCGTCGAGGACCAGGTGCGGGGCGTGCAGCAGCAACGCGGTGTCCTTGAGGCAGCTCGGTTCGCCTTCGGTGCCGTTGACGACGACGGCGGTACGCCCGTCCCGTCCCCGGGCCGACCGGATGACGGCGCGCAGCTTGCGGGCGAAGGGGAAGCCCGCTCCGCCCCGGCCCCGCAGGTCGATGTCGTCCGCGAGGCGGACCAGTTCTTCCGGCCGGTACCGGGGCAACGTGCCGTGCGTGCCGAGATGGGCCTCGCGGTCCAGACGGGGGAACCGGTCGAGCCCGGTGAGTAGCCGGGGGGCGCCCACACAGCCGAGGCCGGGGCGCGGACCGGCCGTCACCTCGCCCGCTCTCGGAAGCCCGGTTGATCACCGTGGCGGGCCGAGCTCCCGGCGGCCTGGCCGGGCACGTACGCGGAGACGTGCGGCGCGGAGACGTACGGCGCGTACACGGGCCGGGGCGGGGGGGGGCCGGGCGCGCGCGGCCGCCCCCCCCC